>JANYDL010000089.1 GCA_025363635.1 Actinomycetes bacterium
GGAGTCTGGGCCGTGTCTCAGTCCCAGTGTGGCCGGTCGCCCTCTCAGGCCGGCTACCCGTCGTCGCCTTGGTGAGCCATTACCTCACCAACAAGCTGATAGGCCGCGAGGTCATCTTCTACCGAAAAACTTTCCAAACCCAATGATGCCATCGGATTTCATATCCGGTATTAGCCCCGGTTTCCCGGAGTTATCCCAGAGTAGAAGGTAGATTCCTCACGTGTTCCTCACCCGTTCGCCGCTAATCCATCCCCGAAGGGATCTCATCGCTCGACTTGCATGTGTTAAGCACGCCGCCAGCGTTCGTCCTGAGCCAGGATCAAACTCTCCATAGAAAGTTTTATCTTGGCGTACAGACTTTAATAACTGACGTTATTTAATAGTCTTATTTACCAAAGGAAATCAACGGGTATAGCTCTTTGACCCGATTGGTAAACCAACCGAGATATTTCGCCATACCTCATTGAGGTATTTCTTCGTGGTCTCTCACTTGCAGACCTAAAACCCGAAAGTTTTCAGACATGACAAGAAGAGCCACATTGGCATTGACTTATTAGCACGCTGTTGAGTTCTCAAGGTACGGATGCGCACTGCTTTTGAGGATCAAACCTCATTTTCAGGGCAGACTCACTAATCTAGTGCAGAGGCGCATGTACGGTCAAACCGCGCAGAACCAACTATTTCCAGATCTTCTGTCAGTACCTGCTGTTCGGCCGTTATGCGTCCGTGGCACAGCAAGGGGCGTAACTATATGACCGCTATGCGGTAGGGTCAAATCGGGATTGCTAGAGCAGGAAAGGCTCCCAAAAACCCTTATAAATCAAGGTTTCTTGATTATTTCAACAGCCGCCAAATCCCGTTTACCTTTGCGGAGAATTGCGAATCGACCAAAAAAGAAGTCATTTACGCTAGGCCTGAAGTCTTCGCCGGATATTTTCGCATTATTGAGATATGCCCCACTCTCCTTCACAATGCGTCGGGCGGCAGATTTAGACTCAACAACTCCAGTGGCATGAAGTAAATCCACCCAAGTCGGAATCTCATCTCCTTTGACGATGTGGGTCTTGGGTAGTTCAGCAAGGGCGCTAGCCAGAGTTACTTCATCCAACTCTCCAAGCTCTCCTTGGCCAAAGAGTGCTCGTGCGGCGGCCTCCACGCGATCACAAATCTCTTCACCGTGAACCAAAATCGTTATCTCGCGAGCAAGTGCACGATGCGCGGTACGAGCTCCAGGATTTTCATTGTGCAGTTTTTCAAGTTCATTAATCTGCTCATGAGATTGAAATGAAAAGACTTTAAGAAACTTTATGACATCCTTATCCTCAGTGGTCAACCAGTATTGGTAGAACGAATATGGAGAAGTCATTTCTGCATCAAGCCAAACGCTTCCCCCAGCGGTCTTGCCAAACTTCGTTCCGTCAGATTTCAAAAGTAAAGGCACAGTCAGCGCATGTCCTCCTCCAGATTCGACACGTCGAATTAAATCCAGACCAGCGACAATGTTTCCCCATTGTTCAGTCCCGCCAATTTGCAGCGTGCAACCCAATCGCCTATAAAGTTCAAGAAAATCCAGTGATTGTAAAACTTGATAGGAAAATTCCGTGTAGGAAATCCCTCCACCTTCAAGTCGCATTGAAACCGAATCCTTGGCCAACATTTGATTAACGCTGAAATGTTTTCCAATGTCGCGCAAGAATTCTATGGCGGACATTGGCGCAGTCCAGTCAAGGTTATTTACGATACGAGCTGGATTGATCGCTCCATCGAAATCTAAATATCGCGCGAGTTGCATTCGATATTTATTAACCCATTCCGCAACGGTTGATTCGCTATTAAGAATGCGATCTTCATTGCGTCCGCTTGGATCCCCTACTAAGCCTGTCGCGCCACCAACTAAAGCGATCGGATTGTGACCAGCAATTTGGAATCTTCGCAAAACCAAAAGGACCACAAGGTTGCCAATGTGCAGGCTAGGTGCGGTGGGATCGAATCCAATATAAAGGGAGATAGGCTCTTTCAATGATTTGCGAAGAGCGGTTTCATCAGTTGTCTGAGAAATCAGGCCGCGCCAATGTAAATCATCCAGTAGGTCCGCGGATGGCACTACATCTGCCTGTTCGGTTTTCATGCGCCCATCATGCCTGAAAACTGGTTGCTCTCGCTGTAAAACCAATCGTGGGAAACCGCTACCGCTTCCAGCAAAGTATTTATCTGATCGACCACGGCCGCTGGAGCGGTACCGCCGAAGGTCGTTCTGGAAGCAAGTGCTCCCTCAACTGAAAGAACCTCACGGACATCAGGTTTGAGGGCAGGATGGATATTCGTTAAATCCGAGTCAGAGAGTTCGTGCAGTTCAATTCCTCTCTGTTCGCAGAGGTGAACGCACTTACCTGCAACTTCATGTGCTTGAGCAAAAGGGGTTCCCTTCTTTACTAAGTAATCTGCAATTTCTGTGGCTAAGGAGAATCCAGTCGGTGCTGCTTTCGCCATTTTTTGGCGATCAAAAATTGTCGTCTCAACCATGCCAGTGAAAGCGGGCAGAACTAAATTCAGTGTGGAGAAAGAATCAAAAAGTGGCTCTTTATCTTCTTGCAGGTCTCGGTTATAGGCGAAGGGCAATCCCTTGAGCATCGCGAGAACGGAGGTGAGATTGCCGATGAGTCGTCCTGCCTTGCCTCGCGCTAGTTCGGCTATGTCAGGGTTCTTTTTTTGAGGCATTATGGATGATCCCGTTGCGTATGCATCTGCAAGTTTGGCCCATCCAAACTCCGTACTCGACCAGAGACACCACTCCTCTCCCATGCGGGAAAGATGAGAACCAATAAGGGCGAGAATGAAGAGCGCTTCAACTAAGAAATCTCGATCACTCACCGCGTCGACACTATTGGCGTAAGCAAAAGAGAAACCAAGTGCATGTGCACTCGCAACAGGGTCCAAAGCCAGCGATGAGCCCGACAGAGCACCTGCTCCCATGGGAGAGGTTCGACTTCTCGCATACCAACTTTGTATACGAGCCGTATCTCGTTGAAGAGCATGTGCGTGCTTTGCCAATTCATGCCCAAAAACTATGGGCTGTGCATGTTGAAGATGGGTAAATCCTGGTGCCGGTGCATCGACATAATCCTTGGATTTATGGAGTAGGGCAATTTGAAGTTTGATTACGGATTTACCCACTTCCAATAGTTGATCAATCGTAAACAAACGCAAATCCGTAGCGACTTGGTCATTACGTGATCGTCCAGCTCTGAGGGCTCCACCTAAAGTTCCTAACTTTTCCGTGAGACCGCGCTCTAGGGCACTGTGCACATCCTCATCGGATTCGATGGGAAGAAAGGAGCCTGAGGCAACCTCTGAACGTAATTCCATTAGCCCTGCTCGAATTGAAGCGCCGTCATTGAGTTGAACTAGACCTGCCTTTTCTAAAATTGACAAGTGAACCAAAGAAGAGCGCAGATCGTAGGGAGCGAGTACCCAGTCAAACTGCACGCTTCTGGAAAGTGCGAAGAGAGCATCCGCGGGACCATCAGAGAAACGTCCACCCCATAGCGCCATTATTGAGAAACCCTTCGTTTCGGTTGATCTTTCTTGTGTGCGTCCAACGCGCGTAATTCTTTCGCTAAAGCAGACCCTCCATCACTTTTGCGAGAAATGACCAGGACCGTGTCGTCCCCAGCAATCGTCCCGATGACGGAAGAAAGTTTTCCCAAAGCACTCGCTGAATCCAATGCGCTAGCAAGAAGTTGGGCTCCACCTGGTGGGGTGCGAACGACTGCCATATTCGCACTTGATTCCACAGAGAGGATAAGCCCCGACGGCAAAATGTTCACTCGTCCCATGTTTTCATCCGACGGTAATTGATAGATCGTGGCACCATGTGGACCACGTCCCCTTAATGCACCGATCTCTTCTAAATCGCGACTTGCCGTTGCTTGCGTAACTTTCACGCCAGACTTCTTCAACAAACTAACGAGGTCCGATTGCGAATGGACAGCACCGGATTGAACTAAAGCGATAACGCGCGCACGTCTGGCTGGCGCACTCAAGGGGCGCTGCTGGGACATCTCAAATTTCCTTCATAGCTAATTCAAATGTTCCAATGAACTTTCTAATATGAGCATTCGAGACATTGATCGGTGGCGCAATTCGAATGACATTCTCTGTCGGAGCGTTTACGAGAACTCCGCTATTTTCAAGAATTGACTTAACTGCGTGAGCTGATTTCTTTTTGAGAACCACGCCTAATAAAAGTCCGGCGCCTCGTACTTCTTGCACTCCAGCAATCAAGGGTATCGAACGTTTCAAAAGTTCCGAATGTTTGAGCACTTGTTCAAGCAAGTTCTTCTCTTCGATTTCGTGAATCACTGCCAAAGCGCTGGCGCAACAGACTGGGTTTCCACCAAAAGTTGAACCGTGATCGCCAGCCTGGAACAGGTTTGCTGCTTTTCCGATTGCAATCATTGCTCCAAGTGGAAGTCCACCACCCAATCCTTTAGCGAGGGTGATTACATCGGGCACAATTCCTTCGCCTTCAAATCCAAACCACATCCCTGTTCTGCCCATCCCTGTCTGCACGCAATCCACGACCATCAATGTGCCAGTGCTATCGCACACCTCGCGAATCCCGCGCAAATATCCGACTGGAGGCACGACGACTCCGGCTTCGCCCAAAATTGGTTCGACGATCACCATCGCAGTTTGTTTCGTCACGGCCTGGGAGATGGCACCAAGATCACCAAATGGCACATGCGAGATACCGGGTAAAAGTGGTTCAAATGAACCTCGTTTTGACGGCTGACCCGTGAGAGAAAGCGCACCCATGGTTCTTCCATGAAATGCGCCCTCTGTTGCGACAATTCTTGTTCGATTTGTTTTTCGGGAAAGCTTGAGCGCTGCTTCATTCGCTTCTGCACCAGAGTTGCAGAAAAAAGTTTTGGCTTCCTTTGCTCCCGTCAATTGTTGCAATTTTTCCGCAAGTTCAATCACATTCGGATGCATATAGAAATTACTGACGTGACTCAATTGCGAGATTTGCTTCGTGACGGCCTCGACCACGCCCGGATGTGCGTGACCTAATACGCTCGTTGCAATTCCTCCAAGAAAATCTAAATATTTCTTTCCTTCATCCGAGACCAGAATAGATCCTTTTCCGCGCACCAACGTTAGCGTTGGATTGCCATAATTACTTTGTATCGAATTTCCCCAACGATTTTCAAAATTCTTAGCCTTCATCATCTAGTCACCAATGTTCCGCCAAGGCCGCGCAATGCCAGCCCAAAACTTTCTGGGTCAGTGCCGTCGATAATTCTCACTGATTGCGCGCCGGCTGCGATCGCTAGTAGACAGGCCTGTACTTTTGGCGCCATGCCACCACTAAACTCAAGGCGTATCAATGAAAGTTCGTCCGCAGAAATAGAAGTTATCAAAGTCGTTTCATCTGGCCACTGTCGATAAATACCTCGCACGTCAGTCAGGAAGAGTGCAACATCAGCCTTAAGATGTCCAGCAATCGCAGCTGCTGCCAAGTCAGCATTGACGTTGAGACCAGACTTTGAGAACTCTGCACTTTCATCTCCAAGTACCGCAATCGGTGCTACAACCGGTACAAATCCCGCATCCAGGAGTGTCTGGAGAATCGTGGGATCTACTCTGACAACAGTGCCAACTTGCCCAAGATCGATCTCTGCTTTTTCGCCTGCGAGTGTCAATTTCTCAGCGATGAGTAATCCTCCATCTCTACCGCTGAGACCAACAGCATTCAGGCCAGAATCGCGCAATTGACCTACGAGTTTTCGTAGAACTTCACCACATAGAGTTCTTTGAATAACTTCAAATGCATCTGGTGAAGTCACTCTAAATCCTGAGACAAACTCATGCTCGATGCCTGCTTTATCTAGGGCTTCATTAATCTGCGGGCCCCCACCGTGGACGATGACACATTGCTCTCCCATGTCGATCACCCCACGTATCGCCTCTGCAAATAGTCCGCCCTCGTCGGTCATCGCATGCCCACCAAACTTAATCACGATCATGTTGAGTACGCAGAATTCTCATGCACGTAATCCAGACTAAGGTCGTTAGTCAATATCGTGGCAGACTCGGTCCCAACTTTCAGGTCAATAATGATCTTTATCTCTCTGCCTGAAAGATCTACCAGATTTCGATCAGTGCAAGCGGCACTTGATTTAGCAACCTGAACGCCATTTAGCCAAACATCCAGATCTGCCCCGTCTAAGAATGCGTCGGCAGTTCCCGCGGCGGCCAAAATTCTTCCCCAATTGGGATCACCACCAAATAAAGCGCATTTTAGAAGGTTGTTTCGAGCACACGCACGGCCAACATTCTCAGCGTCAGTCTCAGTGGATGCGCCCACGACCTCGATCGAAATTAATTTAGTATGGCCTTCAGCATCGGCCAGTAGTTGATGGGCTAATTCCGAGCATAATTCCATAAGTATTTCTTCTAATTCATCCGCTGAGGGAGCCACATGAGACGCGCCCGATGAAAGCAGCAAGACAGAATCGTTAGTCGATGTACATCCATCAGAATCGAGCCTATTGAAAGTTCTCTGCGTGACTCGCGAAAATATTTCCTTTACGTTCTTTGGCTTCACGATCGCATCTGTCATCACGACAGAGAGCATCGTCGCTAACGCAGGCGAAAGCATGCCAGCGCCCTTAGCAATCCCAGTCATCGTCACGCCATAACGAGTAATAGAAAAAATCTTCGGAACAGAATCAGTCGTCATTATCGCCTTCGCAGAATCTTCTAAACCAAATTCTGAGAGTCGCGAAACGATGTAGTCCACTCCTTGCAAGATTTTATCGAGAGGCAATCGCTCCCCAATTAATCCGGTGGAACACACGGCTACTTCGGAAGATGATATTCCAAGCCCCTCTGCGACATACTCGGCAGTTCTATGCGTATCCGCGAATCCGCCTGCGCCAGTGCATGCATTAGCACCGCCCGAGTTAAGAACGACCGCAGAGATCAGGCCCCCCTCCACGACTTGTTTACTCCAAAGAACCGGGGCAGCCACCACTTTGTTGGTCGTAAAAACCCCTGCGCAATCAAACATAGGTCCGTCATTAACGATAACTGTAAGGTCCAGCTCTCCGCTACTTTTCAGTCCAGCAGCAAATGACCCAGATCGAAAACCTAGTGGGAGTTTCATAGCCCTAAGCCCTTATGTGTTAGCCCCGCATTTTCAACAATTCCTGCCATGAGATTTGCGTTTTGAATTGCTTGACCTGCAGCTCCCTTGCCCAAATTGTCTATCGCTGTGGAAATTACGATTCGATTTGAGTGCGAATCTAGGGCGCATTGCATCTGCACGAAATTACTACCGAGGACATTCGCGGTTCGAGGCATTTGACCCTTTGGTAAGAGCGTTATAAATTCTTCGTCTTCGTACGCGTCAGAAATCATGTGTCTTAACTCTTCCTCGTTTATCTTTGATCTCAAGCGAGCCGTTGTAGTCGCAAGAATTCCACGGGGCATGGGCGCAAGAATCGGTGTAAAAGAAATAACCACCTCCTCCCCGCTAACGCGAGAAAGCGCCTCCTCAATTTCTGGAGTGTGTTGATGCACTCCCCCGAATTTATACGAGGTTAAAGATCCTGATACTTCAGTTGCTAGAAGTGAAACTTTTGCTGAACGTCCAGCACCGGATGTCCCAGATGCCGCCACAACCACAACATCACTCGCATCTATGATCGAAAGAATTGGAGCCGCAGAAAGTGAGATCGCAGTTGCGTAACAACCAGGATTGGCAACCCTGCGAGTAGCCTTGATGGCATCTCGCCCTCCGGGAAGTTCTGGCGCACCGTAGACCCATGATCCTGCGTATGAACCTCCATAGAATTTTTCCCAAGAAGATTGACTTTTGAGTCGAAAATCGGCACCAAGGTCCACAACAATTTGGCGAGGTGAAAGTTGGGCAGTCAATTTCGCAGACTCGCCGTGTGGCATCGCCATAAAAACAAGGTCAACTTGAGACACCGTGCTCGCATCGAACTCTGAGAACCTCATTCCTTCATACTCGACAAGGTGAGGATGCAGAGAAGTTATCTCCTGACCCGCATTTGAGTGCGCAATAACGGAATGAACTTGAAAGGAAGGATGAATCGCAAGAAGTCGCAGTAATTCTCCGCCGGCGTATCCGCTTGCGCCAATAACCGCCGTCTTCATATTTAAAGAATAGCGTAACTATCAATATTTATGCAAAAATAAGTATATTTATGCAGTCCTAATTTCTGCCCCAGTCGCTTCTTTTGCCGCTGCCGCCGCGGCTTCGCGCATCAGAGAAACCTCAGAATTGGTCAGAGTGCGGTCTAGCGCACGGAAAGTGAGAGTAAATGCAAGTGAAACTTTCCCCTCTCCAATCTTGTCGTATCGATCAAATAATCGAATAGATTCAAGCAATGGTCCAGCGCCGAGGCGAAGCGAATCTTCCACTCGTGAAGCGGGGACGTTCGCATCGACCACCAGCGCAACATCTTGGACCGCGACCGGCATAGTCCCGAATTGCGCGACTTTCACCAAAGTTGAATTAGGAAGGGCGCTCAAATTCAGTACGGCTGCACATGCTCGTTCAGGAAGTCCATAAGCAGAAACTATCCTCGGATGGAGTTCGCCGGCGTGCGCAACAACTTTCTCCTCCACCAAGATCTCCGCGCACTTGCCCGGATGCCAGGGGGCAAAATCAGAACGTTCTATCGACCATTCAATTCTATTTGCATCCAAAATGGAGGTCACAAGTTCGATTGCATCGTTCCAAACATACTCTCGCCCTTTTCCTTGCCAACTTTCGGGCTCATCTTTCCCAACCAATACTGCACCAAGATGGATCGGTTGGTCTGGAACGCTCGCAAAAATTGCAGCTTTTGCTTCTTGACTTGGTCTTGCAGAAATACCAGGCGCGGCAAATTCCCTATCAGGCCCAAGCGCACGAAAAATAGATCCGATTTCGAAGAGGGCAAAGTCTTTATTGCCTCGTCCTACGTTTCGCTCTGCCACTTCCAATAATCCAGGTATCAGGTGAGTTCGCAACAGCGGCGCTTCGTTTGACATCGGATTAAGTATGCGAAAACTCTTTGCACGATCTCCAGAAAATCCCATAAGTTGCATCGTCTCTAGGGAAACAAATGGATAAGTTTGCACTTCAACTAGACCACGATGGGCTAGGAATGCAGAAATATTGCGCAGTCGCAATTGCGCGGGAGTTAATCCAGGACTGACCTGACGCGGTGGAAGCAATGAAGGAATAGCGTCATAACCCACCATTCTTGCTACCTCTTCTACTAAATCCGCTGGGGATTGTAGATCGATGCGCCAAGATGGTGGGGTAACGTCCCAAAGTTCTTGATTGATGTTCTCAACGGAGCAACCTACGAGGACCAGCTTGCTTTGGACGACCTCTCTAGTTATATCGGCACCCGTGAGAACCGACGCATAGTGTGGATCAAATTGAATTGTCGGAAGTTGTGTTAACTCCCCACTCATATGAGACCCCACATGGCGCGCTCCGCCTAAACGCATCATTAACTCCAGAGCACGAGCCGAAGCAAATTCTGCGAGATTGCAATCGACACCTCGCTCAAGCCTTTTCGATGCTTCCGAGGGAATGCGGTGAGATTTCGCATTCTTGGCAATCATTACAGGGTTGAAACGAGCAGCTTCGATGGAGATTGAGGTCGTGAATTCGTTAACTTCAGAATGCTCCCCTCCCATAGTGCCAGCAAGTGCAAGTGGTTTTTCATCGTCAGCAACGACGAGATCTTCCGATTTAAGAGTTCGCACTTGGCCGTCGAGGGTCTTAAGAGTTTTTGAACTCCCCGCTCGACGAATATGAAGAGACCCATTGATTTTCGCTGTATCGAAAGCATGCAAAGGTTGGCCAAGTTCGAGCATCACGTAATTTGTAATATCTACAGCCAAAGAGATCGATCGCATACCGCATTTCTCAATTTTGCGTGACATCCATATTGGCGTTCTTGATAAGGGACCAAAGTTCTCAAGCGAACGAATATAAACAATTGATGCTGCATCTGGATCATCGATACTAATGGCAACACCATTACCGGTTGATGGGATTCCTTTGACTTCGATAGTTGAGATCGGATCTTGAAAACTGGTCCCTAAGGACGCCGCGATCTCACGCGCCATCCCGCGAATTGATAACGCATAGCCGCGATCCGGATTGACTGCGATGTCGAAAATTACATCTTCTACTTTAAGGAGGGAAATTACGTCCTCTCCTGGCATCGCGCACCCCTCGGGCAATACCAAAATTCCATCATGTTCTTGGCTCAAGCCAAGCTCTCGTGAAGAGCAGATCATTCCCTCGCTTGTCTTACCATATGTCTCGCGTTTGGAGATAGTAAATCCTCCAGGCAGTACAGCCCCTGGTAAGGAAACCACGACATAGTCACCGACGGTAAAGTTTCTTGCACCGCAAACTACAAAACGGCTGGCACCCTCGCCACAATCAAGTTCGACCCAACGTATCGGTTTCTTGAATTCTGTGATCTCATCTATTGCTTTAACTATTCCAACAACGATTGGCCCTAAAATGCCCTCGCCGGTTTGCTCAATCCCTTCAACTTCAAATCCAACACGTACGAATGCAATCGCGATTTCGTCCGGGGAGATATCAACAGGAATTTCTGCAAATTCTTTGAGCCACGACAATGGAACTCGCATTAGATTCCTCCGCCGAATGCTTGGCTAAAACGAATGTCGCCTTCAACGATGTCGTGCATATCTGTAATTCCATGCCGAACCATCAGAGTCCGTTCGAGTCCCATTCCAAAGGCGAAGCCACTGTATTCCACTGGATCGATTCCGCAAGCAATGAGAACTTTCGGATTTACCATTCCGCAGCCACCCCATTCAATCCACCGCCCATTAAAGAAGACATCCACTTCGGCACTTGGTTCTGTGAAAGGAAAATATGAAGGGCGAAGTCGAGTTTTCACTTCGCCGCCAAACATTTTTTGCGCAAAGAGGTCTAAGGTGCCCTTGAGATGTGCCATCGATATCCCTTTATCAACCACCAGTCCCTCTACCTGATTAAATACGGGAGTGTGAGTGGCGTCCAACTCATCAGCGCGAAAAGTGCGACCAGGGCAAATAATGTAGATAGGAGGTTTTTGTTCGAGCATTGTTCTGATCTGAACTGGTGATGTGTGTGTACGCAAAACAAGATGCGCCTGTTCAGGTTCGATGAAGAAAGTGTCTTGCATCGAACGTGCAGGGTGGTCGCTGGGCATATTTAAAGCGTCAAAATTCAACCATTCAGCCTCGAGCTCTGGACCTTCTGCTACTCCATACCCTTGGGCGATGAAGAAATCGTTTATCTCATTCTTCAATAGCGTCAAAGGATGTAGTGCGCCCACACGATGACGAAATGTACGAAGAGAAATATCTACTTTCTCCTCCTTCAAAGTCCGCTCATCCCGTTGGGCCTCTAGCGCAGCAGTCCGTTCTACAAGGGCCTGAGAGACTTTCGCTTTTGCATCGCCAATTAATTTGCCCGCGCCGGCTCGCTCGTTCGCGGGCAGTGAACCTAAAGATCTACTCGCTAAAGAAAGCGGCGACTTGTCTCCAAAATGTGCGATTCGTTCGATTTTTAGTTGCTCTAGATCCTTGGATGCGGCAAATGCTTTGAGGGCATCATCAACCCAAAGTTGCAGGTTGGCCGCAGAATTCATAACGTGAAGTCTAGTGCGCTCGCTTAAGGAGATGCTGAGGTGACCCGAAACATCACCATGGAGGCCGCTGCTGCCAAATTTAAACTCTCAGCATTGCCCGCCATGGGAATTTTCACACTGCGTACACGTGGAATTGACTCTAGATCTTGTAGCCCTCGGGCCTCGTTACCAAAAATCCAGATACTTGGACCAGAACAATCAAGATCCATGAGCGATTCATGACCATTAGCTGCCAATGCAAAAACTGCGATCGTGGACCATCGCGAAAGTACGGCTGCTAAATCTACTTTTTCGTAAATGGGAAGGTGCCATAAAGAACCAGCGCTTGCCCTGACAACTTTAGGAGAATAGATATCAACGCTATTTTCTGAAGTAATAACCCCTGAAAAGCCCGTGGCATCTGCGGTCCTAATTATTGTTCCGGCGTTTCCAGGATCCTGAATTTCATTTAGATATATAAAACGAGAATTTGAGTTCAGTGATACTCCAGCAATGCTTCTGTTTGGAGATTTACAGAGAGCCAATATTCCTTGAGGGGTGACGGTCTCACCCATTTCTCTCATGACCCCATCGCTTACATCGACAATATTTAGGTGATCTATCACAAGACCGTGTGAAGATACTTTTTCTCGGCCCGATTGCGTTAAGTACAAGGTATCTATCGATGGGATAGATCCAGACGATGAGGCTTCTCGTAAGAATTGAAGCCCTTCAGCAACGAAGAGTCCCGTCTCTCGCCGCTCCTTCTTTCCACGAGAACCTAAAAGAGCCTTCACTCGCGCGATATGCGGCGAATGAAGGCTCTCAATCACGATGATTGGACTTAGGCTAGATTTTGGCGAGCGACATCTACCAAAGTCTTAAAAGTCTCTGGTTCATTGGTAGCAAGTTCTGAAAGAACGCGGCGATCCACTTCAACCCCGGCGGCCTTCAGCCCCTGAATGAAGCGGTTGTAAGTCAATCCATTCTCGCGGCTCGCCGCATTGATACGTTGAATCCACAACTGACGAAAGTCACCCTTCTTATCTTTACGATCGTTGAAGGCATAAACCATTGAGTGAGTAAGTTGTTCTTTTGCTTTCGCATAAAGCCGCGATCGTTGCCCGCGATATCCTGCGGCTCTTTCGAGAGTGGTACGTCGCTTCTTTGCCGCGTGAACACCACGTTTTACTCTTGCCATTTAGGGCGCTCCTTACTTCAAACCAAGCATGCGCTTGGCTGTAAAAGTTGTCGTTGGCTTTGCTGCAACGTCATTAGTCAGGCGACGAGTTTGACGTGAAGATTTTCGTTCCAGGAGGTGGCGCTTACCAGCTCGTTCATGCATGATTTTTCCAGTTCCAGTAATGCGGAAAGTCTTCTTCGCGCCACTGTGGGTTTTCATCTTTGGCATCTAACTGGCTCCTTCGAATCGGTACGTAAAAAAAAATTAAAAATCTCTAATCAGTCTGCTCGGCTTGGGCATCGGCCTTCGCCTTTCGCGCCGCCTTTTGTTCGGCAACTGCTTCGGTCTTTCGCTTCGTTGGCCCTAAGACCATGGTCATATTTCGACCTTCTTGCTTAGGAGCAAATTCCACGAAACCAAACTCCGCAATATCTTGTGCAAGACGTTGCAAAAGCTTGTAGCCCAACTCAGGTCTGGTTTGTTCACGACCTCGAAATTGCATTGTGATCTTCACCTTGTCGCCACCTCGAAGGAACTTCTCGATATGAGCCCGCTTAGTTTCATAATCGTGACTTTCAATCTTCGGTCGCATCCGAACTTCCTTCACAATGATGTGAGTTTGGTTCTGTCGCGCTTCCCGTGCCTTTTGTGCGATCTCGTACTTATATTTTCCGAAATCCATAATCTTGCATACAGGTGGCTTGGCATCTGGAGCTATCTCAACTAGGTCAAGACCGAACTCATCTGCCATGCGTAACGCCGTATCGATATCTACGACACCGATCTGCTCAGCGGTTGGACCGATGAGTCGAACTTCAGGGACGCGAATGCGATCGTTGATGCGTGCTTCAGTGCTGATACATACTCCTTCTCGATAGTTCACATCCAGGTAGGAAAGTCGCTACAAATGGATTCACCGCGAAGGGGTCACATCCCGAAGAGAAGTCATCTTGCGACTTCACAGATACGAGCCTTGACCACGACATACCAATCCGCCTGAGGCGAAAAAGGTGGGAGCGGTTACTCCTCTTGCAATAGCGAACTACACTACTGGTCTGCGTGAAGGATACTAGATGAGGCAGAAAGGGCGAAATCCAGGCCCATCAACCGCCAATAGCGTGAACTCCCCCATCGACGTGGATGATTTCACCTGTAGTTTTGGGAAACCAATCCGAGAGTAGGGCCACGCTGGCTTGGGCGGCAGGGACGGGATCATTGAAATCCCATGCAAGAGCAGAGCGTTGATTCCAGAGCGCTTCAAACTCCTCAAATCCGGGAATGGATTTCGCGGCGATAGTGCGAAGTGGTCCCGCTGCTACCAGATTGATCCGCACATTTTCTGGCCCCAAATCTCGAGCTAAATAGCGGGTTGTAGATTCAAGGGCAGCTTTAGCCACTCCCATCCAATCGTATTTTGGCCATGCAACGGTGGCGTCAAAATCAAGGCCCACTACCGAAGCGCCCCCAGAAAACATGGGCCGCGCAGCCATTGTTAACGCCTTAAGCGAGTATGCGGAAACGTGAACCGCTGTAGCAACATCTTCCCATCGAGTGTTGAGGAAATTTCCGCCCAGCGCCGCTTCTGGGGCAAAGGCAATTGAATGAACGACTCCATCGATGGTGGAAAGATGCTCTCCTACGCGCTCTGGAAGTGCTGCAAGATCTTCTTCATTCGTTACATCAAGTTCTATCACTGGGACCGGTTGGGGCAGCCGCGCCGAAATTCTCTCTGTTATTCGTTTAACGCGCCCATATGAACTCAAAACGAGGTTCGCACCTTCTTCTTGGGCCAATCTAGCAATATGAAATGCAATCGATGCATCCGTGAGCACACCTGTAACTAGAATATTTTTCCCGCTCAAAATTCCCATGTCAGTGCCCCATTCCTAATCCGCCGTCAATTGGAATCACTGCGCCAGTGATGTACGACGCTTTCTCTGAAGCAATAAACCCAACTACTCCCGCAATTTCTTCAACGCTACAAAAACGACCTAAAGGCACAGACTGAGCAATTTCGTCACGACGCTTTACATCAAGTTCAGCCGTCATATCAGTTTCCACAAATCCAGGGGCAACAACATTTGCCGTAATTCCTCTACTCCCCAGCTCGCGGGCGAAAGATCTTGCCATTCCAACAAGACCAGCCTTGCTGGCGGCATAATTTACCTGACCTGCTGATCCCACAGACCCGACAACGGAACCTACGAAGATAATTCGACCGCGTCGCAACTTTAAAAGCCCTCGAGTTGCTCTGCGAGCCACTCGAAAAGCACCTGTTAAGTTTGCATTGACCACATCAATGAAGTCCTCATCGCTCATGCGCATGACCAAGGCGTCTCGCGTTATGCCAGCATTGGCAACAATAATCTCCGGAACTCCAATGTCCTTCTCAACGTAGTGAAAACCTGCATCTACGCTTGCTGATGAAGTCACATCCATCGGGACGCTAAGGAAACCTTCAGGTGGAACACCTGTGCGGAAAGTCACTACCACTTGATGACCTTGGGTTTGCAGTTCCTTGGCGATTGCGAGACCGATTCCACGGTTTCCACCTGTGACAAGTGCAATAGCCATGGCTAGAACTTAGCGGCTACTACTGCGTAAATAGGAATTTCCACGCCGAGGAGCCTAGTCTTAGCCTATGGGTCAAGAAATCTATGATGTTACGAGCGCCCAAGTGGGACTGAGCAGTGATTTGCCAGGACGTCAGCGCAGATATTTCATCTCCATGATGGTTCGAACTGCTTGCTTTGTAGCTTCAGTCGTCCTACCAAACCCTTACCGTTGGTTTACCTTGGCTGGGGCCATCTTTTTGCCATACTTTGCCGTAGTCATCGCAAATGCAGGACGCGAAACAGTTCGTCCTGGTGATGCTGTCATTCATGACTCACGTAGAAGTATTTCCTGATAGACGTGGGAAAGAATCCCACCCTTTCATTGCATGGACTCTCGCTCTGGCGCTGATTGCTTTGTGTATCTGGGCTAGCCACTGGCAATATGCCAGAGGAGTTAACCGTCATCACAGAAATGCCATCATCGCCTCGCATGTGCAATTGCCGACCACGCAATTGGAGAACCTCACTGCAAATCCTGCCTATGCCGAGTGGCGAAAAGTCGAAGCGACGGGAACCTTCGATTCGACTCAGCAGATTCTCTTGCGAAATAGATATTTTGAAGGGAAATATGGCTACGAACTCTTGACTCTCTTTCACACCACAAACGGCAAAACTTTCTGGGTTGATCGCGGTTGGATTGCTCCTGGAAAAAGAGCGACTTCACAACCAGAACTTCCAAACACGAACGTTCAAAGAATGACCATCACAGGGCGTTTTCGTTTGGACGATTCTCTTCCTCGCGGCTCCTTCTTTGCCATCTCGCAAAACGGCGGGAATCTGATTGAAAAATGGAACGCCCAAAAAAACATTCAGACTACGAGTTACTATTTAGATTTGTTGAACTCCTCCGACCTCTCGATGAAGCCATCTGCACCCGTAGATCTTCCTGAATTATCCGATGGACCACACATGGCGTATGCTTTGCAATGGTTGTTCTTCGCCGGCTTAGTTATCTACGGAAGACTCCTCTTGAGACGCGGTAGTTAAATCCTGTCGCGCATAAAGTTCTGAATACAAACCTTTTGCTCCCACCAATTCTTCATGTGTTCCGCGTTCTACGATAATACCTTTTTGCATCACAAGAATTTGATCGGCGTCACGAACAGTACTGAGTCGGTGTGCGATAACAATACTTGTGCGCCCTTTCAGCGCAATGCCTAGCGCCTCGTGGACAAGAGCCTCGTTCTCGGAATCCAAGTGCGCAGTTGCCTCATCTAAAATAACTATTGAAGGAGATTTCAAAAGGAGCCTGGCAATCGCAAGCCTTTGCTTCTCTCCCCCCGACAATCGATGACCTCTTTCACCAACCATGGTCTCAAAACCGTTAGGAAGCGTTTCGATCAGACTCCAAATACGCGCAGATTCGCATGCAGCCCGCATCTCCTCTTCGGTTGCATCAGGCTTTGCGTACCGCAAATTTTCAGCGATCGTCTCATGAAATAAATGAGCATCCTGCATAACTACGCCTATCGCTCCACGTAGACTTTCAAGTGTCACATCACGAATATCTTGCCCACCGACCAAAATTTTCCCCGAACGAACGTCGTAGAGACGCGGGATCAACGCACTGATGGTCGTCTTCCCTGCCCCCGAAGGACCCACAATCGCAGTCATTGTGCCAGGGGCAGCGGTAAAAGAAATATCACTCAAAACTTCACCACTCTGTGCCGTTTCAGGTTTTGCTGCAGATTCTAAAGATGCTAGCGATACATCTTCAGCTCGTGGATATGAGAAAGAAACATTGCGGAATTCAACCTTCAAATTCTTACTATCTAACGTGCTCGCGCCCACCTTGTTCTGCACCATTGGCGAAAGATCGAGAACTTCAAAAACTCTCTCAAATGAAACTAGCGCTGTCATCACATCTACGCGGACATTGGAAAGAGCTGTCAAAGGTCCATACAATCTCCCAAGAAGCGCTGTAATAGCCAAAAGCGTTCCCACTGTTACCGCACCGGAGATCGCCAAATGTCCTCCGATGCCGTATGCAAAAGCAGTCGCGACAGCAGCCACGCTTGTAAGTGCAACAAAGAAAAGTCGATTGAGCAAAGCAATTGAGATGCCGATATCTGCGACTTTACGCGCGCGCGATGAAAAATACTCATGTTCTCTTCGCGGTTCCCCATAGAGTGCCACTAATAGTGCACCCGAAACATTAAACCTCTCTGTCATAGTGCTTGACATCTCGGCGTTCATTTGAAAAGACTCACGAGTTAGTGATTGCAATCTTTTGCCGACCCATTTTGTTGGAAGAAGAAATAGTGGCAAGAGCACCAATGAAATAGCAGTAATCTGCCAGGAAAGCACAAGCATCGTGACGAGAACTAGAACAAGACTCACGACATTACTGACGACACCGGATAAAGTGGCAGTAAACGCCTGCTGCGCGCCAATCACATCTGAATTTATGCGAGTGATGAGCGCACCCGTCTGGGCTCGTGTGAAAAATGCTATCGATTGACGCTGCACATGTGCAAAAACTACTGATCTCAGGTCATAGATCAGCCCCTCACCAATACGCGAAGAGAACCACCGGCCTATAACGCTCATGACGGAGTCCCCTATCGCCAAAAGCCCCACATAGATTGCCAGCCGAGTGACAAGAGCTCCATCGCGTGGAATTACGCCACCATCAATGAGTCGTCTGAGCAACAATGGAGTCGCAATGACAAGTACTGCATCAAAAATGACCGTAATCAAGAAAAAGATAATTTGCCATTTATAAGGTCTAGCAAATTCGCCAATTCGGCGGATAGTTCCAGCCTTGAGTTTTTGAGTTTTGACTGATGGATCCGCCATCATGGAACGAATGGTCATCCATCCAGCATGATTTGACACCCCTAAACCGTAAAACCAAGTGCACGTAGTTGGTCGCGACCATCATCGGATATTTTGTCAGGACCCCAGGGTGGCATCCATACCCAATTTATTCGGACATCACTCGTGAGATTAACCAAGGCCGAACGCGTTTGATCTTCAATGACATCCTGTAATGGGCATGCTGCAGACGTAAGAGTCATATCGAGAATCGCAATATTCGATTCATCAACCATCACATCGTAAATCAACCCCAAGTCGACAACATTGATACCCAATTCCGGGTCGACCACATCTTTCATAGCCTCGGTTACATCATCTACGTGAGCGACCATTTAACTTACCTCCGGATATTGGATATGAACATTAAAAGTCATTTACTACTTTACCTGTCCTTGAACTTGTACTGATGCATCCTTGAACGCCATCCATGCAAGCAAAGCACATTTGATTCGTGCCGGATACTTTGAGACTCCCGAGAATGCAACCGCATCTTCGAGCACATCTTCATCTCCCGTAGCCGCGCCCTTGCTCTGCATGAGAGTGACAAACTCTTCGAAAATCGGTGCAGTTTGTTCCAAGGATTTCCCATTAAACAGACCTGCCATGACAGAAGCGCTGGCCATCGAAATTGAGCAGCCAATCCCATCCCAAGTAAGCGCAATCTCACCCTGCATGTCCAGACTCAGTTGAAGAGTGATTTCGTCTCCACAACTTGGGTTCACATGATGTACTCGTACAGAAAAGGTCTCACTCAGTTTCTTAAACTCTGGCCTCTTGTAATGATCAAGTATCACTTCCTGATAAAGATTATCTAATTGCATCATTTTCCACCGAAATATGTTTGAGCATCTGCTACGCCTTCTAATAACGCGTCGATGTCTGATTCTTCATTGTAAAGATAAAGGGATGCCCTCGTCGTTGCGGTTACTCCCAATTTTCGATTTAGCGGCCACGCACAATGGTGCCCCGTGCGAACTGCGATTCCTTGGCTATCAAGGAATTGTCCTAAATCGTGAGGGTGAATATCTTCCACACCGAAAGAAACCACGCCACCTCGCATTTCCAAATTGCGCGGTCCAAAAATCTGCACAGACTTATTCTGCTCAAGTCCAGTTATAAGGCGCTGCGTAAGGAACATCTCATGATCGTGAATAGCCTCAAGCCCAATCTCATTTAAATAATTAAGCGCTGCACCGAGGCCTACCGCTTGGGCCATATTGGGCACCCCTGCTTCAAATTTGCGAGGAGCCGGTGCCCAAGTTGCTGAGGTCATCGTTACTGATTCGATCATAGAACCGCCAAAGAGAAATGGGGGCAAATCTGCGAGTAACTCACTTCTTCCCCATAAAACACCAACACCTGTGGGTCCCAAACTCTTATGCCCGGAAAAAGCAAGGAAATCAACACCTAATTGCTTAACGTTTATGGACATATGTGGAACAGACTGGCAAGCATCAAGTATGACTATCGCCCCTACCCTATGCGCTCTTCCAATAATGCCATCAAGAGGGTTAATAGTTCCGAGAACATTTGATTGATGCGTCAACGCAACAATCTTCGTACGATCGGTAATCACTTTTTCAATCTCGCTTAAATCAAGTCGCCCTTCAGTATCCACGGGAAACCAGGCCAACTCAGCACCCGTACGTAAAGCAAGTTGTTGCCAAGGAATCAAATTGGCATGGTGCTCCATCTCAGTAATGACGATTCTGTCACCGGCAGTCACATGCAGTTCACTTTCCTTCTTAGCGCTGCCTAACGAATACGCTAAGAGATTCAGGCTCTCTGTCGCATTCTTTGTGAAGACCACCTCATCAACTTCTGCAGAGAGAAAGTCCGCAACGATCTTTCGGGCTCCCTCATAAGCGTCCGTCGCTTCCTCTGCCAGCTGATGAGCGCCTCTATGTACCGCAGCGTTAGAAAAAGAGTAAAAATGACTTTCCGCATCAATTACCACGCGAGGTTTCTGACTCGTCGCTCCACTGTCCAAATAGATAAGACGTTTGCCTTCGCGCACAGTCCTGTCGAAAATGGGGAATTCTTTCCGAATTTCGCGTGCATTGAAGTTTGTCATTTCTAGAATCAGTTAGCTATTCACATATTCAACGTAGCCATGTTCTTCCAACTTCTCGGCCAATTCTGGCCCACCTTCTTCAACAATATGACCATTGGCAAAGACATGGACAAAGTCGGGTTTGATATATCGAAGTATGCGGGTGTAGTGCGTGATTAAAAGAATTCCAAGATCATTCGCCTCTTTAGCGCGATTAACCCCTTCTGAAACAATCTTCAGAGCATCTACATCGAGACCCGAATCCGTTTCATCCAAAATTGCAATTTTTGGCTTCAGTAATTCAAGTTGCATGATCTCATGGCGCTTCTTCTCTCCGCCGGAGAATCCCTCATTTACATTTCTCTCAGAGAAGGATGCATCCATATTCAAGGCCTTCATTGCACTCTTCACTTCTCCAACCCAAGTGCGTAATTTTGGAGCCTCTCCCCTTAGGGCTGTAGCGGCAGTGCGTAAGAAGTTTGACACTGATACGCCTGGCACCTCGACTGGATATTGCATCGCAAGAAAAAGCCCTGCCTTGGCTCTTTCGTCAACCTTCATTTCGAGAAGATTCTCGCCATCGAGAGTCAACGAACCTCTAGTGATTGTGTATTTGGGATGACCGGCTATTGCGTAGGCAAGAGTAGATTTGCCAGAACCATTTGGTCCCATGATGGCGTGAGTCTCCCCTGAACGAATCGTGAGATCAACCCCCTTTAGGATCTCAATGGGTCCCTTCTCGGTCGTCACAGAAACCTCAAGTCCGCGAATTTCTAATGTACTCATCTTCTCCTCATTCGTGTTTGCATTCTTGTTTCAAGTCCTTGCTAAATTTTGATCGTGACGCCATCGGCGTCACAAATAACTGTATAAGTTGGAACAGCCGATGTCGCAGGCATGGAAAGCGCTTCACCGGTTCGCAAATCAAACTCCGCTCCGTGCAACCAGCATTCAATCCCATTTTTAGTGATTTCGCCCTCTGCTAAACTCGCCTCAGAGTGACTGCAGGTGTCGCCAATAGCAAATACCTCTTCCCCGATTTTCACTACGCAAATTGCATGTCCAGACTTCTCTAAGCGAACAGGTTTGGAATCCAGCAATTGTGAATTCAGAATGTCGGACATCTATTGCTGACCTGCCTTGTCGAGTTCGGAATCAATTCGGCCCATGAGTCGCTCTTCAATAACTTCATCATGAATTTGCGAAATGATTTCCGAGAAGAAACCGCGCACTACCAGTCTTCGCGCCTGGTCCATCGGAATTCCACGTGACATTAAATAGAAAAGTTGTTCGTCGTCAAAGCGCCCCGTTGTACTCGCATGACCTGCTCCAACAATTTCTCCCGTTTCGATTTCCAGGTTAGGCACCGAGTCCGCGCGAGCACCGTCACTTAACAATAGGTTTCTATTGAGTTCATAGGTATCAGTACCCTCGGCCGCGGCGCGAATATAGACATCGCCAATCCATACGGTATGAGCTTTATCCCCAGCGAGAGCTCCCTTGTAATTGACTCGAGATTTTGCCCGTGGAACCCCATGATCGACATGCATTCGATGCTCAAAATGCTGACCTGCAGTTGCGAAGTAGACGCCGACAAGTTCAGCAGATGAGCCTGGGCCTGAAAAATCCACACGGGGTAGCAAGCGAACAAGCGAACCGCCAACAGTCACAGTGATGGACTTGAATGTCGCGTCCGCACCAACGGTGGCGTGATGTCTTGCAGCGTGAACTGAGTCAGGACCCCACTCCTGCAGAGTTATGAATGTCAACGTGGCGCCAGGCGAGAGAACTATTTCTACATCCTCGGCCAAGATTGCATTTCCCACATTTTCAACAATCACCGTTGCTTGCGAATGGAGCCCGACGTTGATGCGAACTCGAGACAATTCCGCGCTATCCATTCCAGAGCGTTGTCGATCCAAATAGATAGGCTCCTGCAAAGAGTGGTTTGGAGCAACTTCAACAAGAAAAACATCGGCCGCTTCACTTTGTACGCGTTGAGTGATCGCATCATCAGAGACTGAATCCGAAGGGACAAGCTCTGCAGATACACGCGAAATATTTACTCCAGGAGGTAAAGCTTTTCTCACTCCAAGTGACTTTCGATCCCCAGTAATCGATGTGCCGTCATGAAGGCCAGCTAATCGATTCAGCGGCGTAAATCTCCACGCCTCCTCTCGTCCAGTTGGCGTGAGGTAGTTTGTAGTGAGCAAAGACATTATCCGACAGCACCTTCCATTTGAAGTTCGATCAGACGATTGAGTTCAAGCGCGTATTCCATCGGAAGTTCTCGAGCAATTGGCTCAATAAAACCGCGCACGATCATGGCCATCGCCTCGTCCTCGGATAGTCCTCGTGACATCAAATAGAAGAGTTGATCATCACTTATTTTGGAGACGGTTGCCTCATGACCCATGGAAACATCGTCTTCGCGAATATCTACATACGGGTAAGTATCAGAACGTGAAATTGTGTCAACCAATAGAGCGTCGCATTTCACCGTGCTCTTTGAGTGATGTGCACCTTCTTGAACTTGAACCAAACCACGATATGAAGTACGGCCACCTCCACGCGCTACCGATTTTGAAATGATGGTCGAGGATGTGTAAGGAGCGGCATGAACCATTTTCGCGCCTGCATCTTGATGTTGTCCTTCGCCAGCAAAAGCAATGGAGAGCGTCTCACCTTTTGCATGCGGTCCCATTAAAAATACTGCAGGATATTTCATTGTGACTTTGGAGCCAATGTTTCCATCGATCCACTCCATAGTCGCGCCTTCGGCACACGTGGCACGTTTGGTGACCAAGTTATATACGTTATTCGACCAGTTCTGAATCGTTGTGTATCGAACTCGAGCACCTTTCTTGACGATAATTTCGACTACCGCAGAATGGAGCGAATCGGAAGAATAAATCGGAGCAGTGCAACCTTCTACATAATGTATGTATGAATCTTCATCCGCGATAATCAGGGTGCGTTCGAATTGACCCATGTTCTCTGTGTTGATTCTGAAATAGGCCTGAAGCGGAATATCTACATGCACTCCCTTCGGAACATAAATGAAAGACCCACCTGACCAGACGGAGGTATTGAGCGCTGCGAATTTGTTATCACCTACTGGAATGACAGACCCGAAATATTCTTTAAAGAGTTCAGGGTGTTTTTTCAATCCGGAATCAGTGTCTAGGAAAATAACGCCTTGCGCTTCTAAATCTTCTCGAATTGAGTGATACACAACTTCGGATTCATACTGAGCGGCAACGCCAGAGACAAGCCGTTGCTTTTCAGCTTCAGGAATTCCTAATCTGTCGTACGTGTTTTTAATCTCCTCAGGCAAGTCTTCCCATGTTGCTGCCTGCTTTTCCGTAGATCTCACAAAGTATTTAATAGTGTCGAAAAAGATGCCAGACAAATCCGAACCCCAACTCGGCATTGGCTTCTTGTCAAAGAGCGACAGACCTTTCAGTCGCATCTCCAACATCCACTCCGGTTCGGACTTCTTTGAGGAAATGTCACGTACGACATCTTCATTGAGGCCTCGACGCGAATTTGTACCAGCCACGTCACTATCTGACCAACCGTATTCATATTTTCCAAGACCTTCGAGTTCTGGATGCGCGATTGTCATGGCTTTCCTCCATCGTGGGAAACGGTTTGTAAAATATTCATAGAATTTGATGAGTTAGATAGTTGAGTGACGTGCGGAATGAAGGTCGTGCACACCCCGTCGCCATGCGCGATCGTGGCAAGGCGTTGTACATGGGTTCCCAATAGACGCGAGAAGGCTTCGGTTTCCGCTTCGCAAAGTTGTGGAAAGGCGGCTGCTACGTGCGCGACAGGACAATGGTGTTGACACAACTCTTCTCCATGCGATTTAGAGGTTGTACTAGCAGCAAATCCTTCACGCGAAAGATATTCCACAAGAGCCTGTGATTTATCTTGGCGACCATGCGCCTTGACGAGAATAGGAGTGAGCGCTTTTTCTATCTCTGTGGCTCTGGCTTCTGCAAAAAGTTTAAGTGCACCATCTCCCATATTGTTTGCTATGAATTTCAAGGCGGACACTGCTAAATCGTCATAGGTGTGTTCAAACTTTTCTCTACCTACATCTGTCATCACGAAAACCTTGGAGGGACGTCCACGACCTCTCGAAAGTGCCGCATGAGGTTCGCGTGGCTCTAAAACTCCATCACTTACCAAGTAGTCAAGATGACGACGAATCCCAGCAGGGGTAAATCCAAGACGAGTTGCAAGAATTGTGGCGCTCGTTGGGCCATTTTCGAGGATGGAGCGAGCCACGCGATCCCGAGTCCGAAGATCTTCATGCGGCTCGATCTCAGGGGTCTTTTTCACAACATAAGTGTGACTTAATTCCCCCCAAAAGGCTAATCAGATGAGCGTGCGCTCCGCCACAGTGTGAAAAGAGCCGTAAGCGTGGCCATGGACCTAGGCTTGCCAGTATGAAGACCCTGGCAGAAAGAGCTCTCTCTCCACTCTTGGGACTTCTGCTCTTTCTGCAATCTGGGCTGGTCGTAACGGGCGGCGCCGTGCGGTTAACCGGCTCAGGTCTGGGCTGTCCGACCTGGCCCCGATGTACCTCTGATTCCTACACGCCGGTGCCCCATCAAGCCCAAGGGCAAGTTCACGCCTGGATTGAATTTGGCAATCGTCTCTTAACTATTGCACTCATTCTCGTATCTGTGGCCGCACTCATTGCCGTTGTTAAAAGCCATCGTAGAGACATTCGCGCTCTTGCCATTGGACAACTCTTGGGGATTCTTGCGCAAATTCCACTCGGTGGCATTACCGTTTTAACGCATCTCAATCCGATCCCAGTCGCTGGCCACTTTCTACTTTCCATCATTCTCATTGCTTTCGGAACTTCACTTTTTGCTCGACGAAAACTCAATGCCTTCCAACCCTCCCCTGTCTCGCTCCTCGTATGGAGAATAGCCAAATTTCATCTTCTGCTAGTGATTGCTGTAATCGTCGTTGGAACTATCGTGACGGGCAGTGGTCCGAACGCTGGAGATGCATCCGCTCCCCGCTTTAGAGTCCATCTCGACCAGATTGCTTGGGTTCACGCCTGGATGGCAATCGCCTTAGCCGTATTAACTTTCGGAATTTATTTTCTTGCATCAACCAACGCGGAACTCAGAAGGCGAATAGAAATTTTTGTCGCGGCCGTGTTCCTGCAATCCGCGATTGGATTTTTCCAGTATTACAATGGGCTTCCTCAAATTATCGTTGGCGCTCATTTGCTCGGCGTGTCACTCTTGTGGATCAGCGCATGGAGAATTCATCTAGCAACACCGCTTGTCTCACCTGACCAAGAATCTCAGAAAGCGAGGGCCCTATGACATCTCAGTCACGTGAATGGAATGAACTAGACGAGCGAGCGGTTTCATATGCGCGGGCTCTTGCGATGGATGCCGTCCAAAAAGTGGGTAATGGACATCCTGGTACAGCAATGGCACTTGCCCCAGTTGCCTATACTCTTTTTCAAAATCATCTCGTTCACGACCCATCGGATCCTCACTGGTTGGGTCGAGATCGTTTTATTCTTTCATGCGGTCATTCGTCAATAACTCTCTACACCCAGCTCTTCTTCAGCGGGTATGGCCTAGAAATAAAAGACCTTCAAGAATTTCGCACATGGGGTTCGCTAACGCCAGGACACCCTGAATACCGTCACACTGCAGGAGTTGAAACAACGACTGGTCCTCTGGGCCAAGGAGTAGCTAATGGTGTTGGAATGGCAATGGCAGCGAGATATGAACGCGGCATACTTGATCCAGATGCTCCCACTGGAAAAAGCATTTTTGATCACCGAATCTGGGTTCTCTGCTCCGATGGCGACCTTCAAGAAGGTATCAGTGCTGAAGCTTCGTCTCTAGCGGGGACACAACAACTTGGTTTACTAAAAGTGATTTACGACGACAACCGAATTTCGATTGAAGGAGACACTCACGTTGCCTTCACAGAGAATGTTTCAGCTCGCTACCGTGCGTATGGCTGGCATGTCATTGACGTGGATACCATGCCAGATGGAAATGTAGATCGTCTCGCGGTGGAGAAGGCAATTATCGAAGCCAAAGCAAATACGGATCAACCCTCACTGATCCGCATGAAATCTGTGATCGCATGGCCCGCCCCTCATGCTCGAAATACCGCGGAATCCCATGGTTCCGCTCTGGGGGCTCTCGAGATTGCTGAAACTAAAATAGCTCTGGGTTTGAATCCTGAAGAATTCTTTGCAATGCCTAACGAAGTTTTGGAACATGTTCGTGACGTTTATCAACGCGGAAGAACGGCACATAGCGTTTGGAATGCCTCTTTCTCTGCTTGGGAAAAATTGCATCCAGAATCTGCGCAACTTCTCTCTCGATTAAAAACAAGATCTTTGCCCGAAAACTGGGAATCAGCAATTCCAACATTTGAGTCTGGGAAAGCAGTTGCGACACGAAAAGCATCAGGCGATGTCATACAAGCGATTGCGAAAATTTTGCCGGAATTCTGGGGTGGATCAGCCGACCTGGCGGGAAGTAATAACACTACGATCGAAGGTGGTGGCTCATTCCTTCCATCAAATAGTCTGATGCAAGGTACAAATCCCTATGGTCGAGTCATTCATTTTGGGATTAGAGAACATGCAATGGGATCTATTCTCAATGGCATCACTCTGCATGGACTGACGAGAGTCTTTGCAGGAACTTTCCTCGTTTTCAGCGATTACATGCGACCATCGGTACGGCTGAGTTCTTTGATGCAACTCGGGGTGACTTTTGTCTGGACTCACGATTCAATTGGTCTGGGTGAAGATGGTCCAACTCACCAACCTATTGAACACATTGCTTCCCTGCGTGCTATACCTGGCCTTTCTGTTATTCGACCTGCAGATGCAAACGAAGTTTCTGCGGCATGGAAGGAAATTCTGCGCAAAGATAAGCCAAGTGCGCTATTGCTATCGCGACAGAATCTTCCGGTTCTTGATCGCACTAACTTTGCACCGAGCAGTGGAGTTCCATTCGGTGCCTACATATTGAGCGAGGCGTCCTCCACCCCTCAAGTTATTTTGATTGCCACTGGATCTGAGGTGTCGTTAGCAATCGATTCGCAATCTGAACTTGAAAAGATGGGGATATCTACCCGTGTCGTAAGTGCTCCATGCTTAGAATGGTTTAACGATCAAACTCCGGCGTACAAGGAGGCTGTCCTGCCGACCTCTGTCGCAGTGAAGGTGAGTATCGAAGCAGGAATTGCCCAAGGTTGGCGAGAATACGTGGGAGATCAAGGAATGTGCATCAGCATTGAACATTTTGGTGCTTCGGCTTCGGCCCCAATGCTTTTCAAGGAGTTTGGCTTTACTGTGGAACGAGTTGTCGCAGATGTAGCGAGGAAATTTGAATGATTACTGAGGCCATCGCGCAAGGAGGAACATCTATCTGGCTGGATGATCTCTCACGTGCCAAGCTGACAGATACTGGTGTCCATGGGCTGCCTGTTCGCATCGCACGCAATGGAGTAGTAGGCGTAACAACCAACCCCAGCATATTCAACGCCTCAATTTCTCAAGGAAGTGAATATTCGGAAGCCATCGCCTTGATGAGCGAATACAGCGCTGAAGATGTAGTTCGACATCTCACCACAGATGATGTTCGTAGCGCATGTGATCTTTTTGAGAATATATTCACTGGAAGTAACGGGATTGATGGTCGCGTCAGTATCGAAGTAGATCCACGAAGTGCACGTAATACAGATGCCACGATTTCAGAAGGTAAAGCGCTGTGGAAAATCGTTGCCCGTCCGAATGTGATGATCAAAGTGCCGGCGACTTTAGAGGGGCTTCCTGCAATTACCGAATTAGTTGGTCGTGGTATCAGTGTGAATGCGACTTTAATCTTCTCGGTAGAGAGATACATGCAAGTATTTGATGCATTCTTGCAAGGCCTGGAATATCGTTTGGCGCTAGGTGAATCAATAGCAGAGGTGACTTCTGTTGCATCATTTTTCGTAAGCCGTATAGATAGTGCGGTTGACGCCCAACTTAAAGCCGATGGATCGGCGGCGGCATCCACTCTTCTTGGCAAGGCGGCGATTGCCAACGCTGCACTTGCTTATGAAGCATTTGAAGAAGCAAGTCGCTCCCAGCGCTGGCTTGCCCTAGAAAGGAAAGGCGCTCGCATTCAACGTCCTCTTTGGGCTTCAACGGGAGTCAAAGACCCCGCGTACGCCGACACTCGGTATGTTATGGAATTAATTGCTCCGCACACGGTAAACACAATGCCACAAGCAACTCTGGACTCAGTTCTCGATCACGGAGTTATTGGCATCAGAAAACTTTCGGAGAGATATCGAGAGTCACGCGAGATATTTGCCGCTCTCGAAACATTAGGGATATCTATCAAAAAAGTCACTGCGGATTTGGAAAGTGACGGGGTTAAGAAATTTGCCGATTCATGGATCCAATTACTCAACGCCGTTGGAAAAGTCCTAACGTCGTGATTACTACTCATGGTTCGTTAACATCGAAGATTGACCGACTTGATCCACGATTCATTGATTTAGTTGAAGCCAGTCATCGATTGGCAAGCAAAGATGCTTCGCTTTGGGGTCATGTCGCTCAACAAGAGGCAATTCAACGGCTTAATTGGCTCGATCTTCCTTTGACTTCGCGCGCACTCTTGCCTGAATTGGACGCAATTTCCGCTCGCTTTCGACACCATAGCCATGTGGTCCTCTGTGGAATGGGCGGGTCATCGCTAGCACCAGAGGTAATTGCCGCATCAAACAAGAAAGATATTTTTATTCTGGATAGCACAGATCCGAATTACATCCGCCACGCTCTCTCTGGCAATCTTGAACTCACTGTAGTGATTGTAAGTTCGAAATCTGGTTCGACTATTGAAACTTCTTCGCAATTGGCTTTTTTTGAGGAGGTCTTCACTCAAGCCGGACTGCTACCTAAAGACCACATTGTTATCGTGACCGATCCCGGCTCACCACTAGATGTTTCATCTCGCGCCAAGGAATTTATAGTCGTCAATGCCGATCCCCATGTCGGTGGACGATTTAGCGCACTCAGCGCTTTTGGTTTGGTCCCGGCAGCAATCGTCGGGATAGATATCTCGATCATCCTCGATAGCGCTGCGCAAGTGCTTCCCCAATTACCTGGGCTTCAATCCCAGGCCGTTGAAGTCGCTTATCTTCTCTCCTATCACAGCGGGCAGTACTGCGCCTTTAGCGACGCAGAGTCGGGAATGCCCGGACTTTCAGATTGGATAGAGCAGTTGATTGCTGAGTCAACCGGAAAAGAGCGAGTTGGACGATTGCCCATTGTGATCGAATCAAATTTCGCCCCGGTCTCTGGAGATGCGACACATATCTCCTTTTCGGGCACGAGCGATCTAGTAGTTGAAGCTGACCTTGGATCGCAATTTATCTTTTGGGAATTCGTGACAGCCCTCATTGGGTACGCGCTCAAGATCGACCCCTTCAATCAACCCAATGTAACTGAAGCCAAGGAGCAAACGGCCAAGCTCTTAAAATCTTGGGGTGGCCAATTGCCCACTTTCCATCCCAACGTGATTGATGGGAGTGTCGAAATATTTACTGATGCAGAATCACTTCAAAGCGCTTTGGAAGACGTGATAAATGCAGTAACTGACGATGGATATATTGCGGTGATGGCCTACCTCGACAGAAAAGTGGAGAGCGAACTTGGCCAACTCCGACGTCTTTTGGCTACCCGAAGTGGCAGGCCTGTGACATTTGGCTGGGGCCCGCGTTTTTTACACTCGACGGGCCAATTTCACAAGGGCGGCCAACAGAATGGAGTTTTCCTGCAAATAACAGGAGAGCCGGAGAGCGATATAGAAATTCCAAATCAAAATTTCTCTTTCAAAACTTTGATTGCGGCTCAAGCCCTTGGGGATGGAGAGGCGCTATCTTCTCGGGGATTTAGGGTGGTGCGACTACATTTACGCAATAGAAAATCAGGAATTCTGCAGATACTCTCAACCGCTAGCGCGATAATTTAGCCGCAGATATACGTAGAAATTTAGTCGTCGTCTCCGCGTAACTTCTTCAAAGCGTCTTCAAGAATTTTGAAACCCTCTGCATCGCTCCTGCGTTCTTTGACGTAAGCGAGATGCGTCTTGTAAGGCTCATTCTTAACAGGACTCGGAGGATTGGCTTTGTCTCTTCCGGCTGGAAATCCACATCGTGGGCAATCCCACTCATCTGGAATGACAACGGTTGCATCTTCAGCAAAAGATGGTTTTGTCTCGTGATTATTGGAACACCAATATGAAACTTGAAACCTTCCGATTGATTCTCCACGCTCGGCTTCGCCCATTGGACCGGCACCGACGCGAGAACCTCGAATTGCGCTTCCGCCTGCCATGAACGCTCCTTAGATTGACTTTGTTAGATTGAATTGTGTCTAAAATTAGATTGTAAAAGACTCGACTGAGTGTGAGAAGTAATAGTTCAGATCAGGTCGCCTGCTACTTCAACGCCAAACTCAGTGCGACAACTCCAGCGAACCAGAGGCCACCCACCACGATAGTGATTCGGTCAAGATTTCTTTCTACAACCGAAGATCCACCGTAATTCGAGGAGACTCCTCCTCCGAAAAGGTCAGAGAGGCCGCTGCCTTTGCCTTTGTGAAGCAGGACAAGCAGGACCATCAAAACGCTCGTGGTCACGAGCAAGATGGAGAGCGCCAGTTTCATTGTTACTCCTCACAACGACTAAGGCCAGGGTGGATGAATAAGACCGCAACAGTGGATCAGGATACTGTATTTATGAGGCTTTATAGAACTTTGCGATTCGCGCCAATTCTTCGGGATCAAGGCTTGCTCCACCGATCAAGGCGCCGTCAATGTCTGGCTGAGCCATAATTGAAACCGCATTCGATGATTTGACGGACCCTCCATAGAGAACTCTCATCGTTTGCGCGATCTCTTCGGAGCCAATTTCAGCGATTTCATGACGAATCGCTTGAGCAACTTCTTGAGCATTTTCTGGAGTTGCGGTCTTTCCTGTGCCAATTGCCCAGACCGGTTCATAAGCAATGACTATTTTTTTAAGGTCGGGCTTAGAAAGTTGAGCCAGGCCCGCTCGAAGTTGTCGTATTACAAAGGAAACGTGGGTTCCTGCTTCGCGGACTGAAAGCTCTTCTCCCACGCAAACGATGGGAGTGAGGCCATTCAACAGTGCGGCTTTGATCTTTCGATTTACGATTGCATCATCCTCTTTATGAATCGCCCGTCGTTCGCTGTGTCCGACAAGTACAAAAGTACATCCTAATTTCGACAACATGGATCCTGAGATATCACCAGTGAAAGCACCCGATCCCTCAGGAGATAGATCCTGTGCTCCATACAAGAGTCGCAACCGATCTCCGTCTACCAAAGTTTGGACCGATCTAATATCGGTAAATGGAGGGATCACTGCGACATCAACCGCGTCATAATCTTTATCGTCGAGGCTGTAAACCAATTTCTGAGTTACCGCTATCGCTTCGAGATGATTGAGATTCATCTTCCAATTGCCCGCCATGAGTGGTTTACGCATCGGTGCTCCCCTGCCTCGTAGTAATTAATTCTTCATATTTACTTCTGTGTAATGACTTTGCACTAATGGCCTCGATCTAAATATCCAGCGCTTTCAATCCTGGTAATTCTTTTCCTTCAAGATATTCAAGAGATGCTCCACCGCCCGTGGAAATATAATCAAAGTCCGAGTCTGCAAAGCCAAGTGTTCGCACCGCCGCCGCAGAATCTCCGCCACCTACGACGCCAATTCCAGAAACTTCCGAAAGCGCTTGTGCGATAACTTTTGTTCCTGTTGCGTAGTTTGGAAACTCAAAAACTCCCATAGGTCCATTCCAGAAAACCGTCCTGCAGAGTCTAATCGCCGCTGCAAAATTAGAAGCCGACTCTGGTCCAATATCGAGGCCCATCTGATCTCTCGGTATCGAATCGACTCCTACCAAAGTTGGAGGCGCATCAACTGAAAAAGCAGGTGCAATCACGATATCGGTTGGGAGGCGAAGATCTACTCCTAAAGTCTGTGCTCTTTCTAGGAGCGCTTTTACGGCTGGGATTGAATCAACTTCGACCAATGAGGTTCCAATTTCTTTTCCCTGTGCTGCGAGAAAGGTAAAGACCATCCCTCCTCCAATGGCAAGAATATTTACTTTGTCCAGAAGATTGGAAATCACCCCGATTTTGTCCGATACCTTGGCGCCACCCAAAATAACACCATAGGGGCGCTCAGGATTCTGAGTGAGTTTCTTGAGAATTTGCACTTCCGCAGAAATTAAGAAACCGGCAGCATGAGGCAGAAGCAGAGGGAGATCATAAACAGAGGCGTGCTTGCGATGTACCGCTCCAAAACCATCTCCAACATAGATATCTGCATAAGAGGCAAGTACCTGCGCGAAATTCGCACGTACGTCGTCATCCTTGCTAGTTTCGGCTGGGTTGAATCTCAAATTTTCAAGAAGTAAGACTTCTCCACTTGCCAATTCCTGTGAAGAGCGAGCAACTTCCTCTTCCTCAAGTGCGGAGTGAAATTTGACTGGGCAACTAAGAAGTTCGCTTAATCGCTTTGCAACAGGAGCAAGGGAAAGTTCAGGTTTAATTTCTCCTTTAGGTCTGCCAAGGTGCGCTCCGATAATTATCGAAGCGCCACCTTTCCGCAAAAAATTGATGGATGGCAGTGAGGCCCGAATTCTTCCATCATCCGTAATCGTTCCATTCTTTAATGGCACGTTCATGTCACAGCGAAGAAATACTTTCTTTCCCGAGACATCCAGTGTTGCGAGGTCAGACATTAGAGCGAGTGACCCACCAACTTGATGAGATCGACAAGACGGTTGGAGTAGCCCCATTCGTTGTCGTACCAACCAACAACTTTTGCAGTTGATCCAACAACCTTTGTCAGGCCTGAATCGAAGATGCACGAAGAAGGATCTGTCACGATATCTGAAGAAACAATGGGGTCTTCGGTATAAGAAAGATAACCCTTGAGAGGCCCGTGAGCAGCAGCCTTCATTACGGCATTAATCTCAGCTGCAGAAACCTCGCGAGCTAATTCGACGGTTAAATCCGTGACTGAACCGGTAGGCACTGGTACACGCAAGGCGTACCCATCGAGTTTTCCTTTAAGTTCTGGAAGTACCAAACTAATCGCCTTGGCGGCGCCAGTTGAGGTCGGAATGATATTGGTCGCCGCGGCGCGGGCGCGACGAAGATCTTTATGAGGAAAATCTAGAATTACTTGATCATTGGTGTAGGCGTGAATTGTGGTCATCAACCCGCGCACGATTCCAAATTCGTCATTGAGAACTTTGGCCATAGGAGCCAAGCAGTTAGTTGTGCACGACGCGTTGGAAATAATGCGATGATTTGCCGGGTCGTATTTTTCATGATTGACACCCATAACAATGGTGATGTCCTCATCACTGGCTGGCGCGGAAATAATGACTTTCTTGGCACCTGCGGCAAGGTGCTTTCCAGCATCAGCGGCTTTGGTGAAATGGCCTGTAGATTCGAGAACGATCTCCGCCCCCACTGAGGCCCATGGAAGGTTTGCCGGGTCACGCTCAGCAAAAACTTTGATTGTCTTACCGCCCACAGTCAAGGTGTCAGCTGTGTGTGAAACTTCGAGACCCAATCGGCCTAAAATCGAGTCGTACTTCAAAAGGTGAGCCAAAGTGGCATTATCCGTTAGATCATTAATGCCTACGATCTCGATATCCGGTGAGGTGAGCGCGGCTCTGAAGAAATTCCGGCCGATACGTCCAAATCCATTAATTCCAACTGCAGTCACAATAAACCTCGCTTAGAAACAGGGCCCCGAATTGGGCGCGAAAAGGGTGGCGATACATGAGCCACAGCGCTGGGACAAGCAAACCCTATCATCGCGTCGAGTTGGTAAAGCATTCGACCACTTACCGGGGCTATTTCGTGGGCAACGACACATTAAGCAAGAAAAATTAGGTCTTACCTCACCACAATAATTAGTTGAGAAGATCTGGCGATAGCCCCGCCTCGGTATCCGCGACGCCTAACTCTTGAGCGCGCTTATCGGCCATGGCGAGTAAACGCCGAATCCTTCCTGCTATTGCATCCTTGGTCATCGGTGGAACGGCAAGGGAACCCAGTTCTTCAAGGCTGGCTTGGCCGTGATTAATGCGAAGTTCACCCGCCTCTTTCAAATGTTCCGGAATATCCGCACCTAGTATCTCCATCGCTCTTGCAACACGAGCAGAAGCGGCAACTGCAGCCCGAGCAGAACGACGAAGATTTGCATCATCGAAATTAGCCAATCGATTGGCCGTTGCCCTAACTTCACGTCGCATCCGACGCTCTTCCCAAGCCAGAACGCTTTCGTGTGCACCGAGCCGAGTAAGTAAAACTCCGATTGCATCTCCATCTCGAATGACGACACGATCAACACCGCGAACTTCGCGAGCCTTTGCCGCGATTCCCAATCTACGCGCCGCGCCCACCAGGGCGAGCGCAGCTTCTGGTCCCGGACATGTAATTTCAAGGGAGGAAGACCTGCCGGGTTCTGTAAGAGAGCCATGAGCAATGAATGCACCCCGCCATGCCGCTTCCGCATCGCACATTGATGCCGAGACTACCTGTGGCGGCAAGCCACGTATCGGACGACCATGGCTATCGATTAGTCCAGTTTGCCGTGCGAGAGCTTCGCCATCTTTTACTACACGAACTACGTATCGACTTCCTTTACGCAGGCCACTGGAGGAAAGGACAGCGAGATCACTTTCGTGACCATAAACATCGGCTATATCTTTTCGTAGTCGACGCGCACTTTGTGCCGCGTCCAATTCGACTTCAATCAAAATCTTCCCAGCCACTAAGTGCAATCCACCTGCAAAGCGAAGTAGAGCAGAGACTTCTGCTTTACGGCAACACGGCTTTGTCACAGAAAGTCGTGTCAATTCATCCTTCACCGCAGCCGTCATTGCCATGCGCTTATCCAATCAGGGAATGCATCATGATGTTGCCAAAAACAGATGCCAATTTTTCCGGATCATGATTAACACTGCCTTCTGCCACTCTCAGATCGGCGATTACGAGCTTGCCACCCATCCTGCTTACCTGCGCTTCCAGCGCTTGCCTATTCGAAACGACACTAAAATCGGCAAGTACAAAGTCAGCACGAAATTCCGGCGCATAGTGATGAAAAAGCTCGCAATGCTCTTCAGCTGTGTAACCGGCGTATTCACTTCCCTTTGATTCCGGCGTTGCATCGAGGTTAAGAATCACGATGCGCTGGGCCCTACTCTCAACCAAAGATTGACGTTGTTCTGGCACCAGCAGGTGAGGCAAGACCGAAGAAAACCAGGAGCCCGGCCCCATTGTGATCCAATCTGCTTGACTGATTGCATCGCAAGATTGGCTCAGCGCGGGAGGTTGATCAGGAATCAGAGAAAGAGAAACCAACTTCCCAGCGGCTGTTGCGACTTCGGCTTGTCCCCTCACTACAACTTCGCGGTTACCGACAAGAAATCTGCCCTCAATGTCCAGAGGCAAAGAGGACATGGGTAGGACTCTTCCAACGACTTTGAGTAAGGAGCCGACGCGATCTAAACCAACTACTGGATCATCATTTCTATCCCACAACGCAGCGAGCAAAAGATTACCGACGGCATGACCGTTGAGCGCCCCATCACTTGAGAATCGATGTTGCATAATTCGTGCCCACGATCGACCCCATTCATCATCAGAGCAGAGTGCTGAAAGAGCCATTCGGAGATCACCTGGAGGCAAGATTGAAAACTCTTCCCGAAGTCGCCCACTTGATCCTCCATTATCGGCAACCGTGACAATCGCGGTTATGTCGTTAGTAACTTTTCGAAGCGCGGATAACGTTGCTGCCAGACCATGCCCTCCGCCAAGAGCGACTATCTTCTGAGGCATTACTCGCGGCCTACATCGCGATGTCGAGCATAAGCTTCAATGACGACTTTTCCTTCAACAGCATTGAGCCGAGCGGCGATGGCTTCCGAAATTGCGACACTGCGGTGCTTTCCGCCGGTGCAGCCCACCGCCAAAGTCACATAAGTTTTGCCCTCTCTCAAATATCCCTCTGCCATTTGATGGATGAGTGAAACATAACTATCCACGAACTCCCCAACGCCGGGCGATGAAAGCACATGTTCGCTGACTTCTTCACTCAAACCCGTCAATGGTCGCAAATTTGGAACCCAATGAGGATTGGGAATGAAGCGACAATCCAGCAAAAGATCTGCATCCACCGGAATCCCATATTTATACCCAAAGGAAAGAACGTTGACTCTTACCCCACGTGATTGTCCGGCGGCAAAGATTTCTCCAACCCTCTTCTCGAGTTGGTGCACATTGAGATTGCTTGTATCGATGACAACATCAGCACGAGATCGCAAATCTTCCAGACGTGTCCTCTCGCGAGCAATGCCATCCACAATTCGATCGCTTCCCTGTAGAGGATGTGGCCTTCGGGTCGATTCAAATCTCTGTACCAATGCTTGATCGGTAGCATCTAGGAAGAGAAGTCGATGCGCCGCTTTATTCAATGAAAGCGCTTGAAGTGAACTATTGAGATCATCGAAAAATTGTCCGCTGCGCACATCTACCACTACCGCCATAGATGGAATTTTTGCTCCGTCAGTTTGAGCGACTAGCGCTGGCAAAAGGGATGCAGGTAAATTATCGACAACATACCAACCGAGATCCTCTAGTGCGTGGGCAACGGTAGAACGTCCAGCACCTGACATCCCAGTCAAAATCAGAACTTCTTGTGGTTTATTCATGGCACTTCATCATCGCGTATCTGTCAAGAACCATCAAGAATCTCTCCTGTAAAAGCATCAAAACTGGGATCACGTTCACGTGAAAGGTGACTTACGACAATCGATGCTGTCGACTCTCCTATTCCAGGTACGGCAGCGATCTCTTCGGCACTAGCTCTACGAATGGCAGCTACAGATCCAAATCTTTCCAAAAGGGCTGATCGTCTTACCTGTCCAAGATTGGGGATCTCATCGAGCAAAGAATCCAACATCAACTTAGAGCGGCGCGAACGATGAAAAGTGATTGCAAAACGATGGGCTTCATCTCGAATCCTTTGAAGCAAATAAAGTCCTTCACTTGTGCGGGGAAGGATTAAAGGGGTCCCATCACCAGGCAGCCAGACCTCCTCCATGCGTTTTGCTAAACCACATAATGCAATGCCTGAGGAGCCAAGTTCCTCCAGCGCCCGTGCTGCTGCGCTTACTTGAGGAGCGCCCCCATCGACAACAATGAGTTGTGGCGGGTAAGAAAACTTTTTGGAGCGCCCCCCGGTTACTTGCACCTCATCCAAATCCACGGATTTCTCCTCCTGGAGGCGCTTTATTCTTCGTGCAATAACTTGATGAATCGCGCGAGTGTCATCCCAGGCGGTAGTGGTATCAATGATGAACCGCCGGTAATCGCTCTTCTTTGCTTTTCCATCTTCAAATACAACCATTGATGCGACTACAGATGTACCTGAAATATTAGAAATATCAAAGCATTCAATTCGCAAGGGCGGATCTTTGAGGTCTAATGCTTTTTGAATCTCTTCTAACGCCTTTCCACTGAAAGCGGAGTCTGCAGATTTCTTATTGACATATTGAATCAAGGCATACCTAGCATTTCGAGTTACAGTTTCGAGAACCTCCACTTTCTCACCTCTGCGAGGAATCTTCAGCTCCACGTTCGAACCTCGTTTCTCGCTCAACCACGCTTCGACCGCGCTCTGCCCCTCGGGTAAAACATTAATGACTATCTCCTTTGGGATATCAGATGACGGACCGGCTCCATAGATGGTCGATAGAAGCGAGGTGACTTCGTCTTCGCCTTCTAACCCTTGTTTCGGATCTAAAAGCCATGAACGTGATCCCTTGATAGCTCCACCTCTGATGATGAAGATCGACGCGGCCGCGTGCATACCATCGCGATAAATGGAAATGACATCAGCAGTAAAGGATTCAGGCAGAGTTGCTTCTGATGATTCTCGCGCTCTTTTCATAGAATCAATTTGATCGCGAATCTTGGCCGCTCTTTCATAATCTTCTTGCGCAGATGCCGTGACCATCTCCTTTTCGAGGGTTGGGACGATGTCTCCGACTCCCGCACCCATAAATGAAATTAATCGTTCTGCGAGTAGGCGATGATCTTCTTGGCTGATCCAGTCCACGCATGGGGCAGCACACTTTCCAATGTCTCCCAAAAGGCACTGCCTTCTACTTTTTCGAGCTCTCTCAAAAGTCCCATCAGAGCAAGAACGAACAGGAAAGACCCTCAAGACTACATCAAATGTGTTGCGAAGAGCCCAGGTTTGAGTGAACGGCCCAAAGTAGATAATCCCTTGTCGTTTTTGTTGACGCGTAATGAATACTCTCGGAAATTGATCTCGCAGAGAGATCGCGAGATACGGATAAGACTTATCGTCGCGAAATTGCACATTAAAAGGCGGGTTAAATTGCTTTATCCACGAAAATTCGAGTTGTAGCGCTTCAACTTCACTGTTAACGATTGTCCAATCAACTCGGACCGCTTCGTGAACCATTCGAAATGTGCGTTCCGGAAGATTGCCTTGAAAATAATTACTAAGCCTTGACTTAAGGCTTAGCGCCTTTCCTACATAGAGCACTCGATCATCAACGTCAAAGAACCGATATACCCCCGGTAAAGGCGGTACATCCTTAGGGCGATATGAAGCAGGATCGGCCATCGTCTCTCGGCTTACGCGCTCGCCCGATTGTGTTTCAGGATCTCCGCTAGGTAATGTCCTGTATAGCTGGCAGGATTCGCGGCGACCTGTTCGGGAGTGCCTTCTGCAACAACTTTTCCTCCTCTGAAGCCACCCTCTGGCCCCATGTCAATAACCCAATCCGCGCACTTAATGACATCTAAATTGTGCTCAATAACAACTACCGTATTGCCTGTATTAACTAATCGATTGAGAACCCCCAGCAATTTATTGACATCTTCAAAGTGCAATCCAGTAGTGGGTTCATCGAGCACGTAGATTGTGCGTCCCGTAGAGCGTCTCTGCAATTCGGTCGATAATTTAACCCGTTGCGCCTCGCCACCCGACAGAGTTGGTGCAGACTGTCCGAGTCGCACGTACCCTAAACCAACGTCACATAAAGTCTTTAAATAGCGATGTATCGCTGGAACCGCTTCAAAGAAATCTCTCGCTTCTTCAATCGGCATATTTAAAACTTGAGCAATGGTTTTGCTTTTGTAATGAACTTCTAGAGTCTCTCTGTTGTAACGAGCTCCATGACAAACTTCGCAAGGAACATATACATCGGGTAAAAAATTCATTTCAATGGTTATTGTTCCGTCACCGGCGCAGTTTTCGCATCGTCCGCCTTTGACATTGAACGAGAAACGGCCTTGCAAATATCCACGTACCTTGGCCTCGGTAGTCTCTGCAAAAAGTGCACGGATTTTGTCAAAGACACCTGTGTACGTCGCAGGGTTCGAGCGAGGCGTGCGACCGATCGGAGATTGATCCACATGAACCACTTTGTCGAGAAGTTCTACCCCAGTAACGCTGCGATGCCTACCTGGGACAAGACGGGCTCCATTGAGTTTGTTAGCTAGGGTCGTATAGAGAATGTCGTTGACTAAAGTAGATTTCCCTGAGCCACTGACGCCTGTTACCGCAACAAAAACACTCAGCGGAACCATCACATCCAAATCTTTTAGATTGTTCTCTCGTGCTCCCTTAATCGTCAAACGTCGCTTAGCATCTACTGGTCGCCTCAGTTCTGGAATAGCAATGGTTCTTCTTCCCGAAAGATAGGCACCAGTAATTGAATCTTCGGAATCAATAAGATTTTGGTACGAACCAGAAACTACGACCTCGCCACCATGCTCGCCCGCACCGGGCCCAATATCTACAATCCAATCCGCTGCCCGAATCGTCTCTTCATCATGTTCTACAACAATGAGAGTGTTGCCTAAATCGCGCAATCTAGAGAGAGTTTCTATCAACCGGCGATTATCTCTTTGATGCAAACCGATACTCGGCTCGTCTAGAACATATAGGACGCCAACTAATCCCGAGCCGATCTGAGTGGCCAAACGGATTCTTTGCGCCTCTCCACCGGAAAGTGTCGCTGCGGGTCGATCCAAGGAAAGGTAGTCGAGGCCGACATTTAACAAGAATCCCAAACGGGCATGCACTTCTTTCATGATGCGTTCAGCGATTTTGCTTTCTCGTGCGTTGAGTTCAATCTTCTCCAGGAAAGTATTGCAATCCGCGATAGAGAGTTCGCAAATTTGCGCGATGCTTTTGCCGCCAATCGTGACAGCCAAAACTTCTGGCTTTAGGCGAGCACCTTTACATACGGGGCATGGAATTTCCCGCATATACGCCTCGTATTTGTCTCTACTGTAATCACTGTCCGTTTCTCCATGGCGACGATGAATGAAGGGTATAACTCCTTCAAAGCCTGTTGAATAATTACGCACTCTGCCATACCGATTCTTATACTTTACATGCACTTCATACTCAAACCCATTCAATATTGCCTCTTGCGCCTTGGCGGAAAGTTTCTTCCAAGGATTATCAAGTGAGAACTTTACTTCGGTCGAAAGTGCCTCTAGCAGGCGGAGGAAATACTCCGAAGTTTGCCCGATCGACCAGGGCGCAATCGCACCTTCATTAATGGAAATTGAATCGTCGGGAATAATAAGGTCGTAATCAACTTCTAATTTTGTGCCAATACCCGTGCAGGCCGGGCAGGCACCAAATGGAGAGTTGAATGAGAAAGATCGAGGCTCAAGTTCTTCAAATGATAGTTCGCAATCGTGACAGGCAAGATGTTCACTGAAAGTGCGCTCGTTTTCCGGTCCCTTGGAATCAACAAAATCCAAGACCACGATACCGGAAGCAAGCTTCAACGCAGTTTCAATCGAATCGGTAAGACGATTTTTAGAGTCAGCTTTCGCGCTAAGCCGATCTACCACAACTTCGATAGTGTGTTTCTCTTGCTTTTTTAATTTTGGAGGCTCCGATAGTTGGATAACGTTTCCATCCACTCGCGCGCGAGAAAAACCTTGTGTCGCTAACTCCTGAAAAAGGTCAACAAATTCGCCTTTTCTTGCACGCACAATCGGAGCCAATACTTGAAACTTGGTTGACGCAGGCATCAATAAGATTTGGTCAACTATTTGTTGGGGTGACTGACGTGAAACTGATTTGCCACAATTTGGGCAGTGGGGCCGCCCCGCCCTCGCAAAAAGCAGGCGCAAATAATCGTAGAGTTCGGTGATGGTTCCAACAGTCGAACGAGGGTTTCGATTGGTTGATTTCTGATCAATGGATACGGCTGGGGATAAACCCTCTATAAAATCTACATCGGGTTTATCCATCTGACCCAAGAATTGCCGCGCATATGCAGAAAGGGATTCAACGTATCGACGCTGTCCCTCCGCGAAAATCGTATCGAAAGCAAGGCTGGATTTGCCTGAGCCCGACAATCCCGTAAAAACGACGAGCGAATTTCGGGGTAACTCGATGGAGACATTCTTGAGATTGTGCTCTCGTGCTCCTCGTACTATGAGATGGTCGGCGCTCATCTATATTCCCGCAGTTTCCATGCCACGCAATTCTTTTTTCAAATCTCTAATCTCATCTCGTAATCTGGCGGCTAATTCAAAATGTAGATCACCCGCTGCGCTTCGCATTTGGTCGGTTAGAGACTCTATCAAGGCGAGCAACTCTTGGCGTGGTAATGAGGCTAGCGACTTTGTATGCAGCCCTATAGCGGGAGTACGTGAGCGATTCCCGGCTCTCCCCGACGACGTCATAAGTTCTTGAGTGTCTTCGCTTTCGCGAGTAATGAGATCAGTGATATCAGCAATCTTCTTACGTAGCGGTTGAGGGTCTACTCCACGTTCAAGATTGTACGCAACCTGTTTTGCACGTCGACGGTTGGTTTCATCAATTGCCTTCGCCATGGATTTTGTCACATTATCTGCATACATATGAACTTCACCGGAAACATTGCGAGCAGCGCGCCCAATCGTCTGGATGAGAGAAGTTGCTGAACGTAAAAATCCCTCCTTATCGGCATCGAGGATGGCGACAAGAGATACCTCAGGCAGATCGAGTCCTTCTCGAAGAAGATTGATCCCCACAAGGACGTCATATTCTCCAGATCGCAACTCACGAAGAAGTTCTACCCTCCGAAGAGTGTCAACTTCTGAATGTAGGTAACGAACGCGAACGCCACGCTCCTGAAGATAGTCAGTTAAATCCTCCGACATTTTTTTAGTGAGCGTGGTGACCAACACGCGTTCATTCTTGGAAGATCTGATATTGATCTCATGGAGAAGATCATCGATCTGACCCTTGATAGGCTTAAGGACAATCTTCGGGTCAATTAAACCCGTTGGACGAATTACTTGTTCGACCACATCTCCCTCTACTTTATTTAACTCATAGGGCCCGGGAGTTGCTGAGAGGAAAAGTTTCTGCCCGACACGTTCCAAAAATTCGTCCCAGCGCAAAGGCCTATTGTCCATCGCGCTAGGAAGTCGAAAGCCGTGATCCACCAAAGTCCGTTTTCGGGAGGCATCGCCCTCGAACATGGCACCGATTTGAGGGACTGTCACGTGAGATTCGTCGATGACGAGTAAGAAATCCTCGGGGAAGTAATCCAGAAGGCAATTGGGGCCAGAGCCTGCTACACGGCCATCTATGTGTCGAGAATAGTTTTCAATTCCAGAGCAGAAGCCCAGTTGTTGCATCATTTCAATGTCAAAAGTTGTACGCATCCTTAGGCGCTGTGCCTCTAGCAACTTGCCTTGACGTTCAAATGTATCTAATTGGATGGCCAGTTCATCTTCAATTTCAGAGATGGCCCGCTTCATTGTTTCCGGACCCGCGGCATAGTGAGTCGCTGGGAAGATATACATCTCTTTCTCATCCCGAACAATCTCGCCAGTCAAAGGATTGAGGGTCGTGATTCGCTCGATCTCATCGCCAAACATCTCAATTCGAAGGGCCAGTTCCTCATACATTGGGATGATCTCAATTGTGTCGCCACGTACCCTAAAGGTGCCGCGCTCAAAAGCAATGTCATTGCGCTTATATTGAATATCGACAAACTTTCGCAGCAAGATGTTTCTCTCGATTTCATCCCCAACGCGTAGCTTCACCATTCGGTCCACATACTCTTGGGGAGTCCCCAAACCATAGATACAGGAAACGGTTGCGACTACTATCACGTCGCGACGTGTCAGAAGCGAATTTGTCGCAGAGTGCCGTAATCGCTCAACCTCATCGTTGACGCTGGAATCCTTTTCAATAAAAGTATCCGTTTGGGGAACGTATGCCTCGGGTTGGTAATAGTCATAATAGGAAACAAAATATTCAACGGCATTGTTAGGCATGAGTTCTTTAAACTCATTAGCTAGTTGCGCCGCCAGCGTTTTATTCGGGGCAATAACCAATGTGGGTCTTTGCAATTTCTCAATCAGCCAGGCAGTGGTAGCCGATTTTCCCGTTCCCGTCGCACCAAGAAGCACCACATCTTGCACGCCCGTGTTGAATCGACGGGCGATCTCTTCTATTGCCTCCGGTTGATCTCCCGCAGGAACATAGTCACTAATGACTTGAAAAGTCTCAACTCTCCGCTGAACTTCGGTAACTGGGCGCACTAGATAATTCTAGTCGCCGCTAGCGCTTCTCACTTTCCACTTTACGCTGCAACATTTCCCAAACGCCTTCAACTTGCCGTAATAAGTCATCTGGAGAGCCATCATTTTCGATCACTAGGTCCACAAATTCGCGACGATCATCCGAAGTTGATTGAGCCGCAATTCGGGAAGTAATATCACGACGCGACATTCCACGGTCGGCGAGCCGAAGAGTTCTCGCTTCAATGCTGGACTCAACTGTTATCGCAAAGTCGAAACTACTCCGCGCACTCGTTTCGACCAAAAGTGGTATTTCGTAAATGAGTATCTGGTCATCTCTTAGTGATTCGACAATTTCCCCAAATGCCTGACGTACTCTTGGATGGACGATTTCTTCTAATAAGCGCTTTGCCTGAGAGTCGCGAAAGATCTTTTCGGCTAGTACTCGTCTGTCAATCTGCCCATCTTTCAATATCGAATCCCCAAATGTTGCGACCACTTCGTCGAACCCTTTGCTCCCCCGTTCGATCGCTGTTCTCGCCAAATCATCAGCGTCCACGACAAGAGCGCCGAGTTCAGAGAAATATTGCGCGGCTAAAGATTTACCAGACCCGATTCCACCAGTGAGAGCGACTATCAACACGGTGCGACTGTAATACTTTCGAAGCGCAAATTCCCAGAAAAGAAGAAACCGACCCCGGGATATTTCCCAAGGCCGGCCACGTTCTTCTGTGGAGGTTATTCGCTGACTTCAGTGACAACTTCCTCTGTCACCGCAGCTGCGTCTGCTGCCTGCGCTTCCGCCTTCTGCTTCTTGTGAGCGATGAAACGAGCTTGCGCTTCAGCGTACTGACGCTCCCACTCTTCACGTTGCGTTTCAAAACCTGGCTTCCACTCTTGTGATTCGGCATCAAAGCCTTCTGGATAGATGAAGTTGCCTTCTGCGTCGTATCGAGCAGCCATTCCATATTGGGTTGGGTCGAAAGCTTCGATTTCAACTTCATGACCTTCATTCGCCTGTTTTAATGAAAGAGAAATTCGGCGACGTTCAAGATCAATATCAATAATCTTTACGAAGAGTTCATCATCAACCTGTACTACCTGCTCTGGAATTTCCACATGGCGCTCGGCCAATTCAGAAATGTGCACTAGACCTTCAATTCCTTCGTGAACACGAATGAACGCTCCGAATGGAACCAATTTGGTGACCTGACCAGGAACTACTTGATTTATGGTGTGCGTGCGAGCAAAGGCTTGCCATGGATCCTCTTGTGTGGCCTTGAGTGAGAGGGAGACGCGCTCTCTTTCAAAATCGACCTCAAGCACTTCAACAGTAACTTCATCGCCAACTTCAACAACTTCACCCGGGTGATCAATATGCTTCCAAGACAATTCCGACACATGGACCAAGCCATCTACTCCGCCGAGATCCACGAAAGCACCAAAGTTCACTATTGAAGAGACGACGCCCGTTCGAACTTGGCCCTTCTGTAACTGGTTCAAGAATGTGGTGCGAGATTCCGATTGAGTTTGTTCTAGGTATGCACGGCGAGAAAGAACCACGTTATTGCGGTTCTTATCCAATTCAATGATGCGCGCTTCAACTTGCTTTCCGATATATGGAGTGAGATCACGTACACGACGCATCTCAACAAGGGACGCGGGCAAGAAGCCTCGGAGGCCGATATCAACAATCAATCCGCCTTTAACGACTTCAATGACAGTTCCAGTGACGACTTCGTCACGCTCTTTCTTGCCTTCGATCTCTCCCCAAGCTCGCTCGTATTGCGCGCGCTTCTTGGAAAGAATCAGCCGACCTTCTTTATCCTCCTTCTGGAGAACAAGTGCCTCAATTTTTTCGCCAACTTTGACGATTTCGCTGGGATCCACATCATGGCGGATGGAAAGTTCTCGAGAAGGGATCACGCCTTCAGTTTTGTAACCGATATCCAAGAGGACTTCGTCTCGATCAACTTGCACAACGATGCCTTCTACGAGGTCTCCATCATTGAAATTTCGAATTGTTCCTTCAATTGCGGCCAGGAAATCGGCGGCGGTTCCAACGTCATTAACTGCGATTACTGGTGAGTTACTCAAGATGCTCCGTAGGGATAGAAAGTAGTAGGAATAGGAAGGCCAAGGGTACGGTTCGCGCCTAACTTGGGTCAATTCGTGACCGTGTTTGCTTGGGTGGGTAGTTCATACGCTCAGGTCACGGACTAGAATCTCTTCCTTATGTCCTTTTTAGCGAACTTCACACGCTACAGAGAGCTTCTTGCCATCCCGTTTGTGAAGACGATCATCATGACCACCTTTCCCGCACGCATTGCATATGGAGCCTTGCCACTTACGATCTTTTTTAAGACCGTCCACGAAACCAATTCAATTCCTTTAGCGGGATTGGCTATCGGTGCAAATTCGCTGGCAAGCTCCATCACCTCTGCCGGGAGAGGTTCGATAATGGATAAGTACGGCAACAAGTGGCCTCTGCGGATTTTCGTACCTACTTATGTCACGATCTTGGTTCTTCTTAATTTTGCCCATTCTGCACCTTCCATACTTCTCATCTCATTTGTATTGGGAATCAGCGCGCCGCCCATCAATCTTTCCGTAAGGCCACTCTGGAAAACATTGGTGCCCGCTCATCATTTACGTACCGCTTATGCATTGGATACCTCAGTGATGAGTACCGCTGGAGTCCTCGGCCCAATCCTGGCGACCTTTCTGGCACTTTCAGCTCATCCAGGTAGCGCTTTGCTGACATGTGCAATTTTTATTGCCATCGGTGGAGGCTCACTCGCACTCACAAGAGTCTCACGGGATTGGGTTCCTGAAAAGAAACTTGAAGGTGAGCACGCAATTTGGCGACATCCCGCCATGCGACTACTCATGCTCGAAGGAGCTTTCATCGGATTTGGATGGGGTGCATTTAGCGTTGCAGTCCCCGCCTTTGCAACTCTCAGGGGCGTTCCGCATCATACTGCGTGGATTTTGGCCACCATGGGAATTGCAAATATCGTCGGCGGACTTGCAGGTGGATTAGTTGCGAGAAATAAATCGCCTTTGGCTCAATTTAGAAGTACCTACGCCATTTGGTTCGTCGTCACATTGCCACTTGCCTTCACCAATCCCGATTGGAGCATGGCTGTAGAGGGCGCTCTACTGGGACTCATCATTGGAGCAATTCAGGTTTTTTATTGGGAAGTTATGGAGGCCGTGCGTCCTGCAGGGAGCCCCACCGCTTCAATGGGTTGGCTCTGGACTATCGAAGGATCACTCAGCGCGTTTGGTTCCGCGCTCGGAGGATGGCTATCAAAAGCCGAATCGCCTCGTTGGTGTTTAGCAATTACTACTCTCTCAGTTGGATGCGGTCTTCTTGTTCTCACCATTGGACGTGCGCGATTGTCAGCCGCAAATCAAATCCCCAGCCCGGCGCAAGATCTCGAAGCCATGAAGGACAATTTTTCATCCGATGGCACGTAGCGCACTAATGCGCTGCAGCGCTCCAAGAAGCGCCAACTCCAATACTTACTTCAAGTGGTGCTTTTAGAGGAAAGGCTCTTCCCATTTCCTCTCTCACTAAACGTGTGAGGTTTGCCTCTTCTCCATCGGCCAATTCAAAAATCAATTCATCATGGACTTGAAGGAGTAACCGAGAAGACATTTCAGCTTTGATTAAAGCCTTTTCAACATTCAGCATTGCAACTTTAATAATGTCTGCGGCGGATCCTTGAATTGGGGCATTCAGCGCCATGCGCTCTGCCACTTCTCTTCGCTGTCTATTGTCATTGACTAGATCTGGCAAATAACGGCGACGGCCTAATATGGTTTCTGTATAACCGAGTTTCCGAGCTTCTTCGACAACGGTCTCTAAATAATCTCGTATCCCACCAAATCTCTGGAAATAAGTATCCATCAAAGTTTGGGCCTGCGGTGGAGTGATACCAAGTTGAGCCGAAAGCCCGAAGGAAGAGAGTCCGTAAGCCAGACCGTAGGACATCGCCTTTATTTGGCGTCTCATCTCAGAAGTCACGCTGGATGGCTCTACTCCAAAAACTTCACCCGCAACAGTGGAGTGGAGATCTTCACCTTTTGCAAAGGCCGCCAATAGATGTGCATCATCTGAAAGATGAGCCATGATGCGCATTTCAATTTGGCTGTAATCGGCCGTCAATAACGAGGTAAAACGTTCCCCCGCACTGAAACAATCACGTATCTTTCGTCCCTCTTCCGTTCTGACTGGGATATTTTGCAAATTAGGACCAGTTGAAGATAGTCGACCAGTTGCCGCAACAGTCTGCTGAAAATGTGTATGAATTCGTCCGTCTGAGCCGATTTCGGCGAGCAAACCATCGACCGTGGTTTTGAGTTTGTTAGTCTCTCGAATTCGAAGTAGCTGATTCAAAATTGGATGTTGGGTCTTCTCCGAAAGCCACTGTAGAGATTCTGCATCGGTTGTGTAGCCGGTTTTGATCTTCTTAGTTTTAGGTAACTTCAACTCTTCAAATAGGACAACTTGGAGTTGTTTCGGCGAGGCAACATTAAATTCGTGACCAACTGCCGCATGCGCGGCGACTGTCTCTCTCTCCACTTCTTCAGAGAAAAAATTGCGCAACTCGAGGAGTTTCTTAGAATCAACATGGATTCCCGTTCTCTCCATGCGAGAAAGAAGTTTTGCGATCGGCAACTCGAGGTTTTCAAATAGATCAAAGCATCTTCGTTCGATCAATTCCTTATGCAAAGATTTTTTAAGCACAAATAGTGAAATGGCACATTCCATAAGACGAAGATCCGAATCACCCGCGGATATCTCCGCCCCATCCCCCCATCGATCCAATAGATCGGTCAGCTCTTGGGCACGCACTCCAGGATTGACTAGGTAAGCTGCCAAGGATGTGTCAAAAACAATTCCTTCCAAGGCAACCACTCGTGAAAGTGACTTTGCGTCATGGAGGATCTTTCCGATGGAAGGATTCGTCGCCCATTCTCCAACCTGAGAAGAGTGGACTACATAGGCCTCTACAGCGCTAAGGGCGACGGCGTATTTCGTGAGTTTCTGATCTGTAATTTCAAAAGTTAGAGAAATCAACCCCTCATGTCTAGCTATTTTTGAGTCAAGTTCTGAGGATGAAATAAGTGAGTCAGACAAATCAATTCCCAACATCGTGAGCGGTTCGTTCTCTGGTTTCTCCTCCGGAGCTTTACCGAAGGTAATCACACCCACACGGTCCTTGAGAGTGCGAAATTCTAGGGAATCAAAGAGGGAAAAGAGTTCGCTTTGGTCAATCCCCTTCCATGCAAGTTGTGAAATATCGACATCAATGGGGACATCATGAAGAAGTCGCGTAAGTTCTCTATTCCGAAGAACTAGATCTATATTCGATCGCAAGGATTCGCCTACTTTTCCTGAGATCTTTTCAACATTAGATATCAGATTACCCAACGAGCCGTATTCAATTATCCATTTTGCGGCAGTCTTTTCGCCAACTCCAGGAATGGAGGGGAGATTGTCGCTGGGATCGCCACGCAGGGCTGCAAAATCCGGATACTGAGAGGGCGACATTCCATATCGGTTCATAACGGCCTGGGGCGTCATGCGAGTCAAATCACTCACGCCACGTTTTGGATAGAGGACAGTTATTTCGTCCTTGACGAGTTGAAAAGTATCTCGATCACCAGAGCAAATCAGCACTTCCATGCCCTTCGCCACAGCATTTGTCGCTATCGTGGCCAAAATATCGTCGGCCTCAAAGCCTTCTCTCTCAAATTGAGAAACACCAAATGCACTTACTAACTCGTGGAGCAGGCCCATTTGCGAACGGAATTCATCGGGGGTCGCAGATCGTGTCGCCTTGTACTCTGGATAGAGTGCCGTCCTAAAAGTCTTCCTCGATACATCAAATCCAACCGCGATGTGCGTCGGTTTTTCATCCCTAATTAACGAAATGAGCATCGTCGCAAAACCGTAGAGGGCATTCGTATGCTGTCCATTGGCGGTAGTAAAGTTCTCTGCTGGTAGAGCGTAAAAGGCCCGATAAGCCATTGAATGTCCGTCGATCAAAAGCAGACGGGAACCCATAACTGTCATCTTACTTCAGTTAGACTTGGGACTATGAGTGGTGAAGTAGAGATTGATTACTTGGAAATTTGGGAAAAGCGAGGTATTGCGGCTTTGGACCAAAAGTTGGGAATTGTGATCATTGAAGCAAGTCCTCAGCGAGTGGTGGCAACCATGCCAGTTGAAGGCAATACACAACCGTTGGGATTCCTGCATGGTGGAGCGAATGTGGTTCTTGCAGAAAGTCTAGGTTCCATCGGAACAGCCCTTCATGCCGGCCCCCACCGCAAGGTTGTAGGCGTTGATATCAATGCAACTCATCACCGCACAGCCACCCAAGGTCTTGTAACAGGAGTTGCCACACCCGTTTCTCTAGGAAGAACTTTATGCTGCTACGAAATCGTGATCACAAACGAAGCAGGTCAGCGAACTTGCACTGCCCGAATTACGTGCATGATTCTCGCCGAACGCTAGCCGCCCAAATACGCCTTAGTAACGGCCTCATCTTTAGCTAGATCAGTGGCATTGCCACTCATCTTAATTAATCCTGATTCAAGAACATAGGCACGGTCTGCGACATCCAACGCGGCAGCAGCATTTTGTTCAATTAACAAAATTGTTATCCCTTGCTCTCTAATCTTCACAATCGTTTCAAAAATCATATCTACGAGAACAGGGGCAAGTCCCATGGATGGCTCATCGAGTAGTAATAACTTCGGTGCGCCCATCATCGCGCGGGCAACAGCCAGCATTTGTTGTTCACCGCCCGACATAGTCCCGCCTTTTTGTTCATAACGTTCACGAAGTCGAGGGAATAGATCAAGAACTCTCTCACGATCTGCTTCGATAGCAACCTTGTCATTACGAAGAAAGGCACCCAAATCAAGATTCTCTCTGACCGACATTCGAGGGAAAATTCTTCGTCCCTCAGGAGATTGGCAAAGGCCCCTAGCTACGATCTCATGGCCAGGTCGTCCTTCAATACGTTCCCCCATGAAAGTGATTGTGCCTGCTTTCGGTTTAAGCAGTCCAGATATTGTCCGCAAAGTTGTCGACTTGCCGGCGCCATTGGAACCGATGAGAGTAACAATCTCTCCTTCATTGACGGTAAGTGACAAACCCTTAACTGCCAAAATTGAGCCATAAGCGACCTTAAGATCATTCACTTCTAGAAGAGCGCTCATGCCTTCTCTCCCTTTGCTTTACCGAGATATGCCTCGATGACTCGTTGGTTAGCCTTAATGTCTGCAGGAGTGCCTTCGGCAATCTTTTCACCTTGATCCAGAACAGTGACTCTTTCTGACACTGACATTACAACGCTCATATCGTGTTCGATCAGCAAAATGGAAACATTTTGCTCGTCACGGACCCGATACACGAAATTAATAAACGTCAGCGATTCCTGAGGATTCATTCCCGCCGTTGGCTCATCCAAAAGCAAGACTTTAGGTTTCAATGCAAGGGCACGAGCCACTTCCAGCCGACGCTGATCACCATAAGAGAGATTTCGCGCATACTCACCTGCCCATTTACCTATGCCTACAAAATCAAGCAAAGCTCTTGCTTCCTCGCGTGCCGATTTCTCTTCGCGACGCTGACCAGGAGTTCCTAAAATCGTGGCGATGATTCCAGCCCTCAAGCGAGAATGCATGGCAACCATGACGTTTTCCTCGGCGGTCATCAAGCCGAAAAGACGTATATTCTGGAAAGTTCTTGCTACGCCACCAGAGGCAATCTTGTGAGGCGGCCGCGCAGTGATGTCTTCCTCTCCAAAGAGAACATTTCCAGTAGTGGGTTTATATAAACCTGTAAGAACATTGAAAAAAGTTGTCTTACCAGCGCCATTAGGGCCGATGAGGCTCACGATCTTTCCTGTCGGGATATCAAATGAAACATTGTTAACGGCGGTAAGTCCACCAAAGCGGACAGTAATTTCTTTCGCTGTCAGTGCGCTCGACATTAGTGAGAACCTCCAACATTCGATGTTGTGTCATCTGCTTCGTGAAGAATTGCTTTGAGGCGCGATTCAGGAATCATTCCTTCTCTCTTGAAGAGCATCATCAATATCAAGACACCACCAAAAAGTAGAAAGTTATACGATGGAAAATTGATGTTTGTATTGAAAGTGTTATTGACCAGATCACCAAAGGCTGGAAGGCCGGTTGAATTTATCCAAGCCACAAGTAGCGCTCCGACCATTACGCCCCAGACATTTCCCATTCCCCCTAGTACCACCATCGCCAGCAGAATAATGGAAATTGAGAAATTAAACCTGTCAGCAAATACGCCATTGACGTGCGTGGCAAAAGCCACCCCACCAACGCCACCGCTAAAGGCACCTACAGCGTATGCCGCTAATTTTGTTGACATGAGCGGAACACCCATCATGCTCGCAGCCAATTCATCTTCACGAATTGCCAACCAAGCCCGCCCGAGTCGACCTTTACGCAAACGAAGAGAAATGAAAACCATCACTGCGGTGAGGAAAACGAAGATGGCAAATTTCCAACTAAAATCGAAAGGACCTAAAATCTTTGATCCGACCGAAATATTATCAATCGGAGAAATTCCTTT
>JANYDL010000091.1 GCA_025363635.1 Actinomycetes bacterium
TGTGATGTGTCGAGACATAGTGAACAGATGTCTCCAGACATAGTGGACACTTTTATTTTCTTTTTCGTGACTTTTTCACTTCCTCATCCAGCAGCAGATTTGTCCAGTAGCTTCGACTCGAATCGATCTCGTGCTGGGAGAGAACTTCACCAGTCTTCTTTTCAACGACGGTAACTTTGAAGTGATCAACGATCATGAGGACGACTTTGTGACCGTGGTGGATTCCAACGCCGAGATGGTGCATCTTGCCTGCCCTGCGCAATGAAAGTTTGCCGAATTGATCAACGCGGTCATTGCGCACTCGGTAATGCTCCTTTTCCTTAGCCTGCTTTGGGGTGGCCTTAATAGTTGCTTCATAAGCGCGCTGTCGGGTCTTCATCTCCAGGGCTCGATGTGGGCGTTTGGTGTTATAGACGTTGCGAAATTCATCAAGTTGAACTTGGAGTTGCTCGATAGTTCTCGCGGGCTTTTGTTGACGCAACCATTTCTTTTGGGTCTGGTGAAAGCGCTCGATCTTGCCTTGCGTTTGTGGATGGCCAGGGGATCCATTCTTTTGAACGATCTCTAACTCGGAGAGCAGATATTCAAATCCATTCTTGCCCCTGGTGAACCTGGCGGTATAGACGTTGCCGTTATCGGTAAGAGTAGAAAACGGTGTCCCATACTCATTTCGACAGGTATTGAATGAATCAATCACTATCTTGCCGGTGATTGCTTTAAAGACTGCGCAATGCAAAAGCAAGCGAGAGTGATCATCGAGCCAATTGATGATCTCGACATCTGAGCCATTGCGAAGTCGCCAATGGGTGAAATCTGATTGCCAGGTTTCATTGGGTTGCACTGCTTCAAAGCGGGTGATGTATGCCTTGGGTCGTTTCTTGGGCTCTGGTATCACTAGAGCTTCTGCGCGCAAGATGCGCCAGATGGTGGATAGAGCCGGTGATTTAACACCGCCTTGTTCAATGTGCCAGGCGATTGAGGCAGCTCCGGCATCGAGGCCTTGAGCTAGTAAACCTTTTCGCAATGTGATGATCTGGGTGCGCATCTGGTTGCTAAGAGATCGTGAGTTGGAGTGGGGTCTTCGAGAGCGCGGCTGCAAAGCCTCAAGTCCGCCGGCGCTGTAGCGGGTGAGGAGTTGGTAGATCCAGGTGCGACCAACCCCGAAACGGGCCGCAGCCTGCGTCGGGGTGAGTCCATCATGGAGAATGCTTAGAACAATGACCTGGGACTGACTATTTGAACGAGGGGTAGGAGACATCCCTTATTTAAACCAAGAGTGTCACCTATGTCTGGACACATCTGTAACCTATGTCGTGGAACAGGACACTCTCGCCCCGACCAGTACTTCCTTTACTTGTATCCCCATGTCGCAGCTAGCAAGGAGTTCTACGTGAAAAGCACGGTCGAGGCCCTAACCCCCACAAGAGTGAAGCTCACGATTGATGTGCCTTATGAGGAATTATCGGGCCATGTAGCTGAGGCATACAAAAAGATATCGGCAACAATTAATATTCCAGGATTTCGCAAAGGCAAGGTTCCGGCCAGCATGATTGATCAGCGCGTCGGACGCGGTAGCGTCTTGGATGAGGCGATCAATTTGGCCCTTCCTGATTTTTATTCGCAAGCCGCGCGGGAGCATGAAGTGCAAGTTCTTGGTCGCCCAGAAGTCGAAATTAAAGAGTATGTCGACAATGAAAAATTGCTCTTCACTGTGGAAGTCACTGTTCGTCCGGCCGTACAGCTTCCTGATTTTTCATCTATCGAAATAAACGTTGATGATGTTGAGGTTTCAGAGGCAGATATAGATGAGCAAGTTGAGGCGCTACGCATTCGTTTTGGGACGCTCAATACGGTGGAACGCGATGCAAAAGAAGGCGATTTTGTAACCATAGATTTAATCGCACGAATTGACGGGGAAGAAGTAGAAGGCGGAACTGCGACAGGAATGTCGTACGAGGTCGGTTCAAATCGAATGATTGATGGGCTGGACGCTGCATTAGTTGGAATGAAGGCTGGTGAGGGCAAAGTTTTCGAGACTCAACTCGTAGGTATGGAAGACGGCAAGACGGGGGCAGTGGAAGTCACTGTTGAAGCCGTCAAGGAGCGCGAACTTCCCCCACTGGATGATGCCTTTGCGGCACTTGCGAGCGAATTTGATTATCTGGCAGAACTTCGAGCAGATTTTGCGGAAAGACTCGCACGAGTGAAGAAAATGGAGCAAGGTGCCCAGGCTCGCGACCGCCTAGTTGAAAAGTTGCTTGCAGATATTGAGATTCCAGTTCCTGACGATTTCGTTCTTGCAGAGGTAAATGATCACTTGCAAAACGAAGGAAGAATGGAAGACGAGGCTCATCGCTCGGAAGTGGAAGAGCAAGTACGTACCTCTTTGAAATCTGATTTCTTGCTAGATTCTGTCGTCAAGGCTGAGTCGGTAGAAGTTACCGAAATGGAATTAACGGATTACTTAGTGCGTACTGCTTCCAGATACGGAATGGCACCAGAGCAATTTGCAGATCAACTTGCAAAGGCTGGTCAGATCAGTCAATTGGTAGCAGAGGTAGCTCGAGCAAAAGCGCTCGCCGGAGTCTTAAGCCGCGTTAAGGTTGTAGAGGCTTCGGGTAAAATCGTTGATCTTGAGGCACTTCGCATCGCCCCAGAAGCGCCAGAGGCCTCCGAGGAATAAACGCTCCGCTATAAGCGAACATCCACGCTTGGGGCTGTTATTTGGGAAGCATTTGGCTCTGCAGGTTGTTAGGGTCACTACAGGAAGTTTTACCAAGGAGGATCTGACGTGGATTTTGTAAGCACCAATTTGCCGGTAGCCGAGATTTTGGCCCGAGCCCCGCAATCAGGATCTGGCGGTCTGGATGATCAGGTCTATAACCGGCTCCTTCGCGAGCGCATTATTTTTCTTGGCTCGGTTGTAGAAGACTCCATGGCTAACGCGATTTGCGCGCAGATTCTTCTTCTTGCGGCTGAAGATCCACAAAAAGATATTTTTCTATATATCAATTCACCAGGTGGCTCAGTCACCGCAGGTATGGCTATCTACGACACGATGCAATATGTCAATAATGATGTTGCGACAGTGGGTATGGGTCTAGCCGCATCGATGGGTCAGTTCCTGCTGTGTGCAGGTGCTGCTGGGAAACGCTACGCGACACCGCATGCGCGCATCATGATGCACCAACCTTCGAGCGGCATCGGTGGAACCGCGACTGATATCAAAATTCAAGCAGAGCAAATCGGCTTCACTAAAAAGAAGATGGCCGAGCTCATTGCATTTCATACTGGTCAAACGCTCGAGACCATCACAATTGACTCTGATCGCGATCGATGGTTTACCGCTGATGAAGCCAAAGAATATGGTTTCGTTGATCACGTGGTGCGTTCTGCAGGTCAAGTTTCTGGGCGTGGAGGCACAGCATGAGAATGGAAATCGATCGCGTGAACGAAATTACGAGTCGTTATGTTCTTCCCACAATCGAAGAGCGCACGAGTTACGGATACAAGCGACTTGACCCCTACACAAAGTTATTCGAAGAGCGCATTATCTTCATGGGTCAACCCATTGACGACACCGTTGCGAATGATGTTATGGCTCAACTACTGACTTTGGAATCAATGGATCCAGATCGCGACATCATGATTTACATCAATTCACCAGGTGGATCCTTCACCGCGCTCACTGCGATTTATGACACCATGCAATTTGTTCGACCTGATGTCATGACTATTTGCCTTGGTCAGGCGGCTTCAGCAGCAGCTGTAATTCTTGCTGGTGGCGCGAAGGGCAAACGCTATGCGCTCGAACACTCACGTATTCTCATTCACCAGCCATCCAGCGAAGGCGGGGGACAGGCTTCGGATATCGAGATCCAGGCAAGAGAAGTTCTGCGTATGCGTTCGCTTCTTGAAGAGTTGATTGCACGTCACTCAACTCGCACTCCTGAGGATATTTCTCGCGATATAGAGCGCGACAAGATTCTGACTTCAGCCGAAGCCGTGGAGTATGGCCTCATCGATCAAGTATTAGCCAGTCGAAAAGCCAAGCCAACGCACTAATCTTGGATCAATCTCGCAATCTGATGAAACCACATCACGTTGTGAGGAACTAATAAATGGAAAGATTAGTAGATGAAAAAGATATTCGCCCCTGGAACTTTGCTGTCCTACAGCGGATTTCGGCGACTCTGGTTCTCTAGTCTCCTAGTAACAATCGGCGGCGCTGCATTTCCTATTGCACTTGCTGTGACAGTCCTTGATGGTGGCGGTGATGCAACAACTCTGGGCGTAATTCTCGCAGCGCGGGTTCTTTCATCAGTGTTGCTTGCCCTCGTTGGGGGAGTATGGGCAGATCGACTACCTAGAAAATACGTCATGATCGGCGCGGATGTTTATCGCGGAGTGTTGATGCTTGGCCTTATCTTCACGGCGACTTCGAGTTTCCCCACATGGGCACTTGCCGCTCTCGTTTTTGCGATGGGCGCTGGCGATGCATTTGGATTTCCGGCCTCTGGAGCAATTTTGCCTAGCGTGCTCCCTGTCGAAAAACTTCCAGCCGGAAATGTTCTTCGCAGCATCAGTTCAAAGATTGGGCAAGTAGTGGGACCAGGAGTAGGCGGAATTTCTGTTGCGGTAATCGGTGGTCGAATGACTTTTGCGGTGACCGCATTCTTTTTCTTTATAGGCACTGCACTCCTACTCGACATTAAAGAGAAACCTCGTGAATTAGTGGAAGAAGCCCCATCCTTTCTCTCCGATCTCGGGGAAGGGCTAATCACAGTTTGGCGCACACCATGGCTCGCCGCATGCATCGCAATGTCATCGCTTCAACTTATGGTCGTTTTAGCAAGTGAAAATATTTTGCTTCCAGTAATCACAAGACGTGAATTTCACACCAACTCCGTTTTTGCGACAGCAGCAGTCATGTTCACTATCGGTGGCACCGTTTCCGCACTTGTGTCTATGAGATTGAAACCAAAACATCCGGGTCAGGTCGCTGTGCTTATCTGGGGATTCTTCGCTCTAGCCCCACTGGTGCTTGCTTTCCCATCATCAAAAGTTCTGATCATCGTCGGTTATCTCATTGCAGGGATTTCGATTGGTCCATGGGAGGCCTATTGGAGTTCATCCATTCAACGTGAAATACCGCAAGAACTTCAAGGAAGGGTTTTTAGCGTGGATTACATGGGTTCGTTGGGCTTGATGCCTATAGGTATGGCCATGGTTGGCCCCCTGACGCACGTATTTGGTGAGCGTACCTTCCTGATCACTGCGGTCGTTTTCCATCTCATTGTTTGTGGGTTGGTGCTATTAGTCCCTGGCGTTAAGGATTTGCGAACCCCTAGACCTTTAAATGATTCATCTCAGGGCGAACAGATAAAGGACAAATAGCGCCCCATCCAGAGCTTACGGCGTTTTACCCTTAGACCGTTGCCCCACTTCCCTTATTTTGGGCGCGAAGGAGTGTCATGACCCGCATCGGCGAGACGAGTGAACTGCTGAAGTGTTCTTTCTGCGGAAAGACGCAAAAGCAAGTCAAGAAATTAATCGCAGGCCCTGGGGTCTATATCTGTGACGAGTGCATCGATCTTTGCAATGAAATAATCGTTGACGAACTCTCGGAGGCAAGTTCGCTCAGTTTGCAAGAACTTCCAAAACCTCTTGAGATTTTTGAATTCCTTGATCAATATGTCATTGGTCAAGATCGAGCAAAGAAATCGCTATCAGTTGCCGTTTACAATCATTACAAGCGCGTGCAAAGCGGAGACACAAAGCGAGAAGATTCTGTTGAACTTTCCAAAAGCAATATTTTGCTGCTCGGACCGACTGGGTGCGGCAAGACTCTACTTGCGCAAACTTTGGCACGAATGCTCAACGTTCCCTTTGCAATCGCAGACGCTACGGCACTCACTGAGGCGGGATACGTGGGAGAAGATGTCGAAAACATTCTTCTCAAACTTATCCAAGCTGCCGATTACGATGTAAAAAAGGCAGAAACTGGAATTATTTATATTGATGAGATCGATAAGGTCGCCCGTAAATCCGAGAATCCATCCATCACGCGTGATGTATCGGGTGAAGGTGTCCAGCAAGCTCTGCTCAAGATTCTTGAAGGCACGGTAGCTTCTGTTCCGCCACAGGGCGGTCGTAAGCACCCACACCAGGAATTCATTCAGATCGATACAACAAATGTCCTCTTTATCGTTGGCGGCGCGTTTTCTGGCCTTGAAAAGATCATTGAGAGTCGAAGCGGCTCGGCAGGGGTTGGTTTTAACGCCACCTTACAAACTGAAGAAGATCGAGCAAAGAAAGATATTTTTGCGGAAGTAATGCCAGAAGATCTCTTAAAGTTTGGAATGATTCCAGAGTTCATCGGTCGGCTTCCTATCGTGACTAGCGTCGAACACCTCGATAAAGAGGCGCTGATGCAAATTCTTACGGAACCAAAAAATGCCCTTGTGAAACAGTACATGCGCCTTTTTGAATTGGATGATGTTGAACTCGAATTTAATCCGGATTCGCTAAATGCAATTGCGGAATTGGCCCTCAAGCGAGGGACCGGCGCCCGCGGCCTTCGTGCAATCATGGAATCTGTCCTCCTCTCCGTCATGTACGACGTGCCAAGCAAGGTGGAAATAGGAAAAGTGATTGTCACGCGAGAGAGCATCCAAGACGGCGCAGCCCCAACCTTTATCAAGCGGACTGGAGATATTCCGAAGAAGATCATCCGAAGCCAAAAAGGTCCTGAGGAGAAGAGCGCGTAATCTAGACTCCACTCCATGAGTCAACGTGAACTCCCCGCAGCATTTGTCCCTGCTGACGTCGAAGGACCCTTGTATGACAAATGGCTAGCCGCTGGTTACTTCGCGGCCGATTCTAATTCAGAAAAAGAACCATTTACGATTGTCATTCCTCCTCCGAATGTAAATGGCAGCCTGCACATCGGTCACGCTCTGGATCACACTTTGCAAGACATCTTGATCCGCTGGAAGCGCATGAAAGGTTTTGAAGCCCTCTGGCTTCCAGGTATGGATCACGCTGGGATTGCGATGCAAAATGTAGTTGAGAAACAACTGGCTCTTCAAGGACTCACGAGACATGACATCGGTCGCGAAGCATTCGTGAAGAAAGTCTGGGAGTGGAAACAAGAATACGGCGGCCAAATACTCGGGCAGATGAAGCGTCTCGGTGACTCAGTTGATTGGAGCCGGGAGCGCTTCACGATGGATGAAGGTCTTTCTCGAGCAGTCCTAACAATCTTTAAACAACTCTACGATGCAGGTCTGATATATCGGGCTGAACGCATTATCAATTGGTGCCCGAGGTGTATGACCGCGATATCAGATATTGAGGTCGATCACAGCGATGACGAAGGCGAATTGATTTCCATTCGATACGGCGATGGCGAAACAGAAATAGTAGTAGCAACCACGCGTGCCGAAACGATGCTCGGTGACACCGCGGTTGCCGTGCACCCTGGTGATCCGAGATATTCACATCTCATTGGCAAGACGATCACGTTGCCTCTAGTGAATCGAGAAATACCTATTGTCGCAGACGATCACGTTGACCCTGAATTTGGAACGGGGGCAGTTAAGGTGACTCCAGCTCACGATCCCAACGACTTTGAAATTGGTTTGCGACATACCCTTGCAAATGTCGTAGTTTTGAGCGCTGCGGCTGAAATTGAAAATACTGATACAGAATTTGACGGGATGGATCGATTCATCGCTCGGAAAGCCGTAGTGGAAAAACTTAGATTGCAGAACCGTATCATCGCGGAAAAGCGCCCATACATTCACTCCGTCGGACATTGTCAGCGCTGCGAGACGACTATTGAACCTCGACTTTCCAAGCAATGGTTTGTAAAGGTCGCACCATTGGCGAAAGCAGCCGGAGATGCCGTCCGCGATGGGCGGGTGCGAATAGAACCTGTGTCTCTCTCGCCGCGTTACTTTGAATGGATCGACAATATGCATGATTGGTGCATCTCGCGCCAGTTGTGGTGGGGTCATCGCATTCCCGTTTGGTACGGTCCACTTGGCGAGATTGTAGTCACGGGCCCAGGTGAGAGTGCGCCCGATGGCTATATTCAAGATAGTGATGTTCTTGACACATGGTTCTCATCTGCTCTTTGGCCTTTCTCAACGATGGGTTGGCCGGATGAAACGCAATCACTGAAAAAGTTCTATCCCACAAGTGTTTTGGTGACTGGATACGACATTCTCTTTTTCTGGGTCGCGAGAATGATGTTGTTTGGTCTTTTCGCCATGGACGGAGTTCCGCCTTTCCACATAATTGCGCTTCACGGAATGGTTCGGGACAAATTTGGTAAGAAGATGAGCAAGAGTCGTGGTAACGGAATTGACCCAATTGAATTTATGAATCGATATGGGGCTGATGCGGTTCGCTTCACTCTTGCCAGAGGTGCAAATCCTGGTGCTGACATCGCATTGGCGGAAGAATGGGTAGCAGGCGCGCGTAATTTTGCGACCAAACTCTGGAATGCAACGCGTTTTGCAATCATGAACGGCGCACATGTAGAAGGGGAACTCCCGGCGCGCGAATCTCTCAACGCGATAGATCGTTGGATTCTTAGCAGACTAACAGAAACTGCCGTTGAAGTAGACTCACTTCTAGAGAAATTTGAATTTGCAAGAGCGAGTGAATTGGTTTATCACTTTGCGTGGGATGACCTCTGTGACTGGTACCTCGAACTTTCTAAGGAAACTTTTGCTTCGACTAATTCTGCAAATTCACAACGAGTTTTGGGATATGTGCTAGATCAACTATTTCGCTTGCTTCATCCGACTATGCCATTTGTAACGGAAGAACTATGGACCGCTTTCACGGGTGGAGAATCCTTGGTAATTGCTGCCTGGCCCAAAGGACATGCTTCGCACCTAGATCCTGATGCCGAAGATGTCGTCCTACAATTGCAGGAATTGGTTACAGAAGTTCGACGCTTCAGAAATGACCAAGGGATAAGAACAAGTCAGAAAATTCCTGGTCGTTTTTTTCTACCGACCGAATTTGCAGAGTACGAAAGTTCTCTTCGCTATGTGCTACGAATTGATCAGCCTTCGGAAAATTTCTTAACTAGTGGTGGAGTCGAAATAGGTCAAGTCAAAATTGAATTTGACCTCTCTGGAAGTGTCGACGTGGTGGCTGAACGCGCGAGGCTCACAAAAGACTTAGCGACAGCACGCAAAGATCATGAAACCGCTTTAGTCAAGATAGACAACGAAAATTTTATGGCAAAGGCACCTGAGAAAGTCGTGTTAGAAATCCGAGAAAGACTCGCGACGACAAGCGTCGACATCGACAGGCTCACGATTCAGATCGCAGAGCTTCCGCCGGCATGAGCGCCTCCGATGATCGCGCCCGCCTTCAGGCAATTGAGGCCTCGCTCGAGGCAAGGTGGCCTGAGACAAGAATTGCTCCATCGCTAGAACGAATCGCAGCGCTGACTGACGCTCTGGGATCTCCTCAGTTGGCATATCCAACAATTCACGTGGGCGGCACCAATGGAAAGACAACCACATCTCGCATGATTGATGCACTCATGGGTGCGACTGGCTTGCGGACAGGAAGATTCACCAGCCCGCATCTTGAGAGTTTCCTCGAACGTATCGCTATAAATAACCACCCAATTGATGCGAAGGATTTTATTTTCGCCTATAACGATGTAGCCCTCTATTTAGATTTCATTGACAAAAAATTCGCAAATCCCATCTCATTTTTCGAGGCAATGACTGCGCTGGCGTTTGTTTCATTTGCAGAATTCCCAGTCGATATTGGTGTTATCGAAGTCGGCATGGGTGGAGAGTGGGATGCTACAAATGTGGTCGAGGCCGCAGTCTCTGTTATTACGCCCATTGGTTTTGATCACATGGCCTATTTAGGAAATACGCTGGTTGAAATCGCAAAGACAAAGAGTGGAATTATCAAACCAGGTTCGATGGTTATCATGGCTCGCCAGGAGCGTGATGTTGAAAATGAAGTATTGCGCCGCGTATCCGAAGTCGGTGCTGAAGTCGCACGAGAAGGCGTTGAGTACTCATTACTGAGACGAGACGTAGCTGTTGGGGGCCAAGTTCTCACCATTAAAGGGCTAGGTGACACATACGAAGATATCTTTTTGCCACTCCATGGCGAACACCAAGGAGGAAATGCAGCAACTGCATTAGCCGCAGTTGAGGCTTTCTTTGGTGGTCAACCGCTGGATCTTGAAGCAGTTAATGCAGGTTTTGCCGCAGTGACTTCTCCAGGTAGATGCGAAATTATGCTTCGCGAACCGACGGTTATTTTGGATGCCGCACACAATCCACATGGTGCAAAGGCGTTGGCTAAAACTCTGCAATCGGAATTCACTTTTGACACATTGATCGGCGTTTTTGGAGCATTTGCTGACAAAGATGTCATCGGAATCTTGAAGGAATTAGAGAAAGTTTTCGACACAATCATCGTGACACAAAGTAAATCTTCAAGGTCGATGCAGACATCTGAGGTCGAAGCGATCGCAACGAAAATATTTGGAGCAGATCGTGTTATGGCAATTGAAGACCTTGAGGAGGCCATCGATCGCGCGATCTTAGATGCACGTGATTCAGTAAATGAAGAGGCGGTCGGAGTTGTAGTCACAGGTTCTGTCATAACAGTTGGACAGGCACGTGCAATCCTAAAGCGGCTCGCGAATAATTCGGAGTAGCGATGAAAGTTCTTGGCTCCGCCGTCTTAACTATGGAAGCTTTTGTGATGGGCTTCGCAATCGTTTTTGCCTCAAAAAATCATTCTGGCACCCCCCTTGTTGTGGGCGGAGTAATTGCGCTTTTGCTCTTTTTGACGATAGGGCTCTTAAAATCTCGTTTCGGTTGGATCATTGGCTCGATTCTTCAAGTGGCGCTGGTTGGCTACGGCCTCGTGGCCACGACTTTGTACTTTCTCGGAAGCCTATTTGCCGGGCTCTGGGTTGCCGCGATTGTGGTTGGTCGAAAGGGCGAGGCCGCGCGCGCTGTTTTTCTCTCTCAGGAGAAGCCCAAATAGGCCTGAAGTCAGAAACCGCGCAGACCGATTAGACTCGCGGGGTGAACGCACCAGCGACTATAGAGCGCACCCTCGTCCTCGTTAAGCCTGACGGCGTACGTCGTAACCTTATTGGGGAAGTTATTTCGCGCATTGAAGCAAAGGGATATTCAGTTGTGGCAATGCAAATGATGGGCGCCGATCGCGCATTGCTCGAAACTCATTATGCCGAGCATCAAGGGAAACCTTTTTTTGAACCGCTTCTAGAATTTATGCTCTCAGGTCCATTTGTTGCGATGATAGTAGAAGGCAATCGCGTAATTGAAGGATTCCGCTCCCTTGCAGGTGCCACTGATCCAACTGTGGCTGCACCAGGAACAATTCGAGGCGATCTAGCTCGTGATCAAGGCACGAAGGTTGTTCAAAATCTTGTGCATGGTTCTGATTCGCCCGAATCGGCAAAACGCGAAATCGAAATTTTCTTTGCAGGGTTAACAATCGAAAGGGAGTTATGAGTAACAGAATGTCTTTTATCGGCCGGGATATGGCCGTGGACCTTGGTACGGCAAATACCTTGGTTTATGTGCGTGGGCGAGGCATTGTTCTCAATGAGCCAAGTGTCGTGGCAATTAATCAAGATACCGGTGGAATTCTTGCCGTTGGCCTAGAAGCTAAAAAAATGATTGGACGAACGCCGGGAAATATTGTGGCTATTCGACCACTTAAAGACGGTGTTATTGCTGACTTCGACACGACTGAACGAATGCTCCGATATTTTATTCAGAAAGTTCATCGCCGTCGCTATCTTGCAAAGCCTCGCATCGTGGTCTGCGTTCCATCTGGAATTACTGGTGTTGAACAGCGTGCTGTGAAAGATGCTGGCTACGCGGCTGGTGCTCGAAAGGTTTACATCATCGAAGAACCTATGGCTGCCGCAATTGGTGCAGGTCTTCCGATCCATGAACCAACTGGCAACATGGTTGTCGATATCGGAGGAGGTACGACAGAAGTCGCTGTCATTTCTCTCGGTGGAATCGTAACTGCTCTTTCCATTCGTGTTGGTGGGGATGAGTTAGATCAAGCCATTATCAATTGGGTTAAGCGTGAATTTTCACTCCTGTTGGGAGAGCGCACAGCAGAAGAAATTAAAATGGCGATTGGTTCTGCCTATCCAATACAAGGAGAGCCAGATGCTGAAATTCGCGGACGCGATCTTGCAACAGGTCTTCCGAAGACAATCGTGGTGTCGGCGGCTGAAATTCGGAAAGCAATTGAAGAGCCAGTGAACGCAATTGTGAACGCAGTAAAAGCGACTTTGGATAAAACCCCCCCAGAATTAGCCAGCGATCTTATGGATCGTGGAATTGTGCTCACCGGCGGTGGAGCCTTGCTCAAAGGAATAGACGAGAGATTGCGTCGAGAGACGGGAATGCCAATCCACATTGCAGAGCGCCCATTGGACGCTGTTGTAGAAGGATCCGGAAAATGTATTGAAGAGTTTGAGGCTTTAGAGAAGGTCTTGATCTCCGAACCTCGTCGATAGGTTTCATTAGATGCGATACGGCGGCGATAATCGGAGTCGCCTGTTGGTCGTCACCCTTATTGTCACCTCGCTTTTTCTCATAACGCTCGATTTGCGAGGAGTATCGATAGTCACAGGGCTACGTCACGGCGCTCAAAGTGCGATGGCTCCATTTCAACGAGCGGCGAGCACAGCCCTTAGCCCCGTTGGCAATTTCTTCTCCGATGTTACTCACCTAGGACGCACGAGAGCGCAATTAAAGAAACTTGAAGATCAAAACTCACTTCTTCGTAAATCAATCATTCGGAATAAAGATTTAGCGACTGAGGTAAAACAATTGAAATCAGTTTTGGATTTATCTGGCAAAGCTGAGTACAAGATTGTGAATGCACGAATTATTTCGCAAGGTACAAGTGCCTCATTTTCCCAATCGATAACAATTGATGTGGGAGCTAATTTGCATGTCACCCGAGATATGACGGTTATCTGTGGGGATGGACTAGTTGGAGTAGTCAAAGAAGTTTATTCATCTAGCGCCTTAGTCATGCTTGTTTCCGATCCCGAGTTCCACGTAGGCGCACGCATAGCGGGCAGTCAAGAGATAGGAATATTAAACGGAGAGGGTACCGATGTCGGAACATTGCAACTACTGGCCTCGCAAAGTTCTATCAAAGTCGGAGATATTCTGTTGGCTCGAGGAAGTGTCAACGGCAAGCCATTTGTTCCAGGAGTCCCCATTGGCGTGGTGACATCGATCCCAAATTCGGCGGGCTCGGTTTCACAGATGGCAAAGGTACGTTACTTCGTCCACCTGCACGCTTTGGGGATTGTCGCGGTAGTTCTGAAACCACCAGCAACTGATCCGCGCGATTCCCTTGTGCCGATCAAGCCGACCCCCATACCTACCCCGACAGTCACAATCTTTGTTACGCCTTCTTCAATTTCATCGACCCCCTCACCTTCTGTAAGCCAAACTTCGAAGTAAGCCTCATGCTGACTCGACATTCGGTACTTACGGGAGCCTTATTTCTAGCCGTATTTGGACTCCAATTAGCCACTGTTGACCAAATTCACCTACCTTTCGGTGGTTTCTCGATCTTCCTCATTTTCGTTCTCAGTTGGTCAGCGCTGAGCTCGCCGGAAGTTGGTGCTGTTGCTGGCTTTTTCGCAGGCTTTCTCCTTGACATCGCACCAACGGCTTCAGGTCCTATCGGAGAGTGGACGCTAATCTTGACGATAGTTGGATTTGGAATTGCCTTTCTCAGATATGGCGATGACAGTTTGAGAACCAATCCGTTAAGTCTTGTGGTCATGGTTGCTTTTTCGGTTGTGGTCTCAATGAGCGCGTTTCTTTTGCTCACTCTTCTTTTGGGTTCCGAGCTTGGGAATGCCAAGCAAGCCGCTAAAACTATTCTTGGAAACGGTTTATGGACTTTAGCAATTGCCCCGTTTGTTTTGCCCATAGCGTCTCGATTGCATAGAGCGGTTTTTGAAACCCGTGAGATCGCATGAATCAACGTTCTCGACTTAGCCTTCTGGTAACACAAGTTCTCATCGTATCTTTGATGGTTGCACTGCTGGGACGGCTCTTTTACTTGCAGATTGGTGCCGGGTCTAAATACAAGAATGCCGCCTTAAGCATCCAGAGCCGAGATATCGTGACACCCGCAACGCGAGGATTGATAGTCGATTCCTCTGGAGTGCCATTAGCGCTCAATCGCGTGGGCCTGGCTGTTACTGCGGATAGAAGTGTCATTGATCGACAGGCAGACAAAGGCGTCGCGGTATTGAAAAAAACAGCAAAATTATTGGGGCTTAAATATGCCGATGTTTATTTGCTTACTCGACTCTGTGGTGAACAGCCAACGGGAGTTCAAGCAGGATGTTGGACTGGTACTCGATATCAGCCAATACCAATCACAAAGGACGCAGATCCCAATCTTGCTTTGCAAATAGTCGAAAGAGCCGATCAATTTCCAGGCATCGATGCTGCACCAGTCGCCGTGCGAAATTACCCCGGAATAGATGGCGCAAATGCAGCGCATTTATTGGGATACGTCGGACCATTAACGGAGGGTGATCTAAAAGGAGCTTCTGGGGCGAAGTATTACCGAAGTGAATCAATCGGAAAGGCTGGATTAGAATTTCAATACGATTCGTTCTTACGTGGAAAGCCGGGAATTAAAACTGTCATAGTCGATAGAAAAGAGTCGATAACAAGGGAAGCACAAGTAATCTTGCCCATTCCTGGAAATCATCTGGTCACGAGCCTTGATGCCCGGCTTCAGGCTTCCACTGAGCGGGCACTTGCTGATGCAATAATGAGAGCCCGTGCAAACGGTCAACGCGCGGATTCGGGGGCCGCCGTTGTTCTAGACGTGAAAACTGGGCGGGTTTTATCGATGGCTTCTTATCCCACCTACGATCCGAATATCTGGGAAAAAGGGTTAACGCTTCAGCAAGCAAAAGATCTCTTTAGCGAAAAAACTGGTGTCCCTGCACTTTCGCGAGCAATTCAAGGACTCTTCGCTCCAGCGTCAACTTTTAAAGTTGTCTCGCTAGTGGCAGCAGCTAACGCAGGCTATAACTTGAATGCAACATATTCATGTCCAGCGAGCGTCAAAGTTGGAAATATTGATTTTCAAAATTTTGAAAGTCGACCACAAGGAACAATCAGCATGAAAGAATCAATCGCTGTTTCATGCGATACGATCTGGTATCGAATTGCATATGACGAGTGGCTTCGAGATGGTGGGCTTTTTCCAAAGAAGAACCTGAATGATTATTTCTTTTCGTCAGCTCGTGGCTTTCAAGTTGGAGAGAAGACTGGTGTTGACCTCCCGGCCGAATCAAGTGGTCGGCTTCCCGATCGCCAATGGCGTATCAATTGGTATAACCAGAACAAATCCTATTTTTGTAATTACGCCACTCGTGCCTCAAAAAGTCAGCAGTCAACCTTTCTGCTTGCACTTGCTAAAGAGAATTGTGCCGACGGCGACAAGATTCGGGGAGGTGACGCAGTGAACTTCTCGATCGGGCAAGGTGACACGGTGATTACCCCACTGAAATTGGCTCAGATGTATTCAGCCATTGCAAATGGCGGAACAATTTGGAAACCAACTGTAGGTAAAGCGGTAGTGACCACAGCGGGCAAGGTGCTCGAAAGAATTGCACCTTCGGTACTTGGCAAGCTTCCGGCGACGAAATCCACGCTTGCATTTTTGCAAAGCGCCCTTCGCCAAGTGGTTCTCACAGGTACCGCCGCGGGAGCGTTCGCGGGATTTCCGGTTGCGGTCAGTGGCAAAACGGGCACGGCTGAGGTGTTCGGGCTCAATACCGATGGCACGAAGAAGGCGAATACATCGTGGTTTGCTTCTTTCGCTCCAAGTGAGAGTCCGAGGTACGCGGTAGTGATGATGGTGAGCCAGGGCGGCTTTGGCGCAGATGTCAGCGCAGTGGGCGTGCGAAAAATTTATGAGACGATTTTTGGAGTGACTCGTAATTCTCTTGTCGGCGCTCAGCCCCTCTTCCCTCAAGGGCCACCTTCAATTCTCCCTAAAATTTCGCCAACGCTTAAGGTGTCTAAATGAGTGCCATGATCGCGCTTCGGAAAAGGTCTCGCCGTCGAAGGGCGCTGAAAGGGTTTGACCCTGTTCTGACAATTGCAGTGATCGGACTTCTCATTATCGGCACTCTCTTGGTTTATGCAGCGACTCGCTCTTGGTACGCAAGTCAAGGCTTGGATCCTCAGTATTACCTGAAACGCCACGTGATCAATATTGTCATTGGAATTGTGCTGGCATTTAGCGCAACGATCATTGATTATCGGCTTCTGCGCGCCTATACACCGATTTTGTGGGGAGCGGGAGTTTTGGGACTCATTGCAGTTTTGATTCCAGGTATTGGAAGCACCGTGAACGGTGCACGTGCATGGATTTCGTTACCTGGTGGCTTTCAGATTCAACCAGCGGAATTAGCCAAGATTTCGATAATCATCGGCCTCTCAATGGTTCTATCTGAAAAAATAAAAGATCGCGATGCTCCAACTCATCAGGATGTACTTCGCGCCCTTGCAATCGCGGCAGTGCCGATCGTTCTTATTTTGCTTCAACCAGATATGGGAACTGTTTTTATCATTTGTTCCTCGGTCGTAACAATTGTTGCTGTATCAGGGGCTCCTTCGCGTTGGGTTGTAGGTTTGCTTTTGCTCGCCGTACTGGGTGGGTTCTCCGCAGCAAAACTTGGGGTTCTCAGTGAGTACCAAGTAAAAAGATTGCAGACATTTGTCAACCCATCTGCAGATCCACAACAAAGTGGTTATCAATTGCGACAGTCGCGAATAACAGTGGGATCTGGTGGAGTAATTGGTAAAGGACTCTTTAAAGGTCCACAAACGAACGGTCGCTTCGTACCAGAGCAACAAACGGATTTTATTTTTACGGTCGCCGGTGAAGAGATCGGTTTCGTAGGGAGTGCATCTATTTTGATACTTTTCACCATCGTGTTGGTACGAGGTTTTCGAATAGCACGAAGATCGCAAGATCTTTTCGGCAGACTTGTGTGCACGGGAGTTATCGCGTGGTTTGCTTTTCAGGCGTTCGAAAATATTGGTATGACTATGGGCCTAATGCCGATGACGGGAGTGCCATTGCCATTTATTTCCTACGGTGGGTCAAGTATGTTTGCGAACCTCATTGGAATTGGCCTTCTTCAGAACATCCACGCTCGCCAAAGGGGCTAATCGGCGTTGCGTTGGGTTTTGACGCGCGCATCTGACATACTTAGCGCAACGTCCAGCGCGGCTCGCGAATCTTTCGCGGTCACCGCCAGCGCGGACACCACAGAATTGCTCGATTTAAGGTTTGCTTCACGTAAATCCAAGACGAGCCAGAGCGCGTTTTTTACAGAACGCATAGAGGATTTGGTACTAAATATGGCTACTGAGCCAAAAGCCCCGCGTAAGCGCGTGGCAAAAAAAATAACATCCAGCGCAAAAGAGGCAGCACCAAGCGTTGAAGCGGCTGAACCTAAGAAATCTGCTCGAAAGAGCGCATCATCGATTCCCGTTCCGATCTTTCAAGCAGCTCCGGCCGAAGCAAAAGCGCCACGCGCTCCACGAAACCCAGCGCAATCCACATCACCAGGTTCAACGATTTCACCAGATGAGAAGGCAAGCCCACCAGTTAAAAAGGCGACAGGATCGCGCAAGAAAGTGCCAACTGTCATTCCCGAGGAGATTGCTGAATCCGCAACCGGAGATGACAGTCGCGGGCGTAGGCGCCGTCGCGGTGGACGTGGTCGACGTCGTAATGGCTCTGGTGCAGAAGATGGCCTAGATGTTTCGAAAGTGGACAGCGCTGAAGAGTCAGAAGATGAGACTTCAAAGTCTGCGACACATAGACGTCGACGACGCAGGTCAAGTGCTGAGGGAGTGACTCCAGGCGAGACGATTGAAGAAGATGGCGTCATCACGGTTGTCAAAGTTCGTGAAGCGCGCGAGCAAAAGGAAGTTCGTGAACCGCGTGAACGTCCAGCACGTCGTGAATCCTCTCGAACTCCACGTCGCGGAAATCGCGAACCTCGAAACGAATATCGTGAGCCGTATCGCAAGCGCGGGACAATCATTACTGAGGGTGAATTTTTAGCTCGTCGTGAAAATGTTGATCGTGAAATGCTTGTTCGACAAATAGGTGATCGTACTCAAATTGCCGTCATCGAAGATAAAGTTATGGTTGAGCATTACGTCAACCGACATAGCAACGTCTCTTATGTAGGAAATGTGTATTTAGGTCGCGTCCAGAATGTGCTTCCAAGCATGGAGGCCGCATTCGTGGATATTGGCAAAGGGCGCAATGCTGTTCTTTATGCAGCAGAAGTCAATTGGGATGCGGCGGGAATTTCTGATTCTCAACCGCGCAAGATTGAAATGGTTTTGAAAACGGGTCAACCAGTTTTGGTTCAAGTGACAAAGGATCCAATTGGGCAAAAGGGAGCGCGTCTCACTAGCCAAATTAGCTTGCCAGGTCGCTATTTGGTCTACGTGCCAGGCGGAGGAATGAGCGGCATCAGCCGACGTCTTCCTGAACCAGAGCGCGCACGTCTAAAGTCAATTCTTAAGTCGTTAGTGCCGGAAGAGGCGGGCGTCATTGTCCGCACCGCGGCTGAAGGTGCAAGTGATAATGAAATTGAAGGTGATGTAGCACGACTCAAAGCCCAATGGGATGACATCGTTGCGAAGTCGGAGAATTCTAATTTTCACGCACCTGCACTTCTCTACTCCGAACCTGATCTAGCAGTGCGCGTCATTCGAGATATCTTCAATGAAGATTTCCGAAAACTTACGATTCAGGGAAATGATGCATGGGAAGAAATCAATAACTATCTTGGATTTATTGCCCCTGAGCTGACATCAAAGATTGAAAAGTGGACTGGTCCAGGAGATCTCTTCACCGATTTCCGTGTGGATGAGCAATTGTCAAAAGCTTTTGATCGCAAGGTGTTCCTTCCTTCTGGCGGATCACTTGTTATCGATCGCACCGAAGCAATGATCGTTATTGACGTTAATACTGGAAAGTTCATCGGTAAAGGCGGAAATCTTGAAGAGACGGTTACGAAGAACAACCTAGAAGCTGCAGAGGAAATTGCGCGTCAACTTCGATTGCGCGACTTAGGTGGCATCATCGTGATCGACTTTATTGACATGATTCTTGAATCAAATAGAGAACAGGTTCTTCGTCGATTGGTAGAGTGCCTGGGTCGTGATCGCACGAAACATCAGGTGGCAGAGGTAACTTCCCTCGGTTTAGTTCAAATGACACGCAAACGTGTAGGACAAGGGCTAATTGAGGCTTTTTCCACTACTTGTGATAGTTGTGGTGGTCGAGGAATTCACATCCACACCGATCCTGTTAAGGCAAAAACTTCGATGCCATTCGAGGAGATTGCGATTTCCTCACGCGCTCTCGTCGAGGACGACCTACCCGACCATGAAACAAATTCATCGATCTTAGAAGAACGTGATGTGCAGTCCGATTTTGCAGTGGAAATTCCCTCCGCAAAGCTTGCCGTTGAGGTGAAGTCCGCACCCGCTGCAGCAGGCCGCCGCCGGCGCAGAGCAGTAAGTACGGGGGTTGTTACCCCAGGTTCTTGATCAACGGGCGCCAATCTGGAGCCGAGATAGCGCCAGTTTGACCTTAGGGGGCACTTCTCCGTACCCTTAGCCCTTGCTTAATGGTCTTTTTTAAGGTCATCACGCTTATTACTGAGTTTTTTAAGAGATGGATCAACGAACTGGAGTCGAAACGTGTACGCAATTGTGAAGGCTGGTGGCCGCCAAGAGAAGGTCGCCGTCGGAGATACGCTCACCGTCGATCGACTTAGCAGTACAGCAGGTTCCACCGTAACTTTCCCTGCGATTCTCCTTGTCGATGGAACCAAGGTCACCACTGACCCCAAGGTCCTTTCCGGCATCAAGGTCACCGCTGAAGTTATTGATGAAACCAAGGGTCCAAAGATCCACATTCTTCGGTACCACAACAAGACTGGTTATCGTCGTCGTCAGGGTCATCGATCACAGAACACTCGCGTTTTAATCACCGCCATTAACGGCATTAACTAAGGAGTTGAGCGATGGCTAGTAAAAAGGGAGTCTCGTCAACGCGCAATGGTCGCGATTCAAATGCGCAATATCTCGGAATTAAGCGCTTCGGCGGTCAGGTAGTGAAGAACGGTGAGATCCTCGTGCGCCAACGTGGCACCCATTTCCACCCAGGGGCAAATGTTGGACGTGGCAAGGATGACACTCTCTTCGCACTTGCAGCGGGGTCCGTTGAATTTGGTCGTGCTCGTGGTCGTCGTGTTGTGAATGTAGTTCCCGTCGCCTAGTTCTCGGTACTCATAATTGAGCGGGCCGTGAATTCGGACCCGCTCTTTTATTTTTCTCAATCTTTTTTACTGAAACGAAGGAGAGGCAGATGACAACTTTTGTTGATCGAGTGACTCTCTTTGCCGCAGCAGGTAAAGGGGGAGATGGTTGCGTCTCTGTCAAACGTGAAAAATTTAAGCCGCTCGGTGGACCAGATGGAGGTAACGGCGGTCGTGGTGGAGATGTCACCCTCGTCGTCGATCCCAATGTCACGACACTCTTAGATTTTCACCATTCTCCGCATCGCAAAGCAAGTTCAGGTCGAGCAGGATACGGCGATCGTAAAGATGGACCTTCTGGGGATGACATTATTTTAAAAGTTCCCAATGGAACCGTTGTTATGGACGCTAATGGAACACAAATCGCAGATCTAGTTGGCAATGGAACTATTTTTGTTGCAGCGCAAGGTGGCCGAGGAGGGCTGGGTAACCTTGCCCTCTCTTCTGCAAAACGACGCGCACCAGGCTTTGCTCTACTGGGAGAACCTGGTGAAGAGCGCACGCTCATTCTTGAACTCAAGAGCGTCGCTGATATCGCACTCGTTGGATATCCAAGTGCTGGAAAATCTTCGCTTATTGCCGCAATTTCTGCAGCGCGTCCAAAGATTGCTGATTATCCATTCACCACCCTTGTTCCAAATCTTGGCGTTGTGCAAGCAGGTGAGACTCGGTTTACCGTTGCCGATGTTCCCGGATTGATACCAGGAGCAAGTCAAGGAAAAGGTTTGGGACTTGAGTTTTTACGTCACGTAGAACGTTGCGTTGCGCTCGTACATGTTCTTGATTGCGGAACTCTCGAAACTGATCGTGATCCTATTCATGACTTAGAAATTATCGAACATGAACTTTCTGAGTACGGCGGTCTCGATGATCGCCCTCGGATTATTGCATTAAATAAAATCGATCTTCCTGACGGTGAGGCCATGGCAGAGATGGTCGCTCAGTCTTTACGTGATCGCGGTTATGAGGTTTATCCTGTATCCGCCGCGTCTCGTGCTGGACTTACCGACCTTACCTATGCGATGGCTCGTTTGGTCATGAAATCGCGTTCAGAATTGGCAGTAGAAGAGCGCACGCGAATAGTTCTACGTCCTCCAGCTGTTGATGACTCTGGGTTTACGGTTGAGGCCAACGTTGACGGTTCATTTACTGTGCTTGGTCCAAAAATTGTCCGATGGGTTCTGCAGACTAACTTCAAGAATGCCGAAGCGATTGGTTATCTCGCAGACCGCATGGCACAACTCGGAGTAGAGCGTGAACTTTTCCGCAAAGGTGCAATTTCTGGAAGTGAAGTGAGAGTGGGTAAAGGCGATGACGCAGTGGTGTTCGATTGGGAACCAACAATTGAAGCCGGAGCCGAATTACTAGGAGCGCGTGGAGATGACACACGATTCGATTCACTTTGGCGCGGTTATGAAAGACCTCATGATGTATTGAGCGATGAGGAAGTTGCTCGTCAGTGGGAATACAAAGTCGCGGATCCTCATACCCCGGAAATTTCACCTGAGATCGAAACTGACCAAGCAGATGCGTAGCCATATTGTTGATGCGAAGAAAATTGTCATAAAGATTGGATCTTCTTCATTAACAGGTAACGCCGGTGCCCAATTAGATTCTATTGCGGTTGATCGTTTAGTCGACGCAGTCTCATCAGCTCGCGCACGTGGGGCTGAAGTGACGGTCGTTTCTTCAGGTGCGATTGCGGCAGGACTTTCGCCCTTGGGTTTAAAGACTCGCCCCAAAGATCTTGCTACGCAGCAGGCCGCTGCTGCCGTCGGTCAAGGTTTGTTGATGCATCGATATACCGAAAGCTTTGCCCGCTATGCAATTACAACTTCGCAAATCCTTCTTACTACACAAGATGTGATTCATCGTTCTCACTACCAAAATGCTCAGCGGACTTTATATCGATTGTTGGCTTTGGGTGTCGTTCCAATCATCAACGAAAATGACACCGTGGGAACCCAAGAAATTAGGTTTGGCGATAATGATCGCCTTGCGGCGCTCGTTTCACTTCTCATGGGTGCAGATCTGCTTGTTCTTATTTCAGATATTGATGCTCTCTATGACTCACCACCAAGAAATCCGCAAGCAAGACGAATCACTAGCGTTGCGTCGGTGAGTGATGTTGATGAATCCACTTTGGGCGGTGCGGGAAGCGCTGGGGTTGGCAGTGGAGGAATGCTCACCAAAATAGAGGCTGCACGTATTTCGACCGGTGCGGGGATTCCCATGCTATTGACAAGTTTAAAAGAAGTTGGCTCTGCACTTTTGGGTGAAGATTGTGGGACGTATTTCGAAGCGCAGCCTTCCAAGTCGAATTCGCGTCTCCTTTGGCTCGCCCACGCTTCCACACCCCATGGTCGATTGATCGTCGATAGCGGAGCTGTTAAAGCCTTGATCGAAAGAAGCGTTTCACTACTCCCTGCTGGCGTAACCCAGGTAGTGGGTGAATTTAGCGCGGGAGATGCAGTTGAAGTTTCAGGCGAAGATGGAAAAGTTTTTGCGCGCGGATTGGTTGCCTTTGATTCAGTGGAAATTCCACAGATGCTTGGTCGATCGACAAAAGAATTGGCAAGGGAACTCGGCCCGGAGTATGAGCGTGAACTTATCCATAGAGACGATCTCGTCATTCTCAAAATTTGAATTCGTGCTAGCACTCGCATTTTCCCTACTTCCAGAAACTTGCACTCCTTAAAATGGTAAACGCTTGAGAGTTTGCTTTTAGGAGAGGCCATGGCGAAGTTTCTGAGAAGGTTCGAGATTTTCTTCTGCGCATTCATTTTGATTGGCATGAGCGGAATTACGATTTCTGGTGCAGCAACTTCAAAATATTCGAAACCGTCAGCCCCCACCAATCTGACGGGCGTTGGAGGGTTGGAAAGCGCAACATTGAGTTGGAAAGCACCAATCAGCAACGGTGGACAAAAAATCACGGCCTACCGAGTTCGTCTGATCTATGACAATTCGTATTACGTTTGTCAAGGTTCGGGCACCACATGCAAAGTTCCTGTTAAAAACCCAAATAAACCGAGGGCTAAGCCCATACCCGTTTGGACTGCTTTCGTCATCGCGGCGACTAATTCAGTCGGTACTGGAGCGTATTCAGATGTTGCTGCGCGCGTGCAAGTACGTTTCAGCGAAACCGCGTTCATCGCACCAAAATTCGCCCCTCCTAGTCCCTCCCCAACTGCAACCGATTCTCAGATCGCCTCCGCTTTGAATGTCTTTGATGGAACTTATTCTGGTCGTACCGACCTCGCTATTTTCCACGCGGGAACTCAAACTCCTGCCTCGGTCACTCCCATTCCTACTGCTTTTGTTGTGACAAATGGCTCGGGTAAAGGATCGGCAGATACTTGGAATGTGGCTGGACGAGTGGTGGATGCGGCGGGAATTGCGACGGTGACAGCAAGTAATTCCCTTTATGGTGCAATCACTTTCACTGTTAATTTCGCTCTGGACCCGGTGAGTAAATTGATGGTCGGAACGGGCAAAGGTGTCCAGACGGTGGTCATGCCATTGTTGGGCGAGTTACGAATTGAATTCTCATTCAGTGTAACGCGACAAACCTAGAGTTTGGTGGAAATCAAACTTTGTAAAACTCTGACGGTTAGCGCTTCATCATTTCCACTGTCCGTCGGTTCATCGCTAAGTTTTACAATTACCGTTTTAGTTTGCGGATGTACATAAACATATTGACCGTGTAAGCCAAGAAGCATCGTGACTCCTTCAAAGGGATGCCAAACTTGTGCCCCGTAGCCCCAGTTATGATCCAAAGTTGTTACGGCGGTCGTTAGGCGCTTGCGCCATTCGGTGCTGATGATGTTGCTCGAGTCATTGAGAACCAATTCACCGATCCGCGCATAATCTCTGGCTGTGGCGTTGAAACAACAGAAAGTTTTTTCCAGACCACCGACGTGGTCAACATTCCAGAATGCGGTATCCGCAGCCCCGATCGGTTGCCACACTTTCTTGCTGAAGTAATCTACGACGCTCATGCCGCTGACTTTCTTAATGATGAAGCCCAGCATCTGAGTATCCACGCTTCTGTACTCCGATTTAGTCCCTGGATCCCAACTCATCTTTCGATTATGTGTCATAAAGAAATTGAGATCTGTTGTCGCATACATTTGTGCGATTCCGACGCCCCAACCTGAAGGGCCAGAAGGATAATTGTCTGATACTGCGACACCCGCTTGCATATCAAGCAAACTTTGAATCGTTACCTTGTCGAAATTTCCGCCAGTCTCATATTCTGGAAAATATTTGACGAAAGTATCGGATTCTTTGATTTTGCCAGCCGAAATCAGCTGGCCGATCATGATCGAAGTCAGCGTTTTCGCGACTGAGTAAGAAGGTAATTTCGTTTTCGATGTTGTCGATTTGCTGTACCACTCGTAGGTGATCACGCCATCACGAATTACCAGAAAGGCGTTGGTCGAAGTCTTGGAGAGAAATGTCGCCCAATCGATGTTCGAGCCATTCCAATCAACTTTTTCGGGCATTGGCTCGGCCTTTACGTCCCATTGCGCTGGCGTGGAAGATGCGTTGACAACATGGAACGGCATCAAAGTTGGAGTTTTGGAGGCTGGCGCAATACCGAGTCGAATGGCGGCAATTGGCTCTGGATAATGAATGACGCGCGTAACTCCAAAAAGTACGAGGTAAATAGCAAGAAGTGAGACGAAAAGTCGTCGCGTAAATCGAAATATTGTCCGCACATACCCATCATAAGCCCCGCTAGGCTTGAGTATATGGATGCTGATTCCGTCGTTGCCACGCTCGCAACCACTGCGAGAGTAGCAGCGCGAACTTTGTCATCTTCATTGGGTTCGGACCGAAAGATGGCCTTATTTTCCATTGCAGACGAAATGGAAAAGCAAAGTTCGCTGATTCTGATAGCCAACTCTAAAGATATGGAGCGGGGCAGAGCCGTTGGGCTAAGCCCTCAACTTTTGGATCGACTTCTCCTCACGCCCGAGAGAATTTCCGGAATGGCAGTCGGTGCGCGGAACGTAGCAAATCTTCCCGATCCTTTGCGCGTCATTGTGCGGGAATCAGTTCTTCCTAATGGATTGCATCTTCGACAGATGACCGTCCCTTTTGGTGTCGTCGGAATGGTCTACGAAGCTCGACCAAATGTAACCGTCGATGCCGCTGTAATTTTATTGATGTCAGGAAACGCGGCTCTATTGCGCGGCTCATCAAGTGCTGCTTCAACTAACGCGGTATTAGTCGCAGTCATGCGCGAAGCATTGGAACGTACTGTGATTTCCCCTGAAGTAATACAACTCGTCCCCTCCGATAATCGAGAAACAGTTAACGCGCTGCTGCATGCGCGAGGAAAAGTTGATCTTGTGATTCCGAGGGGAAGTGCTGAGTTGATACAAATGGTCGTGGACGAGGCGACAGTACCTACGATCGAAACGGGTGCTGGAGTTTGTCACGTCTACGTGGATGAATTTGCCGATTTCGCAAAGGCGATTTCAATTTTGATTAATTCAAAAGTACAACGCCCGAGTGTGTGTAATGCTGCCGAAACTCTACTTGTGAACTCTGCCATAGCCGAAAAGTTTTTACCTATGGCGCTGAACGCCTTAAAAGAAGAGGGGGTCGTTCTCCACTGTGATGAAAAAGTGCAATCAGTTGCTCATGAATTAGGTATCTCTTCATCGCCAATTGGTGAGGCAAATTGGTCTACTGAATATGGAACATTGGAGATGAATGTAGGTATTGTCGATTCAGTAGAAAAGGCCATTGATCACATTGCTAAATACGGCACTGGTCACACCGAAGCAATAGTTACTGAGTCTCAAGCCGCCGCTGAGCGCTTTATTACTCTCTCTGATTGCGCCGCCGTGATGGTAAATGCATCGACCCGATTTACCGATGGTGAACAGATGGGTTTTGGCGCGGAAATCGGCATTTCTAATCAGAAATTACACGCTAGGGGTCCGATGGGTCTTGAAGCCATGACAACGACAACCTGGATAGTGACAGGGACTGGGCAAATTCGCAGTTAGGTCTCTGCCTAATTAGGATTCACACCATGAGCACTCTTTCACGCGCAGATGTCGCCAACTTGGCCCGATTGGCTCGAATCGAGATGACTGATCAGGAATTGGATGATCTCTCCTCTGAGATGGATGTGATTCTTTCAGCTGTTGCTCGAGTGCAGGAAGTGGCAACAAGTGATGTAAAACCGACCTCTCATCCATTGCCTCTTAGAAATGTTGTGAGAGGCGATGTCGTGACACCAAGTCTTTCCCCAGAAGCGGCCCTCTCTGGTGCTCCTGCAAGTGAAGAGCAACGCTTTCGGGTCCCTCAGATTTTGGGAGAAGAAGCATGATCACTCGTTCTGCCCATGAAATGGCAACTGCGCTTGAAGCCGGTGACACAACTTCTGAGAAATTGACGCAAGAACATCTAGATCGAATTGCGGCAGTCGATGGGGATGTTCATGCCTTTCTATATGTAGATACTGAGGGCGCACTTTCACAAGCGCGTGGGGTTGATGCTCGTCGTCAAAGTGGAGAGAAGGTCGGACCTCTGGCAGGAGTTCCACTTGCTTTAAAAGATGTGATGGTTCAACACGGCGTGCCGACTACTGCCGGTTCAAAGATTCTCGAAGGTTGGCGCCCACCGTATGACGCAACAGTTGTTGCGAAATTAAAACAAGCGGGGATTGTTATCTTAGGTAAAACCAACATGGATGAATTTGCGATGGGTTCTTCGACCGAAAATTCAGCCTACGGTCCAACGCACAATCCATGGGACTTATCTCGAATTCCCGGAGGTTCTGGTGGTGGATCATCTGCCTCCCTCGCTGCTTTTGAGGCCCCTCTTGCAATTGGGACTGATACGGGCGGATCCATTCGCCAACCTGCTGCCGTCACAGGAACTGTTGGAGTAAAGCCGACATACGGTGGCGTCTCTCGTTATGGGTTGATTGCTTTCTCATCAAGCCTTGATCAAGCAGGTCCGTGCGCTCGCACCGTTCTTGATGCAGCTCTATTGCATGAGGTAATTGCGGGTCATGATGCACGTGATGCCACGAGTATTGATGCGCCAGTACCGCAAGTTGTGAAAGCGGCACGCGAAGGAAACGTCAAGGGCATGAAGATTGGTGTCGTAAAAGAACTCAACGGCGACGGGTATCAAGCCGGAGTGCGCTCTCGTTTTGAAGAATCATTAGAGCTGCTGGCAAATGAAGGTGCGGAGATTGTTGAAGTTTCATGCCCGAATTTTGAATATGCACTTGCCGCTTACTATCTCATTGCGCCCAGCGAATGCTCGTCGAACCTCGCGCGATTTGATGCAATGCGTTACGGACTTCGAGTGGGCGATGCAGATGGAGCATCAGCCGAATCAGTCATGAACTTCACGCGCGAAGTTGGATTTGGTCGTGAAGTAAAGCGACGAATTATTCTTGGCACGTACGCTCTTTCTTCCGGTTATTACGATGCTTATTACGGAAGTGCCCAAAAAGTTCGCACCCTTATTATGGATGATTTCAAACGCGCCTTTAATTCCGCTGACGTTCTCGTCTCACCAACATGTCCAACTACGGCCTTCAAGATCGGTGAAAAGGCAAATGATCCACTTGCTATGTATCTCAACGACATTGCGACTATTCCGGTAAATATGGCGGGAATCGGCGGCATGAGTTTGCCGTGTGGCCTGGCCCCGGAAGATGGTCTCCCAGTTGGATTCCAGATTATGGCTCCGGCAATGCAGGACCAACGCATGTATTCGGCCGCGGCAGCTCTTGAAGCTTCACTTCTCACGAAATGGGGCGCGCCATTGCTTTCGCAAATTCCGGCTTTAGGAGGTTCAAAGTGAGCCTTACATACGAAGAAGTAATTTTAAAGTATGAGCCGGTTCTCGGTCTTGAAGTGCACGTTGAACTCAACACGAAATCAAAAATGTTCTGCGGTTGCGCGACCGAATTTGGTGCAGAACCAAATACTCAGACATGCCCCGTTTGTCTCGGAATGCCAGGGGCACTGCCAGTCGTCAATCAAAAGGCGATCGAGTCTTCGATTCTGATCGGACTTGCGTTGCATTGCTCTGTGACGCCCTTTAGCCGTTTCTCTCGTAAAAATTATTTCTATCCTGATATGCCAAAAAATTTCCAGATCTCGCAATATGACGAGCCGATCTGCGTAAATGGATATGTGGATGTTGAAATCGAAACCGAGGAAGGACCGAAGCAATTTCGTGTTGAGATCGAACGCGTTCACATGGAAGAGGACACCGGAAAGTCGTTGCATGTAGGTGGAGCAACTGGACGCATTCACGGAGCCGATTATTCACTTCTCGATTTCAATCGCGCGGGAATTCCTTTAGTGGAGATTGTTACGAAGATTGTTCCGGGCACCGGAAAATATGCACCGGAAGTTGCGAAGGCCTATGTCGCTGAGTTGCGAGATATTTTGCGTTCTCTTGGCGTGAGTGATGTGCGAATGGAGCAAGGGTCCCTTCGGTGTGATGCAAATGTTTCTCTACGACTGATAGGTGCTGAAACACTAGGTACGCGAAGTGAGACGAAAAACGTCAATTCACTTCGATCGGTGGAGCGAGCAGTACGAGGCGAAATGATTCGCCACGCTGAACTTCTCAATAGAGGTGAGCGAGTCGTGCAAGAGACTCGCCATTTCCAAGAAGATACAGGGCTTACGCGATCTGGGCGCTCGAAAGAGCAAGCCGAGGATTATCGCTATTTCCCAGAGCCAGATCTTGTTCCCGTAGAGCCAGATGCCGCTTGGGTTGAAATACTTCGTGTATCCCTTCCAGAACAACCGACTTTACGTAGAAAGCGTCTTCAAGAAGAGTGGTCGGTGCCAGATAAAGAGATGGCCGCCATGATCAATGCAGACGCGCTCGATATCGTGGAAGCGACTGTGGAATTTGGCGCGGATCCGACCCGCGCGCGCGGTTGGTGGTTGGGTGAGATTTCAAGAATTGCTAACGAGAAAGATGTATCGATTGCAGAATTGGCAATTACTCCTGTTGATGTTGCAGAAATTGTCGCGCTTGTGGCAAGGGGAGAGTTGACAGATAAATTGGCTCGTCAAGTCGTTGAAGGAGTCATCGCAGGGGAGGGAAAGCCATCCCACGTCATGGAAACCCGTGGCCTGAAAGTTGTTTCTGATGAGTCCGCTCTCATGGCAGCGATTGAAAATGCGATAGCGGCCCAACCAGAGACCGCGGAGAAAGTTCGCAGCGGGCACATCCCGGCGGCTGGCGCACTTATCGGTGCCGTCATGAAAGAGACGAAAGGCCAAGCAGATGCTGCAAGAGTTCGCGAGCTTTTGCTTGCACATTTAGGTCAATAGTTTTTGGATACCTACTCATCTGCTAAGGATCAGATTTCCTCTCTGCGAAAGGGTGCTACGACCGCGCAGGAAATTGTTGATGAATCTTTGGATCGAATTGCAAAGGTGGATTCAAATGGTTACACCCTCAACTCTGTCCTTGCGTTATCACCTGAAGTTCAATTGAGAACTGTAAACAATCCTCGTCTCTCTCTTGCAGGTCTGCCTGTCTTAATTAAAGACAATGTTGAGTGTGTTGGTTTACCCGGCTCGGCCGGCTCGCTTGCATTGTTGGACTACCCCGTTACAACAGATTCAACAATCGTCAAGAGGTTGCGTTCGGCGGGCGCTCACATTATTGGGGCAACAAATCTTTCCGAATGGGCAAATATTCGTTCCACAAAATCAACGAGCGGTTGGTCTGGCATAGGTGGCTTAACTGCGAACCCATGGATCCACGAGAGAAGTGCGGGCGGTTCTTCATCAGGATCTGGCGCTGCTATCGCGGCCGGATTGGTATCAGTTGCGGTTGGGACAGAAACCGATGGTTCAATAATTTGTCCAGCATCTCTCAATGGATGTGTCGGGATAAAACCAACTGCTGGTTCGGTACCACGTGACGGAGTATTACCAATCAGTGCCAGTCAAGATTCACCTGGATCAATGGCACGAACAGTAGAAGATGCAGCACTTTTATTAGAAATCATGATGGCCTCAGTCGGCCTGGTCGATGCCGCGTCATCGGATCGATCATTAAAAATAGGTGTGGTGAGGTCTTGGATTACGGGTCACGCCGGAACAGATGCACTGCTTGAGGGCGTCACGAGTTTGTTAGCAAAATCTAGTGTGTCTCTTCTTGATATTGACTTAACGCCCCCAGATGAGGAGACCGGAAAAGACGAGTACGCGGTGATGTTGCACGAGTTATTTGACGATCTCGCATCGCACCTGCGCATAAGGACTCATGGCAAACTTACAAGCCTTGCCGAGGTCATTCGCTTCAATAAAGATCACGCGGCAAATGAACTCCAGTTCTTTGGTCAGGAACTTTTTGAGGAAGCTCTCACTTTGGGTGGCCGCGTTGGCGAATATGCAAATAAGCGCTCACGTAACTTGTCGTGGGCTGCTTCTACTTTAGAAAAGGGTTTTGAAAACGTGGACGTCCTTATCGGCGCTACCTATTCTCCAGCTTGGAAGAGCACATTAGGTGAAGGTGATAATTACGCCCATTCCAGTTGGATCACCATGGCACCTGCAATAACGGGCGCTCCGATTGGATCTATCCCAATGGGAATTACCGAAGGCATGCCCGTTGGACTGGGGGTGGTCGCTCGAAGAGGGGATGAGGTGACTCTCATAACTGCCATGAAGCAAATTGAAACCATTTTATCTTTGGGCATCCTGAAGCCGACATTTAAGAAATAAAAAGAACCCGCTCCGGCAAGGAAGCGGGCTCTCTTTATAGAGCGGACTTATTAGTGAACGAGGGCGGGCTCTTCGCTTTCGACAAGTGATTCTTTGCCGATGTTGATTGTCACAGCGACAACGAGAGCACCAATGATGAGGAAGACCGCCCCAACTCTGAATGAAGTCGTATAGCCGTGTGTAAGGGCTGCGTATTGCGCCGCCTTAGTAGCGCCACCGTGGGCAACAAGATAACCAGCGGTTGCAGTTGCGGCAATTGTGTTCAAAAGGGCAGTGCCAAGTGAGCCACCAATTTGCTGACTTGTATTGAGCATCGCACTTCCAACTCCCGAATCATGACTTCCAATTCCATGTAGCGCTGTTGAGGCCATTGGAATAAAGACCAGTGCCATACCCGTACTCATGATGATCAATGTTGGTAGCACATGAAGCATGTAAGAGCTGTCATTCTTAATAAAGGAAAGAATGGCCAAGCCAATAGTTGCTTGTACAAGTCCCCAAATCATTAATGGACGAGGTCCAGTGATCGGAAGTAATTTTGCTGCAACTCCAGCAAAAAGGATTATGCCCAGCGAGAATGGCAAGAAGGCGAAGCCAGTACGTAGAGGTGAATATCCAAGAATGACCTGAAGGTACAGACCGAGGAAAAGGAACATTGAGAACAATCCTGATGCAACGAAGAGCGAACTCAAGTAAGAACCAGCACGGTTACGCTCTGCCAAAATTCTCATTGGTAGAAGTGGGTTACCAACTCTTTGTTCGATGAACATGAAGATTGTCAAGAAAATACCGGCAAGTGCAAAGAACAGAAGAGTGCGCCCATCTGCCCAGCCATCTTTTGCTGCCAAAGTGAATGCATAAACAAGTGAAAAGAGACCAGCGGTTGCGGTCAGCACGCCCGGGATGTCGTAGCTCTTGTCGCCTGCGGCTTTAGATTCGTGAACAAAGGGAACCGCAAGTAACGCTGCAATAATTGCAATTGGAACGTTAACTCCTAGGCACCAACGCCAGTTTGCATATTGAGTTAGTACGCCACCTAGGATCAGACCTATTGCGGCGCCTCCACCAGAAATCGCACCGTACACGCCGAATGCTTTTGCGCGCTCTTTGGGAACAGTGAAGGTCACGTTGATCAATGAAAGAGCCGCTGGCGTGAGGAGCGCACCGAAGGCACCTTGGAGTCCACGTGCAGCGAAAAGCAGACCTTGAGTAGAGGCAATTCCCCCAAGGGCTGAAGCTCCTGCGAAACCTAGAAGGCCGATGATGAAGATCTTCTTTCGACCTACGTAGTCGGCGATACGACCACCGAGTAGGAGAAGTGAACCAAATGAGAGCGTGTAGGCCGTCACAATCCATTGTTGATTTTGAGCGCTGATATTGAGTGAAATTTTGGCGCTAGGAATTGCGATATTTACGATTGAAGAATCGAGAATAACCATCAGTTGTGCGATGGCAATAACAAGAAGGGCTCTCCAACGCGTTGGATCTAACCCATCTTCGATTTTTGCTTTGGACATGCATATCTCCTTGTGATGTGTACGACGTAGGTAGTGGGTTATTTATTTTGATGGTGAAGAATGGGGAGTAAGACGTTATCGACTAAATGTTCAATGAACTTTTGGTCAACGTTCTGACGTGACATGAATAGCCGAAAAGTGATGACTGCAGGTGTGATCTCTAGGATCGTTTCGACATTCGCGATCGAAGAGATTTCGCCGCGCACTTTTGCGCGATTGAAAATTGCTTGGTGCACCGAACTCACCCCATCAGACATGGAAGAGAGCAACAGATCGGCAAGATCGCTATCTGTCTTTGTAGCCGCCATGAGACCTGCGAAGAGTTGGCCATCTTCACTTTGCATTGTGCGAACTTTTTCCTTTATGACTTCAATGAGATCTCCACGAAGAGAACCCGTGTCAATACTTGGCATTTTGCAGACGGCGTAATGGTGAACCGCATCGGCAATCAGTTCCGCTTTGTTCCTCCAGCGGCGATAAATGGTGCTCTTGCTGACATGAGCCCGCTGAGCGACCGCCTCGATGGAAAGTCGCTCGTAACCCACCTCGCGGAGGAGTTCTATCGCGGCACTTTCGATTGCGACATTTCGGGAAGGGCTTCGTGGGCGTCCTATAAGAGTTGCGATACTCATGCTGCCTCCCTACGGATTAACGAAACGATACCGTACCGTATCGTAAGAGTCAGCACTTATGCAAATTCCAAATGCGCCTACGATTGCCTCATGAGCACAATGAAACCTCGTTCTGGCCTCGTAACCGATGGAATGGAGCGTGCGCCTGCTCGCGGAATGTTGCGAGCTGTCGGGATGGGTGATGAAGATTGGGTCAAACCGCAGATCGGCATTGTCTCGTCTTGGAACGAAATCACCCCGTGCAACCTCTCCCTCGACCGGCTCGCCAAAGCTTCACGTCAAGGGGTTATTGATGCAGGTGGATTCCCGATGCAATTTGGAACAATCTCTGTCTCGGATGGAATTTCCATGGGACACGAAGGAATGCACTTTTCATTGGTCTCCCGTGAAGTCATTGCTGACTCGGTGGAAACAGTGATGCAGGCAGAGCGCCTCGATGGAATGGTGACATTTGCCGGTTGCGATAAGTCGCTTCCGGGAATGATGATGGCAGCGGCTCGGATAGACGTTGCCAGTGTTTTTGTTTACGCAGGCTCAACTTTGCCGGGTCAAGTTGATGGCAAAGATGTCACGATCATTGATGCTTTTGAAGCAGTTGGCGCGTGTGCACGAGGAATTATTTCTCAAGAGCAATTGGACAAAATTGAACGAGCCATCTGCCCGGGCGAAGGTGCATGTGGCGGCATGTATACAGCGAACACAATGGCTACCGTCGGAGAAGCGATCGGGTTATCACTTCCTGGCTCTGCTGCGCCACCTGCCATCGATCGTCGCCGTGACGCGTATTCGGTGCAATCGGGTGCCGCTGTAGTTGAATTAATTAGGCAGGGAATCACGACGAGACAAATTTTGACGAAGCCAGCATTTGAAAATGCGATTACTGCAGTCATGGCCTTAGGCGGATCTACCAACGCTGTTTTGCACCTATTAGCTATTGCCCATGAAGCACAAGTTGACTTAACACTTGACGATTTTCATCGCATCGGATCAAAAGTTCCATTGCTTGGAGATTTGAAACCATTCGGTCGCTTTGTGATGAGCGATATGGATAAGGTTGGCGGGGTTCCTGTCGTTCTCAAAGCCCTTCTTGATGCAGGTTTGCTCCACGGCGATGTTTTAACAGTAACTGGAAAAACAATGGCCGAGAATTTGAAGGATATTGCTCCGCCAGATCCAGATGGTGAAATTTTGCGAGCAACAAGTAACCCACTTTCTTTGGGCGGCGGAATTACGATTCTTGGAGGATCGCTTGCACCCGATGGTGCTGTGACAAAGACCGCGGGTGTCGGCGTGGATTTATTTGAAGGACCAGCACGTGTTTTTGAAAGAGAACAACAAGCCATGGATGCTTTGGAAAACGGAACCATACAAGCGGGAGATGTCGTTGTCATTCGCTATGAAGGCCCTAAGGGCGGCCCAGGTATGCGAGAAATGTTAATGATTACGGGGGCAATCAAAGGTGCGGGGTTGGGTAAATCTGTTTTATTGCTCACGGATGGAAGATTTTCCGGTGGAACTACTGGTTTGTGCGTTGGACATGTTGCGCCGGAGGCATCCTTGGGCGGACCTATTGCGTTCGTAAGAGATGGAGACAGAATTCGAATCAACACAATTGATCGAACTTTGGATCTACTAGTAAGCCAAGCTGAATTGGCCCAGCGCCGTCGCAATTTTTCTCCGATCCCGCATAAGTACACCCGCGGCGTTCTCTCAAAGTACGCAAAGCTTGTCGGTTCGGCTAGTAAAGGTGCGGTCTGCGATTAATCAGTCCCAAATCGTGAGATGTGCATCTCATGGGTTGACGCACCGCGAGAAGCGTTGGACAATAGAGCCATGATTTCATCAGTGGTGATTGAAGAGCGCGCGATCTAGCATCATCCAGATCACGCGCTACCCTCAGTTCACACTGGGGGTTTTTGCATTATTAGAGGGAATTTCTGCAAGAAATTCGAAGTGAGTAAGCGGGAGGGAGAAGGAAATGAGTCGAGAGCTTGGGCCCGCAATGTCAGGTGCATCTAGCCTGGTGAAATCCCTCGAAGCCGCAGGAGTTGAAGTGATGTTTGGCATTCCTGGCGGGGCAATACTTCCTGCTTACGATCCGATTTTCGATTCATCCATTCGCCACATACTTGTTCGCCACGAGCAAGGAGCAGGGCATGCTGCGACCGGATATGCCCAAGCTACAGGTCGTACTGGTGTCTGCATTGCCACGTCAGGACCAGGCGCTACGAACTTAGTCACTCCACTTGCGGACGCGGCGATGGATTCAGTTCCGCTCGTTGCAATCACGGGCCAAGTGCCTTCCGCCGCAATCGGGACAGATGCATTTCAAGAAGCGGATATTCGTGGTGTAACCATGCCGATTACAAAACACAATTACCTCATCACCGATCCTGCGGATATTCCACGTGCAATTGCCGAGGCTTTTCACATTGCTAGTACAGGTCGGCCGGGACCGGTTCTCGTAGACATTGCCAAAGACGCTTTGCAGGCCATGACTAACTTTACGTATCCATCCAAGATTTCACTTGCTGGTTACAAACCACAGGTTGAACCCGAAGATCAAGCGATACGAGATGCTGCGGCATTGATAGCCCAATCAACTAAGCCAGTTCTCTTCGTTGGCGGTGGCGTCATTAAGGCGGAAGCGCATAAAGAGTTAATGCGTTTAGCAGAACTCACTGGCGCTCCGGTAGTCACCACACTTATGGCGCGTGGCGCTTTTCCTGATAGCCACCGTCTTCATTTAGGTATGCCAGGAATGCACGGAACAGTTGCGGCAGTTACCGCCCTTCAGAAAAGTGATTTGCTCATCACCCTCGGCGCTCGCTTTGACGATCGCGTTACCGGCAAGCTCTCGTCTTTTGCCGTAAATGCAAAAGTGATCCATGCGGATATCGATCCGGCCGAAATTGGCAAGAATCGTTATGCAGATGTCGCTGTGATAGGCGATCTCAAGCACATTATGAAAGCGTTGATTCCAGCGATACAAAATGAATTTAAGAAATCACATCCTGATTTAGTCCCATGGTGGAAACAAATGGGTTCACTTCGTGCAACGTATCCAGTGGGTTACACCGCGCCAGAAAATGGTGAGATCGCGCCGCAGTACGTCATTGAACGAATCAGTGACATTTCAGGACCTGATTCAATCTATGTCGCAGGGGTGGGCCAACATCAAATGTGGGCATCGCAATTTGTTAAGTTTGAAAAACCGCGTACATGGCTCAACTCTGGCGGCCTTGGCACGATGGGTTATGCAGTACCTGCGGCGATGGGGGCAAAAGTTGGTAAGCCCGACAAAACTGTTTGGGCCATCGACGGAGATGGTTGCTTCCAGATGACTAATCAAGAATTAGTGACGTGTGCTCTCAATAACATTCCCATCAAGATAGCGATCATCAACAATGAAAGCCTGGGAATGGTTCGTCAATGGCAGACGATGTTTTATGAAGGTCGCTATTCAAATACATCGTTGGAATCAAAGCGCGTACCAGATTTTGTGAAATTGGCCGATGCTATGGGTTGTGCTGGGCTTCGTTGCGAGCGCACGGAAGATGTTGATGCCGTCATCAAGGAAGCGATGTCGATCAATGATCAACCTGTTGTGGTTGATTTCAGAGTGTTTAAAGACGCGATGGTTTGGCCCATGGTCGCGGCAGGGACATCGAATGATGAAATTATGATCGCTCGAGGTTTGGCCCCCGACTGGGATTCACAGGAGTTGTAATGAGTAAACATACCCTCGCCGTTCTTGTCGAAAATAGCCCTGGCGTTTTGGCGCGTGTGGCATCGCTCTTTTCTAGGCGCGCCTACAACATTGATTCTCTCGCGGTCGGACCAACAGAAAATCCTGACATATCGCGGATGACGATTGTCCTGAATTTAGAAGGACACGTCCTCGATCAGGTAATGGCGCAGTTATATAAATTGGTCAACGTCATCGCCATTTGCGAGATGCCTTTAGAGACCACGATCCAACGCGAACTGCTCTTGGTGAAAGTTGCACCTGGGGCCAAACGAAGTGAAGTTTTAACGTTGGTGAGACAATTTCAGGCGAAAATCGTTGACGAGGATGACGACGTTCTCACGATCGAATCTACCGCGGATAGTGAAATCATTGAGGGACTTCTGAGCGCTTTAACACCTTTTGGAATTAAGGAATTGGTTCAATCAGGACTCGTGGCTCTTGAGCGTGGAACGGCCGCGCTATCAGACCGTACGCTTAGCGCGCAAGGAATTTCTACCGAGCATGACATCAGCAGGACTCAAGCAGATTACCAAAACTAAAACGGCCGACTAAGAAGAAAAGTAGAAAAGGGAGATCACCGTGGCAACGATGTATCACGACCAGGATGCAGACCTATCGATCATTCAAGGTCGCAAAGTCGCAGTTATCGGGTATGGCTCACAAGGTCATGCTCATGCTTTGAGCCTGCGCGATAGCGGCGTAGATGTTCGAGTGGGGCTTGCGGAAGGTTCCAAGTCGCGAGCCAAAGCTGAGTCAGAAGGACTTCGAGTTGTTAGCGTTGCTCAAGCGGTTAAAGAAGCAACTGTCATCATGTTGCTTGCACCAGACCCAGTACAACGCCACATTTACGCAGAATCCATTTTACCAAATCTTAAGGACGGCGACGCACTCTTTTTCGGACATGGGTTCAGCATTCGCTATGGATACATTGCTCCTCCAAAGAATATTGATGTCGCGATGGTCGCTCCCAAGGGACCAGGACATTTGGTGCGCCGTGAGTATTCAGCAGGTCGAGGAGTTCCAGTGATCGTTGCCGTCGAACAAGATGCAACGGGTAACGCTTGGCCTCTCACCCTTTCTTATGCAAAGGCAATTGGCGGACTTCGCGCAGGTGGAATCCGGACTACATTTACGGAGGAAACCGAGACTGATCTCTTTGGAGAGCAGTCAGTTCTTTGCGGTGGTGCTTCGCAATTAGTGATGTACGGATTCGAAGTCCTAACTGAAGCCGGCTATCAACCAGAAGTTGCCTACTTCGAATGTTTACATGAGTTGAAATTAATTGTGGATCTCATGTATGAAGGTGGAATTGCAAAGCAACGTTGGTCTGTATCTGACACCGCGGAATTCGGTGACTATGTGTCTGGGCCACGAGTGATTGATCCCAGCGTAAAGGAAAATATGAAATCAGTCTTGAAAGATATTCAAGATGGAACTTTCGCTCGTCGATTTATCGCCGATCAAGATGCAGGATCTCCCGAATTTGAGGCTTTCCGTAGGAAGGGTGAAGCTCATCCCATCGAGGCGGTTGGTCGCGAACTTCGAAAGATGATGTCGTGGGTGAAGAATCCAAAAGATGATTATCAAGAAGGTAGCGCTTCGCGTGGGTAAACCAGTTGTTTTAATTGCTGAGGAATTAAGCCCTGCAACCCTTGATGCTTTGGGTCCCGATTTCGAAGTGCGCCATTGCGATGGTGCAAATCGATCAGAACTTTTATCCTCTCTAGGACAAGGCGTAGATGCTGTCCTGATTCGTTCGGCCACTAAAATGGATGCCGAAGCAATTTCGGCGGCAAAAGGTCTCAAAGTCATTGCACGTGCAGGTGTCGGTCTTGATAACGTGGAGATCCCTGCAGCAACTGCAGCCGGGGTTATGGTCGTGAATGCGCCAACATCAAATATCGTCTCGGCTGCCGAACTCGCTATTGGATTGTTGCTCGCATCTGCTCGCGGGATTTCTCCGGCCAATGCAGCTCTGCGCAGCGGAAAATGGGCAAGGTCAAAATTCACTGGAGTCGAACTTTTTGAGAAGACTTTAGGGATTGTTGGCTTCGGTCGCATCGGACAATTGGTTGCGGCCCGCATGCAAGCCTTTGGAATGAATGTGATTGCTTACGATCCTTATTTGCAGCCAGCTCGTGCCGCTCAACTCGGCGTCAAACTCGTTGATCTCGATGAGCTACTACATACAAGTGATTTCATCACTATTCACTTACCTAAGACAAAAGAAACTGCCAATCTCATTGGTGAAGAGGCACTCAAAAAAGTTAAGCCTACAGTGCGGATTATTAACGCAGCTCGAGGTGGTGTTCTTGATGAGGCCGCGCTTTTCACTGCGATTAACGAGGGCAGAGTCGGTGGAGCAGGACTCGATGTTTTTTCCACTGAGCCTTGTGTTGATTCCCCTTTATTTGCATTGGATTCGGTCGTCGCGACTCCGCACTTGGGCGCATCAACAGATGAGGCGCAAGAACGTGCAGGTATTGCGGTCGCAATTTCAGTACGTAAAGCTCTTGCAGGCGAACTTGTGCCTGATGCTGTGAACGTTAAGGGTGGAATAATCCATGAAGATGTGCGCCCCGCACTTCCTTTGGTAGAAAAATTAGCAGGAGTGCTTGTTGGACTAGCAGGTGAATGTCCAGTCAGCATTAATGTTGAAGTTCACGGAGAGATTGCCGGGCATGACTGTTCGGTTCTTGGAACAAGCGCGCTCAAAGGAGCACTCCTAGGTCTTGGATCTGAAGACGTAACGTATGTCAATGCACCAGGTATTGCTCAAGATCGTGGGCTCGTTGCAACCGTAACCACGGATGACATTTCTCCAGAGCATCGAAATCTCATTACCTTAAAGGCCGCTCTTTCTGGCGGGGTTCAAATTTCGGTCAGTGGAACTTTGATGGGTATCCGACAAATTCAGAAAATTGTTGCAATTGATTCATACGAGCTTGATGTTGTACCCAGCGAAAATATGATTTTCGTGCGTTACACAGATCGACCGGGAGTAGTTGGCCTTGTTGGAAATCTGCTCGGCGCATCATCAATAAATATTGCGGGAATGCAAGTTTCTCGAAGCCATGCGGGCGGTTCTGCTCTTATGGTGCTGACTGTGGATTCTGGAGTTCCACTTGATGTGCTGATGAATGTGGCAAAGGAAACCGGCGCCGACGTTACTCGTTCTGTGACGCTGGGAGCCTAAATATGAATAAGACTTCTTTTAATCTGGCCGTCATCGGGGGCGATGGTATTGGACCAGAGGTAGTTGCAGAGGGTTTAAAAGTTTTGGATGCGGTGAGCTCAAAGTATGGCTACACATTTGAAAAGTCTTTCTATGATCTCGGAGCTGGCTACTGGCACCGAACTGGTGAAGTTTTGCCTCAATCTGTGATGGAAGAGTTGGGTAAAAGTGATGTGATTTTGCTCGGGGCCGTTGGCGATCCGACAGTACCTAGTGGCGTTCTGGAAAGAGGACTTCTGCTTAAATTAAGATTTGCTTTTGATCATTATGTAAATCTTCGCCCTGCTCGTCTATTTCCAGGAGTTACTTCCCCTTTGGCAACTCAAAAATCCATTGATTTTATTGTTGTGCGCGAAGGAACCGAAGGGCCATACGTTGGTGCTGGCGGCGTTTTAGCAGAGGGAACAGATTCTGAAATCGCCACTGAGGAGAGTTTGAACACTCGACGGGGTGCTGAACGGGTTATTCGAGATGCTTTTGCACGCGCGATGGAGCGCCCACGAAAGAAATTGACTCTCGTGCATAAGAACAATGTTTTGACTCGTGCAGGGGGATTGTGGACGCGTACTTTTAATGAAGTTGCAAAGGAATTTCCTGAGGTTACGACGGATTATCTCCATGTTGACGCTGCGTCGATGTTCTTTGTGACAAACCCAGAAAGATTTGATGTTGTGGTTACAGACAATCTATTCGGAGACATTTTGACTGATATTGCTGCCGCGATTTGCGGGGGAATAGGACTTGCAGCATCGGGAAACATTAATCCAACAGGGAAATATCCATCGATGTTTGAGCCAGTGCATGGTTCGGCGCCGGACATTGCTGGCCGAGGGATTGCAGATCCAACAGCAACGATCATGTCGGTTGCCATGATGTTGAGTCATCTAGGTCTTTCAGCCGCTGCAAATGAGGTAGAGACAATCGTTGCGGCAGATTTGCTGGTACGTGGTGATAAGAAAAGAAGCACAAGTGAAATAGGAAGTGCGCTCGCTGCTGCGCTGAAAGGATAGGGATGACGATAAAGATCACTAAGTCCAAGCGGGCAGTTCCAGAGGCGGACCGTGCAAAGATGGTCGCGAAACCTGGATTTGGAAAGTATTACACAGACCACATGGTGGTCGCAGAGTGGACCGAAGAAAAGGGTTGGGGTCAGGCTGAATTGAAGCCGTATGGACCCATCGCACTCGACCCTGCTGCAATGGTTTTTCATTATGGTCAAGAAATTTTTGAAGGAATGAAGGCATATCGCCAACCCGACGGGAGCATCGCGCTCTTTCGACCAGAGGCCAATGCAAAACGCTTTGCAAATAGTGCACGCAGGTTAGCGTTGCCGGAGCTCCCGGAAGAGATTTTTCTCGAGACTATTGAAGCTCTCGTAAAACAAGATGCGGCTTGGGTTCCAGGAAAGGTGGGCGAATCTCTTTATATTCGCCCGTTCATGTTTGCAACTGAAGTTGGTTTAGGAGTGCGTCCGACAAATCGTGCGCTGTACATGCTAATAGCGACCCCAGCTGGCGCGTATTTCAAACCTGAAGATGCTGTCACAGTGTGGATTTCTACCGAGTATGTGCGGGCCGCTATCGGCGGCACGGGTGAGGCAAAATGCGGCGGAAATTACGCGGCCTCCTTGGTGGCTCAAAAGGAGGCGGCTCTTAAGGGTTGCGATCAAGTCGTGTGGATTGACGCGAAGGAAAGAAGATGGATCGAAGAGATGGGCGGCATGAATCTTTATTTCGTCAAAGGAAACGGAGCGGATGCAACAGTTTTCACTCCTAAACTCACGGGGACTTTGCTTCCCGGAATTACGAGAGATTCAATTTTGTCAGTCGCAGCCGATCTCGGATACAAAGTTGAAGAGACGATGGTGAGCGTTGATGATTGGCGAGATGGCGTTGAGAGTGGTTTGATCACCGAGATTTTTGCTTGCGGCACAGCGGCCGTTGTGTCCCCAGTTGGTTGCGCTAAGAGCGCTATGGGCACCTGGATAACTGGTGATGGAACTCCCGGACCGATTACCATGCAAATTCGAAACACATTATTGGGTATCCAACATGGAACCATTTCAGATTCTCACAACTGGATGAGAAAAGTTCTTTAATGTCCTTAACAGATGCCTTTCATATTTATGACACGACTCTTCGCGATGGCGCGCAACAAGAGGGGTTAAATCTTTCAGTCCACGACAAATTGGCCATTGCTCGTCATCTAGATGATTTAGGTGTTGGTTTCATCGAAGGTGGATGGCCAGGAGCAAATCCAAAGGACACAGAGTTTTTCGCGCGCGCAAAGAAAGAGTTGGTGCTTAAAAACTCGACATTCGCCGCTTTCGGCGCCACTCGACGCCCCAATGTAAAAGCAGCCGATGATGCATTGTTTGGAGCTCTCCGAGATTCAGGCGCCGCCGTGGTTACATTGGTCGCGAAAGCATATGACCGCCATGTCGACCTCGCATTGAGAACCACCCTGGATGAGAACTTGGCAATGATCATCGATTCCATTAGACATCTTCGATCAGAGGGGCAGCGAGTATTTCTGGACGCTGAACATTTTTTTGATGGCTTTCGCTCCAATCGTGCATACGCACTTGAAGTTGTTCGTGTCGCTGCCGAAGCAGGCGCGGACGTAATTGCACTCTGTGACACCAATGGAGGAATGCTGCCGGAGGAACTCGCAGATATTGTCCACGATGTGTTAGGTGCGAGTTCGGCACGCTTAGGAATCCATTGTCACAACGACACTGGTTGTGCTGTAGCAAATTCGCTTGCTGCGGTGAGCGCGGGCGCAACTCACGTCCAGGGAACTTTGAATGGTTATGGTGAACGCACTGGTAACGCCGATCTAGTTACCATCGTTGCAAATTTGCAACTCAAGAAGGGGCTCCAAGTTCTACCTGAAGGCCTGCTTCCAGAAGCATTTCGCATATCTCATGCAATTGCAGAGGTAACTAACGTTTCTCCGAGCGCTCGGCAGCCTTACGTTGGGTTCTCAGCTTTTGCGCACAAGGCTGGACTACATGCGAGTGCCATAAAAGTTGATCCCACTTTGTACCAACATGAAGACCCATCTTCTGTGGGAAACGATATGAGGATGCTTGTTTCGGATATGGCTGGGCGTGCATCGATTGAATTGAAATCACAGGAACTCGGAATTGATTTAGGTGGAGATCGCGAACTCATTGGTCGAGTTGTTGCTCGGGTTAAAGAAATGGAATCTCGCGGATTTACTTTTGAGGCAGCCGATGCTTCTTTTGAATTGCTTCTCCGAGAAGAAGCGACAGGAGTCAGGCCCCATTTCTTCACCATCGAGCATTGGCTTACCACTGTTGAACGGTCGGCGGATCAAGGCATTATTACTAAAGCAGAGATAGTTATTACTGCGATAGGGGAGAGGATCTCTTGCACGGGTGAAGGAAATGGTCCAGTTAACGCTTTCGATAATGCCCTGCGTTCAGGGTTAAAGAAGTTATATCCTGAGTTGGCCACACTTGAATTGACAGACTATAAAGTGCGAATTTTGGAAGGTCGACTTGGTACTGGAGCAATCACCCGCGTCCTTGTTGAAACTAGCGATGGAAAGGGCGAATGGAGCACAGTTGGTGTTCACGAAAACGTTATTGCGGCTTCAGCGATGGCTCTAGAAGATGCCGTGACCTATGGCTTACTGAGGCAGGGCCGAGTTCCGGAGTAGCCTTACAAGGTGGGCGAAGAGAATTTTTTGGCAGTGGTGCGGGACTTTAAAACGCATCTTTTACTCGAAAGGAAACTCTCATCTCATACAGTTCGCGCATATTTAGGTGATATCCAAAGTCTGATCGACCATTTAACACTCTTGCAGATATCAACAATTACAGAGCTTAAACTTTCACACATTCGATCTTGGTTAGCCACCATGCAGGTCAAAGGTGCAGCGAGAACAACAATGTCACGCAGGGCAGTCACGATTCGCATTTTCACAAAATGGGCCAACAAGAAGGGGTATATCTCGACAGATGTCGGTTCTGCTTTGGCAACTCCAAAAGCTCACAAAACTTTGCCGGACGTTCTCAATGTTGCCAATGTCAACTTGGCAATGGATGCGCTTGCGCTTCGCGTTGGGGAGGAGGAAGGTCCGATTGCGCTTCGCGATTGTGCAATGGTGGAAGTGCTCTATGCCAGCGGCGCTCGGGTATCAGAATTATGTGGACTGGATTTTAAAGATATCGATTATGAACGCCAGACCATTCGCGTTTTGGGTAAAGGGAATAAAGAGCGAACTATTCCTATCGGAAATCCTGCGATGCGCGCTCTTAAGTCCTGGTTGGCTGAGGGCAGAGCCAGCCTTGCAAATTCCACCTCTGAAAACGCGCTTTTTTTGGGTTCAAGAGGAAAACGGATCGATCCCCGCGCCGTTAGAACTGTTGTTTACAGCGCCTTAACGGCCCTTGAGGGTGCAGTGCGGATGGGTCCGCACACGCTTCGACATACCGCCGCCACACATCTGTTAGAGGGTGGAGCCGATTTGCGAACCGTTCAAGAGATTTTGGGGCATGCTTCTTTGGCCACAACGCAGATTTACACGCATGTTTCAACAGATCGGCTCCAAAAGGCTTTCAAGCAAGCTCATCCACGAGCCTAATTCCGGCTCAAGCGACGTGATTTTCTCCAGCCTGCGTCAGGTAAGATTGAGCACGCACCACAAGCAATTGTGGTGACTTCACGCATCCAATTCGTACCACCTCGGTCCAGTTCGCTGGTCGGTGATTTTAAGGATGCTAGAGGGCTGACAAATAGTTAGCCCAATAACCGAGAGCGAATTCTCTGTGAGAATTCGCAAGAAGGAGTGTGCCGCGATGGCGGTTGTAACAATGCGAGAACTTCTCGACAGCGGTGTCCACTTCGGACATCAGACTCGTCGATGGAATCCAAAAATGAAGCGCTTCATATTTACCGAGCGCAACGGAATTTACATCATCGATATTCAACAATCCCTAGGACTTATCGATAGCGCCTATGAGTTTGTTAAGGATGTCGTTGCAAAGGGTGGCCATGTACTTTTCGTAGGCACCAAGAAGCAGGCACAAGAACCAATCATTCAGCAATCTGCACGCGTTGGAATGCCATATGTAACTGAGCGCTGGCTTGGTGGGATGCTCACCAACTTCCCAACCGTGTACAAGCGAATCCAACGTCTGAAGGAACTCGAAGCGTTGGAAAGCGCCAACGATCAGGTTCTAACAAAGAAAGAACTCCTTATTCTTCGACGTGAGCGCGAGAAATTGCACAAGAACCTCAACGGAATTCGCAACATGACCAAATTACCAAGTGCAATTTGGGTAGTCGATACCAAGAAAGAGCACCTTGCGGTTGCTGAAGCCAAGAAACTAGGAATCCCTGTCATCGCAATTTTGGATACAAACTGTGATCCAGATGAAGTTGATTTTAAGATTCCAGGCAATGATGATGCGATTCGCTCCATCGGTCTTCTTACCCGAGTTATTACAGATGCTATTGCGGCCGGACTGCAAGCCCGCGTATCTAGCGTAAAAGAAGAGGCAAAGCCTGATGCAGAAACTGTTGCTGCGGGAGAGCCTTTAGCTGACTGGGAGAAAGAGATTCTCACGGGCACGCCGACATCTGAGGATGCAGCACCAACAACGGTTGTCGAAACACCAGTCGTAACAGAAACGCCGGAGGCATAAATTGAATTACTCAGCAGCAGACGTCAAACGACTTCGCGAAGCAACCGCAGCAGGAATGTTGGATTGCAAGAAGGCGCTCGATGAAGCAGAAGGTGATTTCGATAAGGCCATGGACATCATTCGAGTCAGGGGTCTTAAGGGAATTACAAAGCGTGAAGGACGTACGACTACTAATGGTCTCGTCATAGCAAAAGTTGTTGGAAATCTCGGAGTAATGCTTGAACTTGCTTGCGAGACAGACTTTGTTTCCAAAGGTGAGAGATTTCAAGCATTGGGCGAAGAACTCGTTCAGCATTTAATCTCTTCGAAGATTGCCGATGTTGATACATTCTTGGCTTCGGAAATTACTCCTGGTCGTACCGTTCAATCGGCAGTTGAAAATGCAAATGCAACGCTCGGAGAGAAGATTGAGGTTCGCCGAGTTGCAGTCCTTGATGGATCTCCAGTAGGTGTTTACCTTCACCGCACCAGTCCAGACCTTCCACCACAGGTCGGCGTCCTTGTTCAGTTAACAAAGGATGCAGTCGCTGAGGCTCAAGAAGTTGGAAAAGAAATTGCTCAGCACATTGCCGCTTTCTCTCCTTCCTATGTGAGGAGAGAAGATGTCCCTGCCGACCTCATCGAAAACGAACGTCGTCTCGCAGAGGAGACCGCACGTAACGAGGGCAAGCCAGAGGCTTCCTTATCTAAAATCATTGAGGGTCGTGTGACCGGCTTTGTGAAAGAAGTAAGTTTGATTGAACAGGCATTCGCAAAAGATGCGAAAAAGACTGTGAAGCAGATTCTCGATGAAGCAGGGACCGCCGTTAAGGCATTCCATCGCTTCCGCGTGGGTCAATAAGATCAGTTGGGCCAGTCGTAGACTTAGGCAAGTTTGACGAGATCTTCATAAGTTGTGAAAGGAGCACTCATGCCCGGCACTAGAGGTAGTTACGGGCGAGTGCTCCTTAAACTTTCTGGCGAAGTATTCGGGGGAGCAAAAGGCATCGGAGTCGATCCTGATGTGGTGCAGGACGTTGCAAAACAAATCGCAGATGTGGTGAATACGGGCGTACAAGTCGCAATTGTTGTTGGTGGCGGAAATTATTTCCGCGGAGCTGAATTACAACATCGAGGCATGGATCGGGCGCGAGCGGACTATATGGGCATGCTCGGAACCGTAATGAACTGCTTGGCCCTCCAGGACTTTCTAGAAAAGCAGGGTATAGATACGAGAGTTCAAACAGCGATCACGATGGGACAAGTTGCGGAGCCCTATGTTCCTCGTCGAGCAATTCGACACCTTGAAAAGGGTCGGGTCGTGATTTTCGGTGCAGGTGCGGGTATGCCTTTCTTTACTACCGATACCGTTGCAGCCCAAAGGGCCTTGGAAATCGAGTGCGAAGCGCTGCTTTTAGCCAAGAGTGGAGTCGACGGCGTTTACTCCGCTGACCCTCGCAAAGATGCTGAGGCGGTCAAGTACGACACAATTTCTTACGACGAGGTGCTTGCTAAATCTTTAGCGGTGGCCGATGCAGCCGCATTTAGCCTTTGTCGCGAAAATAATCTTCCTATTGTGATTTTTGATTTATTGGCAAATGGAAATATTGGTAGAGCAGTTCGCGGTGAAATCATTGGAACCCTAGTTGCCTGATGATTCGTTCATGAGTAGATATTTATCGGAGGAGCAATAATGAGTGATGTCGCAACCACATTAAAAGATGCCGAAACAAAGATGGATAAGGCGATTGAGGTTGCAAAAGAGGATTTTGCAACCATCAGAACTGGTCGGGCACACCCATCTTTCTTCAACAAGATCATGGTCGAGTACTACGGTACCTACACCCCTTTATCGCAGCTGGCTTCTTTCCAAGTTCCTGAAGCGCGAATGGCAATTATTTCTCCCTTTGATAAAGGGGCAATGGCCGCTATCGAAAAGGCGATTCGTGAATCCGATCTCGGAGTTAATCCAGGAAATGATGGAGTTGTGATTCGCGTAAATTTTCCTCAATTAACTGAAGAGCGACGTAAAGAGTACATAAAAGTGGTTCGTACAAAGGGTGAGGATTCAAAAGTCTCATTGCGCAATATCCGTCGAAGCGCAAAGGAAATTCTAGAGAAATTGGAAAAAGACAGTTTGATCGGGAAAGATGATTTGACTCGAGGTGAAAAAGAATTGGAAAAGTTGACTTCGGATCATGTCGCAAAGATTGACGATTTAGTCAAGCACAAGGAGATTGAACTTCTCGAAGTCTGAGAGTTCTCATTACAGGCATGGATGATCTGCATAGACTTAACGGCCGAATTAATGACCGCGCCGGGCGAAAGCTGCTTCCCTCAATTCTCGTAAGTGGGACCTTGCTTCTCATAATTTGGTTTGCACTGGCTTTTCATCGCGAACTTTTCGCAATTTTTATCGGGGTGGCTGTCATTCTTGGAATCAGAGAAATCGTGCGAGCATTCGAGAGATCTGACACGAATATTTCTTTCCCCGCTCTAGCCTTTGCGACAGTTGTACTCACTCTTTCCACTTGGCGTGGGAGTCTGGCGGGACTCGCGATTGCAACGGCTTTTTGTCTTCCGAATCTCTTGATTCTCCTTTTGCGAAAAGGTCCAGAGGGTTTTGTAAAGAAAGCAACGGCGACAACTCTTGTTTTGATTTATTTGCCATTTCTGGCTGGTTTTCTGATTCTTTTGGCGCGCCCCTTCGACGGGCTATATCGTGTTATGACCTTTGTTGTGTTGATCAGTTGCAATGACACATTCGGCTATTTAGTGGGCGTACTTTTTGGAAAGCATCCATTGGTCCCAAAAATAAGTCCGAAAAAGTCTTGGGAAGGTTTGGCTGGTTCTGTAGTTTTTACGGTCCTCGGAGGCGCTCTGAGTTTTCACTATTTGATGCACGAACATTGGTGGATTGGTGCCCTCGTGGGGTTCGTGGTCGTCTTCACCGCCACAGGGGGTGATCTCATCGAAAGTGGATTGAAGAGAGATCTGGCAATTAAGGATATGGGATCGATCCTTCCGGGTCATGGTGGAATTCTCGATCGCTTGGATTCAGCGTTGCTCTCAGCCCCGGCCGTGTGGCTCGCGTTTGAAATCGTAAAGAGATATTTGTGACTCGTCCTGATAAGCCAAGCGAGATCAACCTAGTTTTCGACGAGCCGGTACAACGCAGAAAAGCGCCTAAACACTTAGCGGATTTTTCCCCCGAGGATCGACGCGCGTTTGCGGAAGCACAGGGTCTGCCTGCATTTCGGGCAAACCAAATTTCCAACCATTACTTCACTCACTTTGCATCTGATGCCGAAAGTTGGACCGATATTCCCATTGGAGATCGGGCGAGGATAGCTGATTTGCTTACTCCAACTTTGATAAATCTCGTTAGATCGGTGACGTGTGACAATGGAATGACGCGGAAAGATTTGTGGCGACTTCACGATGGTGTTCTCATCGAAACTGTATTGATGCGCTACTCAGATCGCACGACTGTTTGCATTTCTTCGCAAGCTGGTTGCGGTATGGATTGCCCTTTTTGTGCAACCGGACAAGCCGGTCTAACTCGAAATCTAACTGCGGGAGAAATCACCGCTCAAATTGTTGCTGCCGCGCGCGCGTGCGCACTTGGGGAATTGCCGGGTGGCCCAACGAGACTATCAAATATTGTTTTTATGGGAATGGGCGAACCGATGGCTAACTACAATTCGATGATACGCGCATTGCGCAATATCACGGAAGCAAATCCGAATGGACTGGGAATCAGCGCTCGCTCTGTGACAGTTTCAACTGTCGGATTAGTCAATGGAATTGAAAAGTTGATGGATGAAAGCCTGCCGGTCACGTTAGCCGTTTCGCTGCACACACCTGATGATCAATTGCGGGACAGCTTGGTACCAATTAATTCCCGTTGGAAAGTGAAGGAAGTTCTTGCCGCGGCTGATGCCTATGCTGCGAAGACTGGCCGCAGATACTCCATTGAGTACGCCCTGATTCGCGATATCAATGATCAGTCCTGGAGAGCTGATCTTTTGGGTCGACTTCTTAAGAACCGAAACGCACATGTCAACCTAATCCCACTCAACCCGACTCCTGGATCTAAGTGGACCGCGTCACGACAGGAGGATGAGGCGGAGTTTGTGCGAATTCTTGAAAGTTACGGTGTCCCAACAACGGTAAGAGATACACGAGGGCGAGAAATAGATGGTGCGTGCGGACAATTGGCCGCTGCAGAAAATAATGAAGCAGCAACGAATTAAATAGGAATGTATTTTTTGCGAAATGTTTTTCGTTTTCAAAGTTAAATTTTTGAAATCTAGATCTTACAAATATTCGAAAAAAAACTTTACAGATTGTAAAGTCCTTGGTAATCACTGACTTTTGGCGCGTCTTCCACTTTGACAACCGTTAGACTACTGGTATGTTGAGCATCACATTTGATCCAACTGCGTCTATTACCAACGTACGAAACGGGAGATTTTGAAAAAACATTCTCTAATCAAAATGACTAATCGCAGGAGTAACTTTTTAATCTTGCCTTTAGTTTTCTTTGTCGTTTCGTCATTTCTCACAACGCCTGCATCAGGGGCAGCACTCATTTCAAGTAATACAGTTTTATCCAAAGGTATTGGCGCAAAAATTTCTTCTGCTGGTCTTCGAAAAGCTTCGGCCTTCGGACCAATAGTTGTCAACACATCCGGAAGTTCATCTTCTTCAAGTTCTTCAAGTTCTACTTCTTCTTCAAACTCTTCTAATTCTTCTAATTCTTCAAAAACTAGTTTCACCAATACCACTACAACAACGGTTGTGAAAGTAAACACACAATTGCAAGGTCCTTTAAATGTGGTGCAAAATAATACTAATTCGCAAACGACAAAGGTCGTCAGTGGTGGAGTACAACCACTTGGACCGTTGCAAGCTAACATTCAAACAAAAGTTGAAGGAACCACAGTTCAACCTCTTGGGCCTTTGCAAGCCAGTGTTTCAACGCAAAACAACTCAACGGTTGTAAATAACAACTCAAGTGATACAACTGTAAAAGTAATTGCAACACCGCAAGCAACAGAAACTCCAGCTGCGCGACCGTTAGGTCCACTTGCCGTAAGTGATAACGGTACGGTGCAACCGACTGGCGTTACTCTCACCGGTGCAAAAGGCGACACCGGTGCATCAGGACCTAAAGGTGATACGGGTGCAACAGGTGCTGTCGGCCCAAAAGGTGACACAGGTGCCACTGGTGCCGCAGGATTTACTGGTTTAAAAGGTGACACCGGAGCAACCGGTGCAGCCGGCACAAAAGGTGACACTGGAGCAACCGGCGCTCAGGGCTTAACGGGAACTCAAGGCATTCAAGGACTTAAAGGCGACACTGGTGCGACGGGCGCTCAAGGAGTTGCAGGAATTCAAGGGGTCAAAGGCGACACGGGAGCTCAAGGTGTCCAAGGTGTCCAAGGTGCAAAAGGTGAAACCGGTGCTCAAGGTCCTCAGGGATTTACAGGAGTTCAAGGCGCTAAGGGCGAAACTGGCGCGGCGGGCGCTAAGGGTGATACCGGATCAGCGGGCTCCGCTGGCGTTAGCGGTTCTCAAGGAATTCAGGGTCTTCAAGGTCTTCGAGGTGAAACTGGTGCCACTGGTGCATCAGGAGCCAAGGGCGATACAGGGGCTGCAGGCGCAGCAGGAGTAAATGGTCTAAATGGGAGTAACGGGGCAACGGGTGCTACCGGTGCTCAAGGTCCACAAGGATTTACTGGAGCGATTGGCGCAAAGGGTGACACCGGTGCTGCCGGTGCCCAAGGAATTCAAGGAATTCAAGGTTCAAAGGGTGACACCGGTGCTGCTGGAGCTAACGGCGCAACCGGTGCCAAAGGTGACACCGGTGCTGCTGGAGTTAATGGAACTAACGGCGCAACAGGTGCCACCGGAGCCACTGGTTCAACGGGAGCCAAGGGTGATACCGGAGCTCAAGGTCAACAAGGATTTACTGGAGCCAAAGGTGACACCGGAGCAACTGGTGCTACCGGTGACCAA
>JANYDL010000096.1 GCA_025363635.1 Actinomycetes bacterium
GGAGCCACTTCTTTGGAACTACTTACCTTCATCAAATTTAAACATCGCGCGCATTTCTTCGGCTGAATTATCTGGGGTAACTATCCACTGATTGAAATCTCCCGATGAAAAAGTAATCGCGTATGCGGGTTTTTTTCCATATACCGCCAGGAAATTTTTTCCACGACGCACTCTCCACGTCCCAAGAGCGACGAGACCGGGCAGGCCACTACCGGGAGCCCTAAGGCCACGCATCACTTTCCAGCTCCATGCCTTATCGATTTTTCGCACAGAAACTATTTCGTCATAGCGCGCCTGTGGAGAAGAATGAAAAGCAAAAATCTTCTCTTTAGGGGAGAGAGCGAGGATGACGTAACTTCCAAAACGTTCCAAATGTGCCATGAGTGCCTCCCCTCCATCCAAAGATACCGCCTCAACAAACGCCGATAGAATTCTACTGTCGCAGACCAACGAGGCTTCATAGCAAAGGCTCCGGTTATCTGCGGTTCTAGACAACGGGGTTAGGGACAACGGGGTTAGGGAAGATGAAAAAGCGATTTGTGGCTGATCAAGCCACGCTCTTCACTGGAATTGGCCTTGGTCTCACGGTTGCAATCCAGATTATCTCACTGAGCGCAACCGATTTTGCGGGTGTGTATCCGATTATCACGACAACTTCACGCTTCTGTGCCCTCGTTGGCTCATATTTGGCGATTATCGGTGTCCTCATGATCGCTCGAATTCCATGGATTGAGCAGGCTGTGGGTCATGATCGATTGGTGACCTGGCATCGAAAAACTGCCCCATATTCTCTCTATTTCATTTCCTTACATGTGCTCTTGGTCGTCATTGGATATGCGGGTTCGGATCAGAACGTGATTGGCCGGACGCTGTGGACCATGATCCGAACCTATCCATGGATGCTTCCTGCGACCGTGGGATTTTTGCTGCTCGTACTTGCGGGGGTTTCCTCTTATCGAGAGTTCCGCGCTCGAATGACCTACGAAACTTGGTGGGTGCTACACCTATATACCTACCTTGCAATCGCCCTTTCATTCATGCATCAGATTCTCACTGGGGCAATGTTTATTACCAATAAACTTGCTCGTTACTACTGGATTGCGTTGTACCTTTTTGTTGCATTCGCGATTTTAATTTGGCGAGTTTTAATTCCACTAGCTCGTTCGGTCCGCCATCAATTGCGGGTCGAAAAGATTGTTCACGAAGGACCCGGAATCATTTCGATTTATATCAAAGGTAGAAACCTGCTTAAGCTCAATGCTGTCGGAGGAAATTTTTTCAGTTGGAGATTCATTACCAAGAATGACTGGTATCAGTCGCATCCTTACTCGCTCTCGGCGCCACCCACAAATTCTCATCTGCGAATCACGGTTAAAGGCTTGGGTGATCACTCCAAGGCGCTGGTGAATATGAAACCTGGGGCGCGGGTATTTATTGAGGGCCCTTACGGAATTTTTACTTCGAAGAATGCTCAAGTGGGTCGTCATGTCGTACTCATCGGCGGTGGAGTTGGTATCACTCCCCTGCGTGCCATCATGGAAGAATTTCCCAACAACACGCAAATCGATGTTCTCTTTCGAGCATCACACGAATCTGATCTCGTACTCCGAGCAGAACTCGACTTTTTGGCTGAGAAAATGGCGGCCCGCGTGCATTATCTGGTGGGATCGCGCAACCTTCATCCGATGAACGAGGCCTACATCGAAAAGCTAGTTCCGCAATTTCGAGATGCTGAAATTTATATTTGTGGGCCAGAACCACTCGTATCAGCTGTTCGACAAGCTGCCTTTGATGCCGGGATTCCGAAGGATCGATTCCACGATGAAGCTTTCGCTTTCCACGGCGACTAGGAGATAACTCATGCTACGTAAAATTGCGATTCTCGCCACTGGAACTGTCGGGGGCGTCGTTGCGGTGGTGGCGTATCACCCACCTCAACTTCACGCGGTTAATGCCGTCGGAGTTGCCACGAATACTGGGACCACAACAACTACAAGTTCGGGTGTAGCAAGTGCATCACCCAGCGGTACAACGGGCAAGACAGGAGCATCGGGCAAAGGCGCGGGCACACCCTCTGTTCCGGCAGCGTCGGGCAAGAGTGGCGTATTTGCCGGAAATACTGCCAATACCCAATGGGGTCCTGTTCAAGTTCAAATTACAGTCACGAATGGAAAGATTACAAAAGTAAGCGCGCTCCAATACCCCAACGGTGATCAGCGTTCCAAATCAATTGCGCAACAATCCATTCCGTATTTGATTCAACAAACCATCGCAACACAATCTTCAAATGTTGCAGGTGTCAGTGGTGCTAGTTACACGAGTGATGGATGGAGACGTTCACTCGCCTCCGCAATTGCGAAAGCAGGAATCTGAATGAAAAGAATATTGATAGTTGGAATCCCACTGGCAATTTTGGCTGCAGCCATGTTCGTGAAACCGCCATCATTTACCGCCCACAAAACGACCGGCATTACGGGAGGAATTACAAATACAACCGGGGCTAAACCGACCATTGCCGGCGGTGGCGACGAAGAAGATGGATTAGTAAACGGACAAAAGCCCGCGTACGGCGGATCACAGAAAGATAACTACGACAAAGGTTGATCTCAGATGTAGAAAGTTAGTACGAAGGCGATTTTTCTTAAGCGACACGTCGAAGTTGCCCCTTGATCGTCACCATTCCGACAGACTGGTCGGCACCAGGATCGTAAATCTCAACCTGAGTATCTTTACCTTTGATTCCTACATAAACGTTGGTTGTTCTACTGGTGCTATAAAATACCGAATTACCGTCAGCGTTTGTAAACCCGACATTGCCAAGGAGGCTACCAGTATTTGTAACTACCGTGAAAGCATCCTTCATCGAGTAAGTGCCGATAATCCTAAACAAAGTTTTTGTGTCCGTAAGTCCCACTCCACCAGGCAAATATCGCAAATAAGCAAGTGTAGGACTTGAAACAATGAGCGAATATTTGGCACCTTCTTGCGGGCCGACCCAATAAACAGTGAGACGCTTAGCAGCCACGACATCTATTAGTTCCTGCGCCGACAGAGCGACCTTGCCTTGTATCTTGTCCACATCGCTATTGCTGGACTTGGAAACAAACACATAGCCGCCGACCGTGAGAACAACTAATACAAGAAAAAAGACAAGTAGACGGGACGAGCGCTTGGCGCTTGCGCTTCCTTCCGCTGCCTTTTTGTTTGCATAACCTTTGTCTTCAGTTCCCGAGATGGGTTCGTTTTCAGGGGTAAGTTCAACCACGGTTAGAGACCTTTCTTTTTGCGTCTACTTGGAAGTTCTCATTGTACTAGCCAAGCGTAGAAAAGGCTCAATACACGTCCACTGGAAATCAAATACTGCTCACTTTATTTGAATTATTTGACCTTTGAATAACGCGAGGGCAACTGCTTGACCTTGTCCAGGGTCGAAGATTTCTATCTGAATGTCCTTGCCCTTAAGGCCGACAAATACATTGGTCGGCCTGGTCTTCAGGTAGTAGGCCGCATTGCCGTCAATGTTTACGAACCCAAGATTGGTCTTTTGCAAAATTGCCGCACTTGTGAGGACAAATGCATTCTTTTGAATGAAGGTCGCCACAAGCCGAAATGTCGAGGATGTATCAGTGATGATTGTCCCAGGGGGTAAATAACGCACGACGGCTGCCCCAGCCTTCGGGATAAATAGGGTGTACTTATTCCCCGACACAGCACCTGTCCAATAGACCGTGAGGTGCTGGCGATTGACCAGATCCCTGAGCCCATGCTCGGACAAAGCAACCGTACCTTGCAACTTTTGGGCGTCACCCGGTTGGTTCAGGCGTGATCCGAAATAAAAGGCACCGAATACAAGTGCAACAACAGCAACTCCAGCCGAAATGAGCATCAATAGTTTCAGCGACTTCTTACTTCTTAGTATCGGCGCATCGAGTTCATACGACGTGGAATCAATCTTAGGGCTGGTGACCTCCTCTAAATTATCTTCGCCCACTACCCCTCACCCTTCATATGCTGTCCACGATTTATCCAATTGTAGTGCCACATGAGGCGTCGGTCCCGAACTAGAGCAACGTTACACGAATTACGAAACCCAAGAAAATCCTCTACTAGTAGGACGGATACCATTTCGCTGTAAATGCGTCATAAGTCATTATCAAAGCCTTACTAACTACGGCTGTTGAAGCGATTGCGATGTTCCCGCTAGTTAGGGTCTTCCATGCTCCTGTAGGAATAAGTGTTATCTGACCACCAGCCAAGCTAATAGGTGATGGGGCCGTGATGCTCGAAATGCTAATGTTTCCCGATATAAATACAATCTGAGTCGTGGGAGCGATAGTGGCTGTCGAAGCCATAGTTGGCGCCGCAGCTCCCGTTCCGATTAGGCCGGTAGATACCACATTATCGTTGAGAGTGATTGTCCCACTTGTACTTGCTGAAGAGCCAATATTTATATTAGTGATGGAACCCGATGCGCCACCAGTACCGATGTTCAGTGTCTTCGTCTGACCCGAAACAGTGGCTTGAGCAAATATATTGCCGGTCAAACCTGCTGCAGTTTGAGTGCCCAAGGTATACGTCGTTAACGCAGCGCCCTCAGTGAGCGTCGTAGGGGTGGCAAATAAAGTAAAGGAAGATGAGGCGGCAGAGCTATCGAGGGCGGTGCCACCGAGGATGGTCGTGCCAGTCGCGCCTGCGACCGCGGAACCAATGTTGATGTTAGTTATCGAACTCGATAACCCAGCAGTTCCAATATTGATGGTCTTTGTAACCGTGTTCGCCGTCGCGTTGCCGAAGAAGTTGGCTGTCAACGCAGAGGTGGGAGTGCCGCCCAAGGTAAAGGTTGTAAGCGCAGCGCCCTCGGTAATCGTGGTAGGCGTGGCATATAAAGTCGTCGACGCAGATGAGCTATTTATACTTGTAGTGAAAGTCGGGCTCGCCAGTGGGGCATACACAGCAGTCAAATTGGTTCCGAGGTAAGCGACACCAGCTGGCCAGCTATTTGCAACGAGTTTAGGCCCATAGATCAATGTTCCAGCAGTATCGAAATAAATATCACCAATCCCGCCAGTCGCGCCGCCTGGGGCGCCTGTCCCGGTCAAGATATTAACAACGGAGCCTGTGGTACCTGCTGAGCCTGTAGGTCCTGTTGCCCCGGTTACACCTGTAGGTCCTTGAACGCCTGTTGCACCGGTTGCCCCGGTTACACCTGTAGGTCCTTGAACGCCTGTTGCACCTGCGACACCTGTAGGTCCTTGAACTCCAGTAGGTCCTTGAACCCCAGTAGGTCCTTGAACCCCGGTAGGT
>JANYDL010000002.1 GCA_025363635.1 Actinomycetes bacterium
GTGTTGCAGTCTCTTCGGACTGGGTGGGAAGGTCACTGTACGCCTCTTCGTCCGGCTTCACTTCGCGCCCAAGAATGAAAGGGACGCGCGTATCTAGAACGCCAATGTCCCCGACACTCACGACGTAACGGCTTGTTGCTAGGGGTAGCCACAAATAGTCGTCAGAAAATCTTGTTCTAACACCACGACCAGAGGGAGGATGCCACCAGTGCTGAACATCTCCCTCGGGAAATTGGCGGGCCGCACAACGCAGGAGATGCTCACGGAGCAGGCGTGGCTTGCAATGCAACAGAGCCATCGAGTCTTGTAGCTGATCCCGGAAACCGTAGGCACCCCCTGATTGGTAATAGCCGCTTCGGGCCCAAATGCGGCAGGCGAGGCCCTGATAGGTTAGCCAGCCGTTGGCAAGAATGTCGAGGGATGAGTCCGGCGTTTTGATTTGGACCGCATCGATTGCGTTTTGCCAAAAATCTATGACTTCTTCGAGCGCGAGGGATGCTGAGGACTTTGACCCAAAGCGGCGAATGAGAGTACGGGTATCTTCTTCATCCCGTCCGACACCGAGAACGAAGGAGACGATGCGTTCTTCGCCACTTTCGATCTCAAGTACTGTCTGCACCGCTGCACAAGAGTCTAAGGCGGCACCTGTTCTCCCCGACAGGCGGGCCTTCCTCATGGCGAGTGGATTGCGAAGTGTGCCATTGCGCCCAAGAAATTCACTGCGGTCTGTTGTTACAGAGCGTTCACTTTCGCTGACAGTAAAAAATGCCAAGCGCCCAGAGAATTCTGGGTGGTAGGGGTTATGTGCCAACACGGCACCATTTGTGGGGTCGATCTCACTGGTTACATGCATCATCGACCGGGTGCGCAACTCCCCAAGAACCCATTCGCAGTATCCGGTTAAGCTTATGCGGCGTGTACGCGCCGATGTGTTGCGCATTTTGATCACAGTCACTTTGACTGGGGCATCGATCGCGACAAATGTTGTCAAGAGCGAGGCAATTCCGGCACTTGTGTGTTTGAACGTCGAATAGCCAAAGCCATGGCACGTTTCGTATGGCGACTCCGCGCGTGCTGGTAGGGGAGTTGGCGACCAGAATGCGCCGCTTTCCTCATCGCGAAGGTAGAACGCTTCGCCGGAGCGATCTGAAAGGGCATCATTTTCCCAAGGGGTTAGCCGAAATTCGTGGGCATTTTCACACCACGTATACGAAGACCCACTTTCTGACACCACCGAGCCGAAATGTGGATTGGCAAGGACGTTCACCCAGGGGGCCGGGGTTAACGAACCAGGAGTTGTGGTGATGCGGTACTCTCTCCCACAAGGGGAAAAACCACCCATTTGGTTGGCGCAAAGAAGGCTATCTGGATCCGGCTGGGCGGGGACGATATCCAGTCCGGTTTCATCAAAACCTGGTTTCCGGCTGGTGATCAGCGGGGGGATTGGAGTTGGCGCGCGGCTCCTGCGTTCGAGCTGTTCGGTCAGAGTTCCTTCGCTCCCATTGAAAACGGCTCGCGCGACCGTCTGGACTAGGACGCGATCTTCCTGGGACATTTGGTCCCCCCGTCGAACAAAAATCCCACCCGAATGATCGACGAGGTGCAGTGCATCTCCAGCTGAGATGAGCGCCATGGTTTGTTCGACGAGAATTTGACGATAGCCGGATTCTTCTTCAATTAGAATGACGAGATCTGTCATGAGTCCCAGGCGGCGCATATATCCGTGGGCTTGAATCGTTTGACGGACGATTTCTAAATTGTCGCCGGTCGCGATTTTGAGCAGAAGAATTGGTAAATCGCCGGAAATCCCGAACCCCCACAGCCCAGACTGGCCCCTTCGGTTCTTCGTTAGTACGGTAGACGACGCACGGCGCGCCGGGTTGGTATAGATCACGAAATTTGCAAGGCGTGCATAGACCTGGGCATGCATCTCCGAAATATTGAGTTGCCGTAGCTCGACCTGTCGGTGTGTCCATGCCAATTCAAAAACCCGGTCGGCGACGTGACGGTCATGATACTTTTCGGCCAAGTGCAGGGCAGCCGTTCGAGTGTCACCGACTCCAGTGACGACATGGACTCTGACCGTCTGCTCAGGCTCGATTTCAACGCAGCACCGAATGGCGACAATGGGATCCAAAACGGAACCGTCTGTTCCCGAGAGACCGTTGCTCGAGGCTTCAGTTTGACCGAAACTGCCAAGAGATTCCAAAACGATTGGGTTATCGGTGCAGCGACCTCGGCCGAGGAATTTCGAGCGATCCGTTTCGTATGTCATCTCCCCAACAGCTGAGCCATGGATGCTCATCAGGTGCATGACGGTCGGGGTGCTCTCTCCGTCCGAACGAGGTCGGCGCGTACAGAGAATAGTCTGTTTTTCTCGCACAATTTCTGTCTGGACGAATAGATTGCTAAATGCGGGATGGGCCTCATCAGCTCCTTGGGGAGCAAGAACGATTTCTGCATAGGTTGTTAACTCAATCATGCGTTTCCGCGACGACCGATTGGTCAATGAAAAACGCCGCAGTTCTATGTCGTCCTCAGGTGAAATGGTAATCTCTGTGTGAAGTTCGATCTCTTGATCGCGACGCCGAAATTCGGCTTTGGCCTGCGGGAAAATAGCTTCGTAGTGATCTGAATCGACAAGCATCGGCTGGTGAGCCGAGGACCAAACCTTGCCCGTCTCCAAGTCTCTCACATAGCAAAACGTGCCCCAATTGTCGGAGGTGGGATCTTCGCGCCATCGAGTAATGGACAAGTCCTTCCAACGGCTGTAGCCACCGCCAGAATTGGTGATCATGAGAGAGTAGCGACCGTTGGAAAGGAGGTGAACCTCAGGCCTTGCAGTGTCCGGTGTATTAATGACTCGCAACGTGGCGCTGGGAGTCTCTGCGATCCGTGCCACATCTGACACCTCAGGAGCGTGTGGATAGATCGTCGCGGTTTTCGGGACGCGTTCGTGTAACAGCAGTTCAGCCGCTCTAAACAGGGGGTCCGATTGAAAGCGGTGCTGCATTTTGGCACCAAGCAGAACCTGTGCCAGCGAAAGAAAGCTCATGCCTTGGTGATGGGCCATAAATGATCTGATGATAACGCTCTTTTGGCCAGCCAGACGGGAGGGGGTGAAGTCCACCGCTTCGAAATAGCCAAATTTTCCCTCATAGCCAAGCTTCGTCATGCGATCGAGATTTTCACATGCGGCCGCAGGCGCAACCATGAGCGCCATGACTGAGGCATAAGGAGCGATAACGAGGTCATCTGCGAGACCTCGTTTTAAGCCCAGCCCGGGGACGCCAAAGGCCCGGTATTGATAATTGAGCTGGACGTCAGTCAGATTGTAGCCAGATTCCGAGACCCCCCACGGGACACCACGTTGTGCGCCATACTCGATCTGTCTTTCTACTGAGGTTCGATACGTTTGATCGAGTAAGGTTTGGGGAAAGGTCGGCATGACCAAAAGTGGCATCATATACTCAAACATGGAGCCACTCCAAGAAATGAGAGTGGGCTCGCCCTTCCAGGTGGTCAGTAAACGTCCTAAAGCGAACCAGTGTTCTTGAGGAAGTAGCCCTTGGGCGATGCCGACAAAGCTACAAAGGCGGGCTTCCGAAGCCAGAAGATCATAGAACGAATCGTCTCGACGGTGATCGGTCGCATTGTAGCCTATGGCCAGCAGATGGCGGGATTTGTCATAAAGGAAGTCGTAGTCCACAGTAGATAGGCTTTCGCATTGCTTGCAGAGTCCTTCAATTGTCGTGATAACCTGAGCGGCCCGATCACTGGCCTCTCTGATGGCCTGGTGGAGGGCTGTGAGCCATTGTTTTGCATCCGGCGAGGTTGCTTGACTTGCCCGCATAACAATCAATGGCAATGCGGTGTGACCGAGTTTCGCCACCTCCGCAATAGTCGGGATCTGGTCCAAATCAAATAGCGATTGGTCCCATGCGTTTTGAGGGGGCCCGGGCAAAAGACCCCAAGGAGCGAAAGCTGTTATCGTTGCAGCCACACAATCATCGGATTGTTTTGCTAAAGCGGCTCTTCCCCATTGGAAAGCGCCGTTTTCGCCAGTTGCAGGCAACGAATCAAAATTCTTCAATTCTGTCTGAATAGCGCGGGCAGTCGCAAGTGCCCAGGATAGGGACCTGATGGGAGCATCAAGTCGTTGCTTGAGACTTTCTATGGACTTAGTCAGCGCGTCGGGAAGCTGTACGCCATCAATCATCACGGTCAGAGTGTCTTTGAGACCCTGCCATATTTGAATTGGCAGAATGGGTTCTGACGGGAGGGCAGTCAATCCGCGACCTAGTGTCATGAGCAGGCCACATAAGTTGCCGCTATCTACGGTTGAAACATAATGAGGTGGCAGCGGTCTCAGTGACTGAGTGTCGTACCAATTGTAGAAGTGTCCCCGAAATCTCTCCATTTTTTCCATGGTAAGGAGCGAACTTCTGGTCCGCTCGACCAAG
>JANYDL010000072.1 GCA_025363635.1 Actinomycetes bacterium
CAAAGGGTGGTTGGGTTGGCGATGCGAACAGCGCCTCACGGAATGGTTCTCTCGCCCATGTCGCGAAAATCGGCTACCGGACTTGCAGCAGCCGTCGTCTTACATGATGATGATCTGCCGGAAGTTGCTGGCCCACTGAAAGAATTGGAATATTTTCTAGCGGCCTATCGCGCTATGGGCAGTGTAGGGTCTCATCGGTCGACCGAATTGGCCGGTGATGAACTTCTCTACACGCTAGGGAACTTAGTGACTCCACGTGTGACCGGCCAAGCGAAAATTGCGACCGAGGAAGATTTTGATCTTCTCAGCGAATGGATGGAATCCTTCGCCGCGGAATCTGGAGCGCTCATTACAGATCCCGCCGCGACCATCCGCGAAGGTATACAAAGAGGTTCATACTTATTCTGGGAAAACGAGGGGCGACTAGTTTCACTTGCGGGTCATGCTCCAATTGTCAAAGTTCCTAACGGATTTGTTGGAAGAATCGGCCCTGTTTATACTCCGCCCGCCGTGAGAGGTCACGGCTACGCTGCTGCTGTCACTGCGGTCGTGTCACAAAAATTACTTGATGCCGGCGCTCATGTCATGCTCTTCACGGATGCAACTAACCCAACGAGCAATGGTGTCTATAAACGAATCGGTTTTGAATTGCTCGGCAAAAATCAAAGACATAAATTCGTGATCAAATAAATGATCGCAGACCTCAAAGATCTTTCACAAAATAGAGGGTTTATCCATCTAATCTGTGCGCGCTTCGTATCAAACGTCGGGAATGGACTCTCCCCCGTGGCTCTCGCTTACGGAGTTCTCTCGCTCAAAGGATCAAGCGCCGGAGACCTTAGCCTTGTCATGGTTGCTCGCTTTGCTCCGACGATATTCCTCATGCTCATTGGAGGTGTTATCGGAGATCGTTTTAAACGAAACAGAATTGTCGGTGGCGCAGACATCATCGGAAGTGCCTTTGCATCTGTCAGCGCAATCTCCTTCATCGCAGGGTTCGCCAATATCCCGCTTCTTTGTTTGATGGGAGGACTTTTTGGGGTTCTCAATGCTCTCTGGTGGCCAGCATTTTCTGGCGTGCTACCTGAGATCTTGCCGAAAGAATCTCTTCAAAAGGGCAACGCCGTCGTGGGGCTCATCAGTAATTTTGCGGTGGTACTTGGTGCCCTCATTGGTGGATCGATCGTCACTTTCTTTGGTCCAGGTTTAGCGCTGTTGATAGATGCCCTCTCATTTTTCATTGCAGGAATACTTGTCTGGCAGATCGACTTGCCTCTTCTGGTGCGCGCGGAAAAAAACTCAATGATCCACGATCTCAAAATCGGTTGGCGCGAATTCAGTTCTCGTTCCTGGGTTGTGGTTGTCGTTCTGGCTTTCACTTTCATAAATTTCTGTTTCGAAGCCACGATGACAGTGCTCGGTCCCCTCGCCTTCAATACGCGAGGCCATGGACCACGAGATTGGTCCTTTAATCTCGCTGCGCTGACTACGGGAATGATCATCGGAGGAGTCATTTCAATCAAGGTTCATTTCAAGCGCCCGCTTGTTTTGGGCATGATCGCCATTTCAATGTCAGCCTTCTGGAATTTCTCTATTGGTCTCACAGCGGCGCTACCACTAGTAATAATTTCAGCAGTACTGACAGGAGTTGCTTTTGAGTTCTTCAACGTCATTTGGGGAACATCGATGCAGACCAACATTCCGGAAGAGTCATATTCTCGAGTTGTCTCTTACGATGTCTTGGGATCTTTCGCCATTGCCCCGATTGGAATTGCTTTGGCTGGACCATTATCTGAATGGATTGGCACATCCAAAACACTCATGATCGAAGGCGTCATTATTTTGGTTGCCTCTCTCGTTCCTTTGCTTTTTAGATCCGTTCGTGAACTTAGAATTCAAAAACATTCATAACTAAAGAATTATGAACATTGCTTTTTAAGCCCAGCTAGCCAATGTGGGACCACACTTGAAGATCGTGCAATCCGTCGGCACGTCCTTGCGCTCGACGAAGGACACCTTCAAGGACGAAGCCCGCCTTGAGCAGTGATCTTTGTTCGGCGACGTTATCGACATCTGTGCCGGCTTCAACGCGGACAATCCCCTCACGATGCAATTCCTCTGCTAGCAACCGTTGTGCAATGGAACCAATTCCTTTGCCCCGCAGATCATTAACGATGCTTATTCCAATATTCATCGATCGTGAAGACAAGGTTGGGCCATACCACACGGCATGAGCAGAGAGATCTCCGACAGGGATGACATTTCCCGTCAAATCCGTAAGTTCGATCAGCCAACGACGTATCTGCATTGACTTTGCCTCAGGGGCCATAGGACCCCAATCTTCATAAATACTTGATGATTCTGGTCTTTCATATTGATCGTCAATCCCTCGGATTGAAATTTCACCTAAGCCAGAAATAATTTCGCGATCATTTGCTTGGAAGCCCATAGAAGCATTCTAACCTGCAAGACCTTCGCACGTACGAACCTCTCGTGAGAACTCTCATCGCTACGTTGCTATGGTCTGGCCCTCATTCCATATCACCTCTTAGCAAACAAGATTGTGAGAAAGAAAGATGTCTGACAGTTCCCAATGGTCATTTGAAACATTGCAAATTCATGCTGGTCAAGTAGCAGATCCAACCACTGGCGCTCGTGCGCTGCCGCTCTACCAAACAACTGCCTATCAATTCCGTGACACAACTCATGCCGCAAATCTTTTTGCACTTGCAGAACTCGGCAATATTTACACGAGAATTATGAACCCTACACAAGATGCGGTGGAGCAAAGATTAGCTGCCCTAGAGGGTGGCGTAGCAGCGCTACTTCTCGCATCAGGTTCTGCCGCAACATCCTTTGCAATTCTTAATCTTGCCGAAGCGGGCGATCATATTGTTTCGAGTCCAAGTTTGTATGGAGGCACCTATAACCTTTTCCACTACACACTTCCAAAGTTTGGCGTAACAGTAACTTTCGTCGAAGACCCGAGTGACCTCTCTGCTTGGAAGGCCGCAATTCGCCCAAATACTAAAGCTTTTTTCGGCGAGACAATTGCGAACCCGCGCAACGACATACTAGATATCGCCGGAATTGCGAGCGTTGCCCATGAAGCCGGATTGCCACTCATCGTAGATAACACAGTCGCCACTCCTTATGTTTTGCGTCCTATCGAACATGGCGCCGATGTTGTCGTACATTCCGCGACCAAGTTTCTTTCTGGTCACGGAAATGCAGTGGTGGGAGCGATTGTTGATTCAGGTAATTTTGACTATGCCCAGTACCCAGAACGTTTCAAAAACTTCAATCAACCCGATCCGAGCTATCACGGTTTGGTTTATGCGCAAGCCTTGGGAGTTGGATCGGCGTTCGGTGCCAACCTTTCTTACATCTTTAAAATTCGACTTCAACTCCTTCGCGACATCGGAGCGGCTGTAAGTCCATTTAATGCATGGCTGCTTGCTCAAGGTCTGGAGACATTGAGCCTTCGAATTGAACGACATCTAGAGAATGCGAAGGCAGTTGCCTTGTGGCTCGAAAACCATACTGATGTTGAAACGGTAAATTACGCATCATTGCCTTCCTCTCCATGGCATTCCTTAGCTCAGGAATACACACCTAAAGGTTCTGGGGCTGTGCTCTCTTTCGAACTCAAAGGTGGAATCGAGGCGGGTAAGCGCTTCGTTGAATCCCTTTCGCTCTTTAGCCATGTAGCCAATATCGGGGATGTCCGTTCGCTAGTTATCCATCCAGCCACAACGACTCACTCGCAGTTGAGTGCTCAAGAGCAGCTCGATGCGGGAGTCACGCCAGGATTGGTGAGGCTGAGTTTGGGTCTGGAAAACATCGTCGATATTAAGGCTGACCTTCAGTCTGGATTTGATGCGGCTAGGGGCTAGCCGAGAGCTATCTACAAAAAGAGAACGAGGGGCGTAGAGTCCTCATATGAAATCCTCCGTACTCGAAGCACCGGTGCCTCCACCAAAACTTCGCGGATGGTTTCACCTAGGAGCAGCACCTGTGGTGTTCGTGGCGTCCCTCGTTCTTTTCATCCTGAGTAGGGGTTCTCTTAAATTCGCAGTAGCGCTCTATTCGATCACCGCAATCACGCTTTTTTCGGTTTCGGCCATTTATCATCGTGTGCCTTGGTCACCTACTAAAAAGAAATTTTGGCGACGGTGGGACCACGCCAATATTAATTTGCTCATCGCAGGTTCTTACACTCCCTATGCCGTAACTCTGCTCAACCGACATGACGCAACCCTGATGCTTTCCATAGTGTGGGCGGGGGCTCTTATCGGAGTGGCTTTACGTATCTTCTGGCTTGGGGCTCCCCGATGGTTATATGTCGCCAACTATCTCCTGCTGGGTTGGGTAGCGGTAATTTACACCCCTCAGATGTATCGCTCAGGCGGTTTAGCAATCCTTCTCCCAATCCTCATTGGGGGCCTGTTTTATTCGGTAGGAGCGATTTTCTACGCTCTCAAAAAACCTGGGAGATATGCCCGCTACTTTGGATTTCACGAACTCTTTCATATCTTTGTCATTGCGGCCTGGATTTCACAGTACATCGGCGTCTCGATCGCCATCTATCGTCACTAACCTGCTCAGCGGCTTCGCCGTTACCGGCTCTGATCGCCTTTGGAACCGCTCTGAGCTTGCTCTAATCTGTCCCATGTTGAGTCGTTGTATGGATCTAACCAGGCCAGTATCTTCCCAGTTCTAGAACTAGGTGCCCAGAACTAGGTGCCCAGAACTAGGAGCACCAGAGCTGGGAGCCTTAGGCTGGGGCGTCTAGGACTATCACCACAAAGAAAGAGGGTCAAGCGGTAATGAGTGAGAAGAGCTCCTTTCTAAACTGGGTGGGATTTAAGAGCGAAGAAGGCAACGCTCCCTCATCAGTAGAACGAATTCGAGAACTCGAAGCTCAATTAGCCGATCTGCGATCTCGTCGTGATATCACGGCGCTATCCAAAGAAGAATTTGAAATTCTTGCAACTGAAACCGCGATGACAATTATCAAGTCTGCGCAATTACGTGAAGCGAAAGCACAAGCGACCGCTGATCGCGTTCTCACCGAAACAACTCGTTTAGCAAAAGACACGGTCGAAACTGCAGACCAAAAGGCCAAGTCTTTGCTTTCAAGTGCGGAGTCCCGTGGTCGCAAGTATCTCCAGGCCGCAGAAACTGATGCCCAAGAAGTCTTGCAAAAAGCCGAAATCGAAGCGGACACGCTTTTGGAAGGCAAGAAGCGTGAAGCGGCAATTCTCACCACCAGCGCGCGTCGCGAAGGTGAACGCATCATCAGCGAGGCTGCCCATGACATCACTGAATATCGTCAATGGCTTGCTGGAGTTATTACCGAAGCCGAACGACTGTATAAAGTGCAGTCACAATCACTCGATGCTGCCGAGAACGCAATACAACAATCACGTTCTCGACTTGATTCTGCGTTTGTGCGTCTAGCAGATCTTCAAAAGCATGTTTTGCAAAGCCTTAATGCGGACGACACAGTGATAAAACTTGAGCCCGTAGTCGTCGTGAGCGAGCGTGCGACTCCAGCCATTGATGCACCGGGCAACGGTACATCTTCGCCAAAGCGCTCAACTTCTAGGAATTTGAAAGATAAAAGTTCATCAACTAAGAATTCAACGAAGAAAGTGGCGAAGAAAAGCACCGCTAAAAGAAAATAATTTTTAGGACACATAAATGTCTGAACGACTAGCGGAGAGACCCGCAAAAACTCGAAGTGCGCGCCATATACCCGCGGTAGATGGGTTGCGCGCTGTTGCAGTCATCGCGGTCATCCTTTATCACCTGGGCTTTTCTTGGATACCAGGCGGGTTCTTGGGTGTCGATCTTTTTTTTGTAATTTCGGGTTACGTAATTACACGCCTCCTGCTGGACTCGATTCAGCGCAGCGGAGGACTTGACCTGCGAGGTTTCTATCTTGCGAGGGCCCGCCGTTTATTACCGGCTCTCCTCTTTATGATTGTGACGACCGCACTATTTGTTGGGGTTTGGGCGCCTGAGGCAATAAAAAGATTCCTCACTGACATTCCATTTGTACTTACTGGGGTTATGAACTGGGCGCTCGTTTACCGCCATCAAGATTACTTCGAATCAATAGGTCGCCCACCGCTTCTGCAGCACACCTGGTCCCTCGCCGTTGAAAGTCAGTTTTATCTTGTATGGCCTTTGATCTTGCTTGTGGTCCTCAAACAATTTGGAAAGAAAATGATCCCAGGTGCGGCCCTCGTGATTGCTGCTATATCTGGAAGTGCGCTCATGCTTCTCTCATTTCGACTTGATAGTTCGAATCGGCAAAGCGTTAGCCACGTGTATTTTGGAACTGATACTCACAGCATTGGACTCTTTCTTGGAGCGGCTCTCGCGGTAAGTTGGATTCCGCAAAACCTCAGTACCAAAATTACACAACGTGCTCAAGATTTTGTGGATGGCATCGGCGTCATCGGACTCATAGGTATCCTCGCCTGTTTTCTATTCATTAATGAGACTGAACCAACTTTATACAGAATCGCATTTCCACTCGCGGGGATTTTTGCCTGTGCCGTCATTACGTCGCTGGTGCATCCGGCCTCACGTTTCGCTCCATTATTAAGTTCGAAACCAATTCTCTGGATTGGCGAAAGGTCATATGCGATCTACTTGTGGCACTGGATTATTTTCCAAATTACACGACCTCGAGTTGATCTTGCAGGTGAAACGTGGGCTCTCTACACCTTAAGAATTTTAATTGTCTTTGCACTTGCAGATATTTCTTTGCGGTGGATAGAACTGCCAGTTCGCAATGGAACGATTGAATCGTGGTTTCGTGGAATGAAGTACCGCACGAAGCGAGTTCGCGTGCGACAAAAGTCCACAGTAATCGTGGCGCTGCTCTTAATAATCATCGCAGCTTCCTTGGTGAGCGCAAACGCAATAACGCGAAGTTCGCGAGAGCAAGCACAACTCAAAGCATCGCTAGCACATCAGGAGACTTCCCCTTCGGCTACGCCATCAGCGTCGGCCTCATCACTGCCTGCCAAGTTATGGGTCACCGGGGATTCAGTCATATTAGGTATCCGCTTTGCCTTAGATCAAAGCGCGCATATAGGTCTCATTAATGCACGGGTTGGTCGTCAGGCCACAGAACTCATCTCCGTGATAAAGCATGACAAACCTTTCATGGCTAACGCACCTATTGTCTTGGATCTCGGCAATAACAATCGGCTCACGACCGCAGAGGTAGACACCATATTTTCACTCATTGCCGACCAGCCGAAAATAGTCATTGTAAATACGGCAGTTCCACGTCCATGGAGAGACTGGAATGATGACCTCATCAAAAAATACGCAGCAAAGTACTCACAAGCGGTGGTTGTGGATTGGAACGAACTTTCACAAGGACATCCTGAATATTTCGGTCCGGATGGAGTCCATCTTGTCCAGGCCGGCGTTGATGTATACGTAGCTGCGATTCTCGAAGCTCTCAACGCAAATAAATAGCCCTCGCACATATTCGTGCGAGGACTAGATAATGAATACTTTGACTAACTTCGTGATGAGAGGTCAGTCGTCAGGGGATTAATCTCTATGAGAAAGTGCCGGGTAAACCGAAAACCTTTCCTGAAGTTATCATCGAATCAGAATAAACACTTGAAACTTTAAATGAAGTCCAACTATCAGTGCTGTCTTTCTTCACATCCTGTGTCATCTGAGTTGAAGGCACTGTCGAAATAGTTTTCCATGCGCCTCCCCCAACAGAAATTTCGACGTTATATCCAGTGAGGCCATTAGTCGCAGCAGGTGCTCTCCAGAAGATTGTTGCGCCTGCCTTTGTGTAGTGAGCAACAATTCCCTGCGGAGCGCCATGTGCTGCAATCGTCGCTGAAGGAGTAGCCGATGGCGTACTTGAAGCGGTCTCAGATGCACTTGCAGATGTAGAAGGCACAGTTGTGAGTGTGGCAGTAGCCGTTGGTTTGGTCGTCACATCATCAGAATTCTTTCCAGATCGAGCCCAAACAATTGCCACTAAAACAATCAAACCGATAGCGACAGCGACCACAACTCGGCTTGAAGGGCCACTCGCTTTGGGTGCTGGCTTAGGAACGCTAGGAGAAAAAGCAGGTGCCGGTGCGGGAGTCGAAACAACTTCCAGTCGAGAGGCAGGAATTACAACCGGCACCTCAGGAACGTCAAACTTCAAAACCTGTTTCTTTTGAGCACTCGCCTTTACAGCGTTTTTCTTCTTTGCAGATTTCACGACAGATTTCTTTGCAGGAGACTTCTTTACAGCCGATTTCTTAACTGGTTTAACGGCAGCTTTCTTGGCTACCTTCTTCACTACTTTTTTGGCGGGAGCTTTCTTTACCGCTTTTTTAGCAACAGCCTTTTTGATGGGCTTGGCGGGAGCTTTCTTTACCGCTTTTTTAGCAACCGTTTTCTTCGCAACAGCCTTCTTGACCGGCTTCTTTGCGCTTGCTTTCTTAACAGCCACATTCACTCCTTGGGTAGCTCAACGATCTTTTCGTCGAGGAATATCCTTATACGAGAAGGTTACAGCAGGCCGCCTAGCAATTGCGTAACTCGTGGCGCAATTGCTCGCAGAGATTGGCCTCTATGGCTGATCGCATCTTTAGTCGAGGCATCGAGTTCGGCCAGTGATAGTTCGCTTCCACGTGGAAGAAAGATTGGGTCGTAACCGAATCCTTGAACACCCCTGGGCGCCCTTAAAATTACACCGTGTAAAACTCCCTCATCAGTTAGATAAGTGCCATCTGTGGTAGCAAAAGCCGCAACGCACGTAAAGTGTGCCGTTCTCTCTTCTTCAGGAATGTCATCTAGTTGGGCAAGAACTTTCTCAATATTCGCGAGATCATCACCGTGCACTCCTGACCACCTAGCCGAAAAAATGCCAGGTGATCCACCCAAGGCATCTACGCAAAGTCCGCTGTCGTCCGCAATCGCAGGTATTCCAGTCGCTTGACACACTGTCTGCGCTTTCAGGAGGGCATTCTCATAGAAGGTGGATCCAGTCTCCTCGACATCTGCTAAATCGGGAAACTCCTCAAGGCCCATAAGTTCTATCTGGCCGGGAGCGATCTCTTCAATAATTCTACGAAATTCGCGAATCTTGCCAGAATTGCGTGTCGCTAAAACTAATCGGTGCATAACGAACTCTGAGGCTATTTTCCGAGAGCTTCTTTTTGCAATCGCGTCAAATCTCTGCACCCCGCCAGTGCAAGGTCTAGAAGTTTGTCGAGAAGCGCTCGGTCAAAAGGCTGGCCTTCCGCGGTACCTTGGACTTCTATGAACTTTCCGTCTCCACTGCAGACGACATTCATGTCAGTGTCGGCTCGAACATCTTCTTCGTAACACAGGTCCAGCATTGGAACACCATCAATTATGCCAACGCTTACCGCTGCAACAGAGTCAAGGAGCGGTCGAGCATTGGCAGCCACAAAACCTTTCTCTTTAGCCCACTCGATCGCATCAGCAAGCGCGACATAAGCTCCCGTAATCGCCGCTGTGCGAGTTCCTCCATCTGCCTGTAAAACATCACAGTCGATTACAATGGTGTTCTCACCTAGTGCTTGAGTGTTCACAACTGCCCGCAAAGATCTACCGACAAGTCTGGAAATCTCTTGCGTGCGCCCGCCCAACTTTCCCTTAACGCTTTCGCGGTCAGAACGAGTATGAGTGGCACGGGGTAGCATCGCGTACTCCGCCGTTACCCAACCTTTGCCTCCATCTTTAAGCCACCTCGGCACGCCGGGCGTAAACGATGCAACGCAGAGAACTCGTGTCTTACCAAATTCGACCAGAACAGAACCTTCTGCATTCTCCAACCAATTTCGTGTAAATCGAATCTGTCGTAGGTCAGCGTTCTCTCTATTGTCATTGCGCGACATAAATCCCCCTCATGATGCGGCTAATTCGAGTCATTCCGTGATGTCATTAAATTTTGGCGCTGAACTTGGCCCACCTCTGGTCCAAGAAAACGGCGTGCTAATTTCTCAAATGGCTCAGAATGGCCCGTCGCGAGAAATCTGTGAGTAGGCAAATCCGTCTGAGCTTGACGTAGAAGGGAATTTTCGACCAAGACTCTATAGAGGTCCTTGGCAGTTTCTTCAGCGCTGGATACTAACGAGACCTCATTGCCCATGACATAAGAGATGACGCCCGTAAGCAATGGATAGTGAGTGCAACCAAGCACGAGGGTATCCACATCGTCAGAAATGAAAGGGGCTAGATAATTCCGAGCGATCTCAGTAATCGCATCTCCTGAAGTTTCTCCGCGTTCGACATATTCCACAAAAAGTGGACAGGCCGCCGAAGTGATGTGTAGGTGAGGAGCGGCGGCAAATGCATCCAAGTAAGCCTGCGAATCAATAGTTGCTCGCGTACCAATTACACCGACTCGGCCACTTCGAGTCGCCGCTACTGCGCGACGAACCGCAGGTTGAATCACTTCGACGACTGGAAGTGAATATCTCTCCCGAGCATCTCGAAGCATCGCAGCGCTTGCGGTGTTACAAGCGATGACGAGGGCCTTCACACCTTGCTCGACGAGGAAATCGAGGGATTCAAGAGCAAAGGTTCTTACCTCGGCAAGTGGACGTGGACCATACGGACCGCGAGCAGTATCTCCAATGTAAAGAGTCGACTCATTGGGAAGCTGATCCAGAATTGATCGAGCCACGGTGAGCCCACCAACTCCAGAATCAAATATTCCAATGGGGGCGTTGCTCATGATGTGAAGCCTACCTGCACGCTAACTCGCGGTCGGGTCTTGCCCGCCAGCAACGGCGGGAAGAATCGTAATTGAGTCTCCATTTTTTGTCGTGGAATCAAGCCCACCGCTGAAGCGCACATCCTCATCGTTGATGTAGATATTGATGAATTTGCGAAGCTGCCCCTTTTCTAACAAACGTTCCCCAAGGCCCTGAAATTGTGAATCTAAGTCGGCGATAACCTGCGACAAGGTCGTGCCTTGAGCTTCAACGACCTTGGCATCTTTTGTGTACGGACGAAGAATCGTCGGAATTCGGACCTCAATTGTCATGGCGTGATTATTCCAATTATGGGCTCGCTGGGGAAATGACGATCTCTTCCTCCGTCACTGAACCGTTAATAATCCTAAAAGAACGAAATTCAACCTCTGGAGCGATCTCCTCCCGAGTAGAAACCAACACATAATGCGCCCCAGGCTCACCGGCGTAAGAAATATCTGAAGAAGATGGATGAGCTTCGGAAGTAGGGTGGGAGTGATACACGACGACTATTTCTTCATCAACGTCGTCTAATCCACGATACAAAGCGAGCAAATCATTTGGTGCAAACTCATAAAAAATAGGAGAAGCAGCGAAGTTGATCATGGGCTTGAGCCTTCTCGCCTCGCCTGATCCGGCAGGGCCAAGTATGACTCCGCATGCTTCATTAGGAAGTTCTGCATATGCTTGAGCAATAATCCCATCCACAAATTCTTGAGATATTGAGAGAGTCATAGTGTTTCGATCTCCCATCCATCATCTTCGACCTTTGCTCCCTCATCTTCTTGAGTACCTTCCGCTACATCCTCTGGGTCATCTACGTCATCCATAAGTGCCTGAACAAGACTTTCTTGCAACCAACCAAGCCAGGTGTAGACGGCATACACGCCGCGCATTGGGTCATCGGGTGAAAGTAACTCCAACTGCTCGTGGGATTGCTCTTGGACATTGAGTCTCACACCCAGAGCCAGACGGATGTCGTTGATTGCCCCCAGCCACGCGAGAGCCGATTCTTTATGGAGCCGAACGGTTGAATTTTCTAAGTTGAGTAAGTTAGAACGGAGTAGCAACGCGTGGGCCCTCTTCTTGCTCCTCAATTCTGCTTCGGTAAAGCGGCGAAATTCCGCCGAGTCAACGGGATCTGCATATGCATTTGGAAGTAATCGAGCTAGAACTACATCCTCAGGGGGAGAATCGTGACCCGTCATATTAACCATCGCCGCTAATGGGTCGGTATGCACTGCATCAATGCGTTCGGACAAAATTTCGATAAGTTGTTCGGCGAGATTTGTGAGGACTTCTCTTTCGGTGTCAGCAAAGATTGCTATAAAAGATCCATCACCATGTCGATTGAATGCAGAAGATGAAACCATCACTTTTCGCCGTCGTGACTGAGAGTTGCCCACAAACCAAATTCGTGCAATCGCTGAACATCTCTTTCCATTTCTTCCCGACTCCCAGATGAAACCACGGCTCGACCTTCATTATGAACCTTGAGCATTAACTCGTTTGCCTTTTCCTTAGAGTAATTAAATACGGTGATAAAAACGTATGTCACATAACTCATTAAATTTACGGGATCATCCCAAACAATTGTCACCCAAGGCCGTTCAATCAAAAAAGATGGCAAAGTGAGTTCATCGGCCTTCTCTTCGACCTTGACCATTCCCTATCGCCCTTTCAGGAAAGTTCTGTTACAGAACAAGTATGGCAAATATCGGAGACGAGCTCACATCGAACTGATCATCTCCAACCACGCTAACTCGAAAACGACTTATTCCCGGCTCTTTATCTGTAACTGAGAAGGTAAATTTTCCAAGTGAATCCGACGTGGTTGCTCCAAATGAAATCCATTTGCCCGCGGCATATTTCTCGAGGTAGAGCGGAAGGTCGCTTTGGTGGGGTTGCACTGAGCCGGTAATGGCTCCTAGTTCTCCGACCGTGCCCATTGTTGGGGCGTCCACCCAAATGAGTCGCCCGATCTGAATGGGTAATTCAGTACTTTGCGACGCCGTACGTTCCCAACTCCCTTCTGTCGTAAAACGTAAGGAACTTGTTTTCGAAAGAATGAGTGAAGATGAGACCGACCCCTTGTCACTGCTAGTCAATTGACCAATCTCGCGCCATCCAGAATCACTTGCCGACTTAATTTCAAAATGAACCGCTAATCCAGAAATAGGAGTTCCATCCGAGCGTTGAAAAGTGCCACTGATGGCTATTGGACTTCCATAAGTTGATGTCAGTGAATCTGTCGACATCGTCGCTAATACTAAATCTGGTGCGATTGAAACCGCGACCTGCCTCACCGCCTCCATTGCCGATGGGTCTTCCATCCCAAATGTCCACGCTGCAATTCCACCAAGTTGATACTTGGCAACCAAAGATGCTCGTGCACCGTATGAGCGTGCATCTTGATACCAGGCAGTACGAGTAGCGGTACATGTTGTAGCTAAACCAGAACTCGTTTCCCCTGAATAAATTTTTTGATAGGTGAATGTCTGCTCACCAAAGACCTGGTTGTAATTTGGGATGGCCCCATAGCTCGCAGCAAGACCTGCCGCTTTGTTCATGACAAAAGTCGCCGCCTTTGCCCCGGCCACAATGGTATTCGTGTATTGCGAGGGACATATGCCCGAAACATTGGTCACCCAGTCCCGTCCATATCCAGCAACTCCAATATAAATTTTTGAAGCCGGCACAACAGCGACGGCGTACTGCAAAGATTGTTCAATCCACGTGAGTGGGCCAATTGGACCTGGGTTAGTTGTTGAGTAGTCATAGGTCATGATTCTTAAGCGATCAATCGACGAAGCAATCGAAGCCCAATCAAAAACGTAATAACCTTTCTTCCCGCTAGCCGGATCAAATTGCACTGGGGTAGTTACAGAGAGAATCTTTCCAAGAGCGTGGAGGGAAACACTCAGTTCCTTGATAAAACTGACCCAATTAGGACGCGTCGTATTCCAGGAAGCGCTCCCATCTACAAATGCGAATCCCTCAAAGTCTAAATCGATTCCATCAAAATTATTCTTGACAACAAGGGATGTAATAGTGGTCACTAGTTGCGTTCTTGTCGCTGAAGAAGCCAAAAGGTTTGCAAGCACAGATTTTGCCGTACCATCAGTAATCGTCGGAATAATCAAGAATCCAGAGTCGCGCAAAGTTGTGAGTGGCGTTGACATCGGAACTGAAGGATTTGCAGGCGTGTACAAATCGGTAATTTTGGTCTCGCTTTTTAAGGTGTACCAAAAGGGCATGACTTCTTTTATAAGGTCACCGTTGGTGACCGCTGACGGAAGCGATGTGTCCGATGAGTAATATGGAATCCAACCGGAGAGAATCTTACGAGCCGGCGAATCAGCTGACTGAGCCCCGTTTGTAACAGCGCCACTTAGGATCAACGCAAGTGAGCAAAGAAAGATCACGGAATGTCGACGAAAAACGACCTCCGAAAATCTCCCTCGCCTCGCCATACTCACTCCCTCGCAACGTGAACCTTGATCTCTCTGAACTTCAACTCAAATTCATGCGCAGTTTACAAAGGCCTAAATGTTTAGTCGTCACCTTCATCGGGAGCGGGTCGAAGACCGGAATGGATTTCTTTACAGATTGGACAGATGGGAAATTTCTCAGGGTCTCTGGTTGGAATCCATTTCTTTCCGCACAGGGCTCTTACCGCCTTCCCGCTCATTGCGGATTCCAAGATCTTTTCTTTCTTTACATAATGGGAAAACCGATCATGATCTCCATCATCAATCTGCAACTCAGGACGAGTGAGTACGTCGGAGTCACTCTCGACCGCAGGTTCGCGCGTGAAAATACCCATGGCGCAAAGGATACATATACCCCAGAGGGACTTTGGGATTTCCAATTTAATTGACAGAGCGCTGAAGGAGCGCGCGCCTGAAGAATTCCTCAGGCTAGAATATGGAGATGAAAGACCTATTGCGTACCGCAGATTTGAGCCGAGATGATGTAGAACTCTTACTCACTACCGCAGCTGATTTTGCGAAGGATCCCCTGAGGGCACGTACTGCGCTGGCGAATCGAACCGTAGCTATTTATATGACGAAGCCTTCAACGCGCACACGTCTTGCTTCAGAGACTGCAGTTGCGCATTTAGGTGGGACGCCGATTTTCATTCGAGGCGATGATCTTCAACTCGGTCGAGGCGAAACAATTTCGGATACTGCCAAAATTATCAGTGGCTTTGCTAGCGCTCTCATCGTGCGCACGTATGCTCAATCTGATGTTGATGAACTCGGCAGCGCAGGTTCGATTCCCGTGATCAATGCTCTTACCGATGATGATCACCCCACTCAAATGTTGGCTGATTGGTTGACTATTCGAGAGAACTTTGGAAAAGACATTGAGGGCCGCAAATTCACCTACCTAGGCGATGGCAACAACATGTCGCATGCATGGTTGATCATGGGCGCAATCATGGGCGCGCATATTGTGACCGGAACTCCCGAAGGTAGATGGGCTCCAGATCCAAAAGTCGTGGCCCAAGCCCAAGCAATCGCGGCTCAAACGGGGGCGAAGATTGAAATCTTGCACGATGCGGCCCAGGCAGCCCGAGGAGCGAGCGTGCTTTACACCGACGTCTGGATGTCGATGGGCGACCCCGAGAGCGAACGGGGTGAGAAAATGCGAGTGCTAGCACCCTTCTCTGTGAGCGAGGAATTAATGGCTCTGACCGAGCAGGATTCGATCTTTATGCATTGCCTACCCGCGCATCGAGGCGAAGAGGTTAGTGCGGAAATTATCGATAGTTCACGCTCAGTTGTCTGGCGCGAAGCCTTTCATCGACGCACCACAATTCAATCTCTCCTCTTCCATTTAACTCGCGGTGAGATTCAAGGACGTCAATAAGGCCTTATTTAGGTGGGTTTTTTAAGCGTATCTTGACGTCAAGATTGATGGTTTTGTGATGAGTTAGACAGCCTAAAGAATGACAAGCAAAAGTGCAGGCACTACGGTATGGCTCATGCGTGTTGTAGTTCCAAAGGAAATCCGATCAGGTGAAAAACGCGTAGCCCTCGTTCCAGACATCATCAATAAATTGGTGCGTATTGGACTAGAGGTTGCAATTGAGTCAGGAGCTGGGCTCAACGCCCTTGCCTCTGACGCAGATTTTGAAGCGGCTGGCGCAACCATCGTTAAGGGCGATGTCCTCCAAAGCGCCGATGTCGTTCTCTCAGTCTCTCCATTGACCCCAGCACAGATGAAGACGTTGAAGCGCGGGGCAATAACCATTTCATTCCTCTCAATATCGACCGCCCAAGATTCCATCGAGGCGGCAGTCGCAGCAGGTGTGACAGCATTCTCACTTGAATTGGTGCCACGTATCTCGCGCGCCCAGTCAATGGATGCTCTGACTTCCCAAGCGCTCTGCGCTGGCTACCGCGCAGTTCTCGTGGGAGCAGAACTTTCTCCCCGCTTCTTCCCTCTGTTAATGACAGCGGCAGGAACAGTGACACCGGCGCAGGTACTCGTACTTGGTGCAGGCGTAGCGGGACTCCAAGCGATAGCAACAGCGCGACGACTCGGAGCCGTTGTCTCTGCCTACGATGTACGTCCTTCATCTGCCGATGAAGTGAAGTCCATGGGAGCAACATTCATCAATCTCGAACTTGAATCACTTGAAGGAACCGGTGGATACGCCCGCGAGATGACGGAAGATCGCGCGGCAAAGCAACGCGAACTACTCACCCCCTACATCGCTAAATCGCATGTACTGATCACGACAGCAGCTGTCCCAGGTCGCGCCGCTCCTCGCTTGGTGACACAGGCGATGGTGGATTCCATGTCAGCTGGCGCAGTCATTGTGGACTTGGCCTCTGAGACTGGCGGCAACGTTGAGGGATCAAAGCCTGGCGAAATTATTACGACAAAGAATGGTGTGATCATTTGGGGTGGTAAGGATGTGCCTAGCCAACTTCCATTCCATGCTTCGATGCTCTTCTCACGTAACGTCGTTAACTTGCTTTCACTCATGACCAAGGAAGGCGTGGTTACTCCTGATTTTGAGGATGAAATCATCGTCGGCTCGTGTGTGTCTCATGCTGGAGAACTTAAGAAGGAGGTCGTCAAGAAATGATGAGTAACGGTTTGGCGCTTCTCTCCATCTTCACTCTCTCAGTCTTCGTTGGGTTTGAAGTGGTCTCGAAAGTGAGTTCCACTCTTCACACTCCACTGATGAGCGGTGCAAATGCGATTCACGGAGTTATCTTGGTCGGGGCGATTGTTGTAGCCGATCACGCATCCAACAATCTCCAACTTTCGTTGGCGCTAGTCGCGATTGTTTTGGCCACTATCAACATGGTCGGCGGCTTTGTTGTCACCGATCGTATGCTCGAGATGTTTAAGGCGAAGAAAAAATGAGTCGTAACCTGTATGACCTCATCGGCTTAGTTGCCGCAGTCTGCTTCATTCTCGCCCTTAAGGGTCTCTCGCATCCAAAAACTGCCCGTCGCGGTAACTTGATCGGCGCTGCCGGTGCAACGATCGCGACGCTCCTCGTCTTCTTCTTTACTGGCAACAAGGGAGAGGCTGAGTATCACTCACTTCCTCTCCATCACTTTGGTCTCATCATCGGTGCGGTTGCACTTGGACTTCTCGTCGGCGTACCTGCCGCACGCAAAGTTCAGATGACACAGATGCCACAACTTGTTGCGTTATTCAACGGTGTCGGTGGTGGCGCTGCTGCCCTCGTAGCAATTGTTGAGTACTTGAAGCTCGGATCTGGTGCGAGCACGGCCGCTGTTTATGCGACTGTCTTCACCGTCATCGTGGGAAGCGTTTCCTTCTCGGGTTCGATCATTACCTTTGCGAAGTTGCAAGAGTTGATGACCACCCGACCAGTTGTATTCCCTGGTGGACGTTTTCTCATTGCTGCTAACTTGGCTGGTGTTTTCGCAGCCGGTGCTTGGGTAATCAACTCAGGAGGAAATAAGCCTCTTCTCGTTCTCGGTGGACTTTCACTTCTCTTCGGAGTTCTCTTTGTACTACCAGTTGGTGGCGCGGACGTTCCGATTGTTATTTCACTGTTGAACGCATTCACTGGTCTTACTGTGGCGGCAAGCGGTTATGTACTACAGACCACTCTCTTGATCGTTGCAGGAACACTCGTTGGTGCATCGGGAACTATCTTGACGCGGCTTATGGCTGAAGCAATGGGACGATCACTGTTCAAGACTCTCTTCGGAGCATTCACTGCGAAACCACAAGAGGCATCCGGTGCAACCGAGGTTCGTCCAGTTAAGTCTGGATCACCTGAAGATGTCGCGATTCTTCTTAATTACGCTCGACGCGTTGTCATTGTTCCTGGGTTCGGTTTGGCTGTTGCGCAAGCACAGCACACCGTCCGCGAAATGGCAGATGTGTTGGCTGCTAAGGGAATTGATGTTGCTTACGGAATCCACGCCGTTGCTGGTCGCATGCCAGGACATATGAACGTTCTGCTTGCAGAAGCAAATGTTCCTTACGAGCAGCTTCAGGAGATGGACGAAGTTAACCCGACATTCGCACAGACCGATGTGGCACTTGTTATCGGAGCAAACGACGTTGTAAACCCTGCAGCGAAGAATTCTCCGGGATGCCCTATCTACGGAATGCCAATTCTTGAGGTTGCAGATGCAGCAAACGTTGTCTTCTTGAAACGTTCGATGCGTCCGGGCTTTGCGGGTATTGAGAATGAACTTCTCTACGATCCAAAGACCACGCTTCTCTTCGGAGATGCCAAAGACACACTTACCAAGGTCGTGAGCGCGCTCAAGAACTTGTAAGTCAGCTTTGCAAAAAGCGCATCGGCCAACTCGGCTGGTGCGCTTTTTGCTGCACTTGGCGCGAGGCTAATGAAGCAAAAGGGCCGTGAGAAGACTGTGTAGTTATTTTTTCGGACTTCGGTGGCCCTTTTGCGAGTAGCGAGATTCAAATAGTGCTCTACGTTTGGCTTGTCTTTAGTTGAACTTTCAACTACTCTTGGCAACCTAGAAGGCGAGGAGAAGCCCATGCCAGCAGTAACCGTCCAAGACATCACCGTTCTGCCACGAGTTGTTGCGCCGACGGGATCGAGGGCGCGAGGCGTTAAGAGCGTTACAACTGCGCCTCAAGGTTACGAAGGCGAAGGCTTCCCAGTGCGTAGAGCCTTTGCCGGAATCGATATGGCAGAGATTGATCCGTTCATCATGATGGATCAAATGGGCGAAGTTGAATATGCGCCGGGTGAGCCAAAGGGCAC
>JANYDL010000082.1 GCA_025363635.1 Actinomycetes bacterium
ATCCAGCGAAGGCTAGGAGGGTAATGATCGAGATTATGTAAAAAGGGGTCACGAGCGCCACTTTTTCACCAAAGATTCTTGCAGGTCGAACATTTCCTTCTCCTCAACATCGCTTGCGTGATCAAAGCCGACGACATGCAAAAGCCCGTGCGCGCTCAGTATCGCGAGTTCATGCTCAAATGAATGTCCAGCAATGGCGGCCTGTTCCCTTGCAATACTCGGACACAGAACGATATCTCCAAGAATTCCAACCGAGTTAGAGTGAGGACGAATTTCGTCCATGGGAAAAGAAAGGACATCTGTCGGGCCGTCCTCTCCCATCCATTCAATGTGAAGGTCCGTCATCTCTTGCTCGTCAACTAGTAATACATTCAGATCGCACTCCGCTGCCAGTCCAAGATGTTTCATGGAGAAAGAAAAGAGAGATAGCAAGTCCTCGCTTGATACTTCCAAGCCAGATCGATTTGTTACTTCTATTGGCATTTTTAGTTGCTTGGGCGCAATTGACGCGGTGCGCGCTCCACGAGTAATTGCGCCTGACGCTCATCATCAAATTTACTGTAGGCCTCCACTATGGCTCCAACAAGTGAATGGCGAACCACGTCCTGGGAACTCAATTCAACAAATGCAATATCTGCAACTTCTCCTAAGATTTCGCGAATAACTTTCAAACCTGATTTTGCACCAGAAGGAAGATCGACTTGAGTGACATCACCTGTGATCACCATTCGCGATCCAAATCCAAGACGGGTGAGAAACATTTTCATTTGTTCTGGAGAAGTATTTTGCGCCTCATCCAAAATTACGAAAGCATCATTGAGGGTGCGACCTCGCATATACGCCAGCGGGGCAACTTCAATAATTCCGAGTTGCATGAGTCGAGGAATCGAATCTTGATCGAGCATTTCATGAAGTGCATCAAAGAGCGGGCGAAGATAAGGGTCAATTTTCTCAGAGAGAGTTCCTGGCAAAAAGCCAAGATGTTCTCCCGCTTCAACAGCAGGTCGCGTAAGAATTATTCTCGTCACTTCTTTTGCTTGCAGTGCAGCAACCGCTTTAGCCATAGCGAGGTAAGTCTTTCCAGTTCCAGCTGGGCCAATTCCAAAAGTAATTGTGTTTTGGTCAATTGCATCTACATAGTGCTTCTGATTCGCCGTTTTAGGTCGAATCGATTTTCCGCGATTGCTCAAAATGTTAAGGGAGAGAACCTCGGCCGGATGATCTTGTGGAACTTGGCGCATCATAGAAATCGATCGAACGACCATTTCACCGGTCAATATTTGCCCAGAACGAATAACCACAAGGAGTTCGTTAAGAAGTTCCTCAAGTCTCAAGCCCTCTGCTGAATCCCCATGGAAAGTAATTTCGTTTCCGCGCACCGTGATTGTCAGAGTCGGAAAGGCTGCCTCAACTATCCGTAGATTGGCGTCGTTTGCACCCAGTAGTGCGATCATGGGAATCGCGTTGGGGACGGCGTACAGGGTTCTCTCCATTAGCAATATTCTACTTAACTTCTCAAGGTTTCGAATAAAGGCATGTGTTGCTATCCGGGTGGCCAGGCAAATGGGCGACCTCCCAATAGGTGCAAATGAGCGTGAAAAACACTTTGTCCCGCGGACGAACCAGTATTGAAAACAGTTCTATAACCGTCCAATCCTTGCTGGCGTGCAATTTCTCCGGCAGCAATCATCACATCACTTATCGAGGTGGGTGAAAGATTTGCCAGCGCTGCCGCATTCTCAACGTGCACCGTCGGGATAATCAAGATGTGTGTGGGTGCCTGAGGAGTTATATCTCGAAAAGCAACCACATTGTGATTGCGAAAAACTATGTCAGCGGGAATATTTCCTTCAATGATTCGACAAAACAAACAATCTGAAACTAACTCCATGAACTACCAAAGCCCCAAGGCCACGCTGAGAGCCGCTACTGCTGCCATACCTGCATGCGCCGCACGAAGAATGGGTCGACCTAATTTCACTATTTGAGCACCTTCTGCAGAAAGCATCTCCATCTCCTCGGGCGTGACACCCCCTTCGGGACCAATGATCACGAGTACATTTTCAATGTATTTGTGTGTTGGAAAAAAATCAGTGAGCCGAGCTTCCGCATCCGAGTCAAAAAGAAATGTAAAGTCTGAATGTCTCACCAAGGCCAGCAATTGATTCGTATTGACAACTTCTGTGACTTCTGTGTGCCAAAAACGACGTGCCTGTTTGCTCGCCTCGCGAGCGGCAATCTTCAACTTTTCCACGCCTTCATCTAATTTAGCGATCGAACGTGCCGCTTGCCATGGGACGATGCGATCGACACCAGATTCAACGAGCAATTCAATATTCTCTTTACGACGATCGGCTTTGATGTTTCCCTGTACTACCGTGATAGAAATGTCGCGCTTCTTTTGGTGACCCGAATCCAAAACTCGTAAAACCATAGATTTCTTATCGACATCTTCAACAATTGTTTGGGACCAATTTCCTCGTCCGTCTGAAAGTAGGGTTTCATCACCAGGTTGCATTCGAAGTACCTTTGCCGCGTGCTCGCCTTCTCCGCCAACCAGCCGCACTCGCTCCCCTAGGCCCATGGGGATGTCAGGAATATAAAATAAAGGCAACACTAAAGTCCGAATGTCTCCTTGAACTTTCCAAAGAAACCCCCATCGTCTTTTTGTAGACGAAAGTGACCCTCTGTCTCTGAGCGCAACTTCGCGAGATTTCGAAGTAATTCTTCCTCTTCCTTCTTCAGTTTCGTAGGCGTTTGCACTTGTACATGTATGAGGAGATCACCGCGACCTCCGCCACGCAAATGCGTAACTCCTTTTCCTCTAATAGGAATTATGGCACCACTTTGAGTCCCAGGCTTAATTGGCACTTCGATTTGGCCATCTAAAGAATCGACCTTGAGGGTTGTGCCCAGAGCTGCGGCGACCATCGAGATGCTCAGAGAAAGATGCAAAGTATTACCTTCACGGACCAAAAATTCGTGTGGGGATTGCAGA
>JANYDL010000083.1 GCA_025363635.1 Actinomycetes bacterium
ATCCAGCGAAGGCTAGGAGGGTAATGATCGAGATTATGTAAAAAGGGGTCACGAGCGCCACTTTTTCACCAAAGATTCTTGCAGGTCGAACATTTCCTTCTCCTCAACATCGCTTGCGTGATCAAAGCCGACGACATGCAAGAGCCCATGTGCACTTAAAATCGCGAGCTCATGCTCAAATGAATGCCCAGCAATGGCGGCTTGATCTCGCGCAATACTCGGACATAAAACGATATCTCCAAGAATTCCAACCGCGTTAGAGTGAGGGCGAATTTCGTCCATTGGAAATGAAAGTACGTCTGTAGGTCCACCCTCTCCCATCCATTCAATGTGAAGCTTCGTCATCTCCTGCTCGTCGACGAGTAAAACATTCAGATCGCACTCCGCCGCCAGTCCGAGATGTTTCATTGAGAAAGAAAAGAGAGATAGCAAGTCCTCGCTTGATACTTCCAAGCCAGATCGATTTGTTACTTCTATGGGCATTTTTAGTTGCTTGGACGCAATTGGCGTGGTGCATGGGCCTCGAGTAGTTGCGCCTGACGCTCATCATCAAATTTACTGTATGCCTCCACTATGGCTCCAACAAGTGAATGGCGAACTACGTCTTGGGAACTCAACTCAACAAATGCAATATCAGAAACTTCTCCCAAGATTTCGCGAATCACTTTCAAACCAGATTTTGCCCCGGAAGGAAGATCGACTTGAGTGACATCACCTGTAATCACCATGCGCGACCCAAAACCAAGACGGGTGAGAAACATTTTCATCTGTTCTGGAGAAGTATTTTGCGCCTCATCCAAAATTACAAAAGCATCGTTGAGGGTGCGACCTCGCATATAAGCCAGCGGAGCAACTTCAATAATTCCGAGTTGCATGAGTCGAGGAATCGAATCTTGATCGAGCATTTCATGTAGTGCATCAAAGAGCGGACGAAGATACGGGTCAATTTTCTCAGAGAGAGTTCCTGGCAAAAAGCCAAGATGTTCTCCCGCTTCAACAGCAGGTCGCGTAAGAATTATTCTCGTCACTTCTTTTGCTTGAAGTGCAGCCACGGCTTTGGCCATAGCGAGGTATGTCTTTCCAGTTCCAGCTGGGCCAATTCCAAAAGTAATTGTGTTCTGATCAATTGCATCCACATAGTGCTTCTGATTGGCCGTTTTGGGTCGAATCGTTTTTCCCCGATTGCTCAAAATGTTAAGAGAGAGTACCTCGGCAGGATGATCTTGAGGAATTTGACGCATCATAGAAATCGATCGAACGACCATTTCACTGGTCAATATTTGCCCAGAGCGAATAACCACAAGAAGTTCATTAAGAAGTTCCTCAAGTCTCAAGCCCTCTGTTGAATCCCCATGGAAGGTAATTTCATTTCCGCGCACCGTTATTGTCAGAGTCGGGAAGGCAGCCTCAACTATCCGTAGATTGGCGTCGTTAGCACCCAGTAGTGCGATCATGGGAATCGCGTTGGGGACGGCGTACAAGGTTCTCTCCATTAGCAATATTCTACTTAACTTCTAATGGTTTCGAATAAAGGCCGGTGATGCTAACCGGGTGGCCACGCAAATGGGCGCCCTCCCAATAGGTGCAAATGAGCGTGAAATACACTCTGTCCTGCAGACGAACCGGTATTAAAAACCGTTCTATAGCCTTCCAATCCTTGCTGGCTCGCAATATCCCCCGCTGCAATCATTAACTCGCTGATCAAGGTGGGTGAAAGATTTGCCAGCGCTGCCGCATTCTCAACATGCACGGTCGGGATAAGCAAAATATGGGTTGGTGCCTGAGGAGTTATATCTCGAAATGCAACGACATTGTCATTGCGAAAAACTATGTCAGCGGGAATATTTCCTTCAATGATTCGACAAAACAAACAATCTGAAACTAACTCCATGAACTACCAAAGCCCCAAGGCCACGCTGAGAGCCGCTACTGCTGCCATTCCTGCATGCGCCGCACGAAGAATGGGTCGACCTAATTTCACTATTTGAGCTCCTTCTGCAGAGAGCATCTCCATCTCTTCGGGCGTGATACCACCTTCTGGACCAATGATCACAAGTACATTTTCAATGTATTTGTGTGTTGGAAAAAAATCAGTGAGCCGGGCTTCGGCATCTGCATCAAAAAGAAATGTAAAGTCTGAATGTCTCACCAAGGCCAGCAACTGATTCGTATTTACCACTTCTGTAACTTCTGTGTGCCAATAACGACGTGACTGTTTGCTCGCCTCGCGAGCGGCAATCTGCAATTTTTCCACGCCTTCATCTAATTTAGAGATTGATCGTGCCGCTTGCCATGGGACTATGCGATCGACTCCAGATTCAACGAGCAATTCAATATTCTCTTTACGACGATCGGCTTTGATGTTCCCTTGGACGACAGTGATAGATATATCGCGCTTTTTTTGGTGGCCAGAATCCAAGACACGCAAAACCATAGATTTTTTATCGACATCTTCGACGATTGTTTGCGACCAATTTCCTCGTCCGTCTGAGAGAAGAGTTTCATCACCTGGTTGCATACGCAGCACCCTGGCAGCGTGCTCACCTTCTCCGCCGACCAGCCGCACTCGCTCCCCCAGACCCATGGGGATATCAGGAATATAAAATAAAGGCAGCACTAAAGTCCGAATGTCTCCTTGAACTTTCCAAAGAAACCCCCATCGTCTTTTTGTAGACGAAAGTGCCCTTCTGTCTCTGAGCGCAACTTCGCGAGATTTCGAAGTAATTCTTCCTCTTCTTTCTTCAGTTTGGTAGGCGTTTGCACTTGGACATGAACCAGGAGATCACCTCGACCTCCACCACGCAAATGCGTAACCCCTTTACCTTTAATCGGAATTATGGCACCACTTTGCGTTCCGGGCTTAATTGGCACTTCGATTTGGCCATCTAAAGAATCGACCTTGAGGGTTGTGCCCAGAGCTGCGGCGACCATCGAGATGCTCAGAGAAAGATGCAAAGTATTACCTTCACGGACCAAAAATTCGTGTGGGGATTGCAGA
>JANYDL010000059.1 GCA_025363635.1 Actinomycetes bacterium
GAAGCAGACGTATCTGCGAGATCCAGGGCAGACTCTCTTGCTGCCGGGCGGCAATCTTGTGAGTAAGAAAATCGCACCAAATCGCGTCGTCGAAAAGACGGCGATACCGCGCAAATTTGTGAGTAAGCCACTGAAATTTCAGAGATTAATGGTAAAAGGCTATAGCAAGGATCCCCGTGTCGAGTTCAACGACGACCCTCTTGATCTCAAGAGAAGCGACGAGCCCCTAGCGCGAGATTTTCTTAGCCGCACGAATATGGAAGAAAGGGACCTCTAGCGATCCAGTCGACCATCCACCCCTGCAGCCAAAAAGCCTTCCCGTGAATCATTTAATTTAAGATTGTTCTAAGAAGATTCGTACCAGTCATTGGCTGGCTGGTCAACCCAAAATCACGACTTATGGGTTCCATTACCGGAATCGCAAAATAGTCAATCAAGTGATATGTTTGCACCCATGGAAACCTTGGCAAAACTAGATATCTTCATTTTGCATTTCTTCAATATTGGACTCGCAAATCCCGTGCTGGACGCAGTTATGGAAGTGCTTTCGAATCGAAACGTCTGGCTAGCCGTGGCTGCAACATCGATTGCTTTCGCTGCCCTCACCAAAAATAGGAATGCCCTCTATGCCTGCTTCGCTATCGCCGTGTCGGTGACTTTGTCGGACTGGGTCTGCTACGAATGGCTAAAGCCTCTTTTTGGACGGATTCGCCCTTGCTATGACACAAGCCTCGCTTTGCGGGCGGTGGTTGATGGATGCGGAAGCCAGTTGGGGTTTCCGTCAAACCACGCTGCCAATGGAATGTCGGCTGCTTTGGTAGGCTGGGTACTGTTGGGAAGGCGCTGGGGTCTCGTTATGATGGCTGCAGTCCTCTTCGTGGGTCTCAGTAGAATCTACCTGGGTCTGCACTTTCCTAGTGACGTAGCGGGTGGATTTCTATTCTCTCTTCTGTTCTCTGTGTTGGGCTTAGTAGCCGCTAGACTCATTGCGAGATTTGCAGCGCAGGTTTTCCGTCAATGGACTTATTTTAGATCCGAAAAGTAGGACACGTCACAGATCGCCGCTAATATCAAAGAGCAATCGGGGCTTGCGAGATTCCTCCTCACCGGCAGCGCTGTAGAGAACGGCAAGGAAAGACATCCGTGTTAGGGCGAATGATCCTACTCCGGCGAGATCCCCGCCAAACGGCAGTAAGAGTCCGGTGCCTGCAGCGCGGTAGTTGATGTCCTCATTGATCGCCCGTCCGGCATCAAAGAAGAAACGCAATTTGACTCCTCGGCTTAACACCATCGTGTTACCAGGAAATGGAATAACTAAGGGAAGAAGAAGGTCATTGCTCGTCGATGCAATGCGCTCCACTCGACTGAGCTCCTTTATGTCTAGACGGATGCGGGCTTCTCGGAGGTCTTCCGGTTGAAAAAAAACAAGCTCCGGGGCATCTTCGTGAACCAATTGGCCGTAAAAAAATCGCACAAAAGCGTCGACACCCGATTTTGAATTACACTGACTTTCTAGAACGGCGCTTCTTCTCGAATACCTGAAACCAGAGGAGAGATAGCGAGGTGCCTCCTCGTCTTCGCCAGAAAGCGCTGCGCGGCAGGGATTCCATAGATTTCCGGTGCTTATCTCGGAAGCGACGGCGGCTGTGACATGCGGGCTGTCCGGTTGCCCGACAATTTGCCTGTGTCGGGCTCGCAATCCCAAGGTCAGCGGTGTTGGTAGCTTCCAAACGGGGTTGCGATCAATAGCAGCCTCCAGGACTCGAAAGCCTTCATAGCTTTGTGCTGCAGAAAAGCTGCCAGACAATGCGTGACTGGGCACTCGGTAATCCTTCTTAATTAGGAATCCGGCCTTCTTGTCTGACGGTGACGCCTCCAGTCGAATATTGAGAGACGATTGCAGATACCGAAAAATTGAGGCGGTGATTCCAACAGACACAGCTTCGCCAGGTCTTCGGAATGGGTACGGCAGCCAAAACACCGTATAGGCATCATCTTCTAGGGTGCGAGCATTGCCTGGAAAGAATTTCACCCCCGACAGGTCGCTGCGATTGTTGAATCTATCCGAGTCAAAGATCTCTCGGGCCGGGTCAGCTTCCGCTGTGACAGGCTCGTCCTCTGTTACAATGGATGCTCGCCAAATGCTGTCGGCGTCCGGCTTTTCTATTCTAGCAAAATATACTTGACCGGATCTGTCCGTGACAGAAACCAAGGGTGGGACTTCCATTTCACCGAGCTGAGCTACCTCGACTTTAGCTAGCCACTTACCGCCTGCGGAGCGCTCTGAGTAAAAACCCTT
>JANYDL010000021.1 GCA_025363635.1 Actinomycetes bacterium
AAAGTGTGAACATTTCATGGAGGCGCGCTGGTGGCATCGGGTGTTCACGGAACTTGAACGGCAGCTGGATATTCCATATGGCAGCTTACGCACGACATTTCTTATCGAGACCCTGCCGGCCGCCTTTCAAGTAGAACCGATTCTCTTTGAAATTCGCGACCGGGCCGTTGGACTGAATGGCGGACGCTGGGATAAAATTTTCAGCGACATTAAAACGCTTCGCAATCAACCCAATCGAGTCATTGCCGACCGAGGTTGGATTGATATGACTAAGCCTTGGATGGACAACTATGTAAAACATTTGATTCAAGTCTGTCACAAGCATGGTGCCTTCGCGATGGGTGGCATGTCAGCCTTTACCCCCGGCAAAGACGAAGCAACTCGCCAGTTTCAAACCGAAAAAGTATTGTCAGATAAGGCACGCGAAGCTTCAATTGGCCACGACGGTTGCTGGGTATCGCACCCCTACTTCATTGCTAGCGCGCGTGCCCAATTTGTGGAGCGCAATCAACTGCTTCGCAAACTTGAAGATTTTGACCCGATGCCAGAATTACTTCCCCAAGCCATTGGCCCGAAAACGATGAAGGGGCTGCGCACCAATATTCGCGTCAGCATCGCCTACATGGAGGGTTGGCACCAAGACCTAGGCTGTATTTCTTTCGACAATCTGATGGAAGATCTTGCCACCTTTGAAATAAGTCGCGCCCAGACATGGCAATGGTTGCGGCATCACGTCACGCTCGAAGACGGGACCGTTATGTCGAAAGCATTAGTTCAGACCATTTTTGCGGAAGAAGCGGAAAGATTGATTCAGGAGCGCGGCGCCGACCAAAGTGTCCGCGCCAGCATCATGACAGCCAGAGATGAAGCTCAGGAGTTGTTCCTTCGCAAAGAGCTCCCTGATTTTCTAACTCTGCGGTCCGAGCGAGCTCAATAGCGAGTAAAACGGCGCGGCACGCGCAGGCTCCGTGCTGACATTGTCATTAATACTTTCTTTCACGAGGGGGTTAGTTCCATGAGTAAGTCGAGTAGTTCGGATCTATTTTCTTTCACGCAAGGTGCCGCCGATTTAGACGGAGCCTGGCGAACGAATGCGCGTTGGCAAGGAGTCCGTCGTACCTACAGTGGAGCCGATGTCGTAAAGTTGCGCGGCACCTTGCGCATCGCCCATACCATCGCCGAGGCCGGTGCCCGTAAGCTGTGGAATCGCCTACAAAACCCTGAGCCCGTGCGCGCTCTTGGCGCTCTGACTGGCAACCAAGCGATGCAGCAAGCCAAAGCGGGCTTGGAGGCCATCTACCTTTCGGGTTGGCAAGTCGCCGCCGACGCCAACCTTTCTGGCAACATGTATCCCGATCAAAGTCTTTACCCAGTGAACTCAGTCCCCGCCGTTGTTCAACGCATCAATCAAACTCTGATGCGATGTGATCAGATTCATCAGGCCGAAGGCAAGACGGGAACCGATTGGTTGGTTCCCATTATTGCTGATGCGGAGGCTGGATTCGGAGGAGTGCTGAATGCTTTCGAACTTATGAAGGCGATGATTGAAGCTGGCGCTTCAGCCGTTCACTTTGAAGATCAGCTTGCTTCAGAAAAAAAATGCGGGCACCTCGGTGGCAAAGTCCTGGTTCCCACTGCTCAATTTATCCGGACGCTCACCGCGGCACGTCTTGCCTCCGACGTGTTGGACGTTCCCTCACTCATTGTGGCTCGGACTGACGCTGATTCGGCGCAACTCATTACCAATGACTCCGATGTCACAGATGGCCCATTCATCGTGAAAGATCGCACCCCAGAGGGATTTTTCAAATTCAAGGGCGGCATTGCTGCCGCTATTGCCCGCGGGGTTTCGTATGGTGCTTACGCTGACTTGATCTGGTGCGAAACTTCCCATCCAGATTTGGCCGAGGCCAAACAATTTGCCGAGGGCGTCCGTGCCCAGCATCCAGGTAAGATGTTGGCCTACAATTGTTCACCGTCGTTTAACTGGAGTCGCAAACTCGATGCTTCAACGATCGCAAAATTCCAGCGCGAGCTCGGTGCAATGGGGTACAAATTCCAATTCGTCACACTGGCGGGCTTTCACGCCCTTAACCACAGCATGTTTCAACTGGCTACCGATTACAAAGAGCGGGGCATGTCCGCTTACGCGACACTTCAAGACCAGGAATTTGCGGCAGAGGCTCAGGGCTACACTGCCACTAAGCATCAGAGAGAAGTGGGCACGGGGTACTTTGATGCGGTGACCTCGGTGATTACCAGCGGTCTGTCATCAACAATGGCGATGGATGGCTCGACGGAAAAGGCCCAGTTTAATCAGACGAAAAAATAGGAGCCCCTATCTGGATCGGAACGCTGGATGAAGAAGCGACTGCCCATATGCGGCTCTGCTCAAAAAGCTGTGATGGGCAAGGGACTCTGCGATCGTTTCGAAGTCCGCTGGTCGCATTCTCTCCAAGGACTTGGCGAGCAGAGCTGTCGATCCAATTGAATCGAATCCATCTTTCGCACTTGCCGGACAAGTAATACTGACAACTTCGGCGTCTAATACATCTTCGTGACGCGATCCGGGACATGTCGGTCCGGGGTATTTCTTGTGATCACCATACCAAAGTGATGGAGTTCGTATCCACCCGGGCAGCGTTCGTACTTATCATTGAGTTGCCCATCATAGTCATGCCAGCGCTTTTCGAATTCCACCCTTGGCACAAAGGCATAGTGCCCCATCGTGTAGGGATCCATCAAGTAGACATTATCCGCATCCATACCAATCACAGCCACATAGTGACCGCTGTCCCAACCAACCGCATATGTTTCGACGTTGTATGAATCATCGCTGTCGTAAGTCCAGGCTTGCGTCAGAGCTAGAACGGGATTTCCGGCACGTGTGGCTTCTTCGAGCTGTGCCATGGTCATACCAGTAGCTGATGCTCCCTGGCTGGCGCGGGCCGCGGGATAGGTTGATGCCGTGCATCCGGTCGGCAGGGTTCCATTGCCGCGATACAAAACCTGCCCCATAGTCGTTGAAGTGCCATACTCGCCAGGGGCGGGTTGCCTTCTATGCTGACGCACAACGCGTCGCCCACCCTCGGGCTCAGCATTAGGGGTCTCAGCCACGGGATCCGTCAAGCCCAAGCCTGCAGCTGGCACCGCGATGCTCATCGTATCAATATTGATGTCCGGATTTTTCAGTCCGGCGATTCCATCAAGAACCTTTTGGAAATCCACTTTCGTCCCAGCCTTCCTTCTAATCGCCTCTTGAACCTCCCTATCCGCGAGTACAGTGCGGAGCTCGTTCAAGTCCACGATCTCGTCGAATCCGGAAATCTGATCAAATGCCTTCCGTGAGCGATCGGCATTGAGCCCGTGGACGAATTTCTGAATGCGCTTCCAGGAAGTGCCGTTATCTTTGTGGCTCTTCAGTATTCTTTGGAGAACTCCCTCGGTATAAAAGTCGCCCCAATAGGACAAAATGGACTGAAGGGAAGCCGCCCCGCACGTAAACCCCTTAGTTTGACGTACTAGGGGCAGCGGGATAAAACTGGTCGCACATTGCGGATTCGCCGCATTCGCA
>JANYDL010000044.1 GCA_025363635.1 Actinomycetes bacterium
GAGAATGCCTACAAGCGTCTTCAGGAGTGGAACGCCGGTGGTAGAAAAGAGGACTTTCATGAGGTTCGGATTCGCGCGCTCAAAGAGGTGGGGCCGACTGTTTTCTTCTCCCTTTTAGTCATTGCCGTATCATTCATACCGGTCTTCACCCTTGTCGATCAAGAGGGCCGGCTCTTTAAGCCACTTGCCATTTCAAAGACTCTGGCGATGTCTATTGCCGCCATTCTTGCGGTGACTGTTGATCCGGCCATGCGAATGCTCTTTGCCCGAATGGATGACTTTAAGTTTAAACCCATATTTTTGGCGAAGGTGGTGACCACTTGCCTTGTCGGAAAATATTATGACGAAGAGCACCATCCCATAAGCAAGAGACTCTTCCAAATCTATGATCCAGTGGTGAGTTGGGTCCTGCGCCGACCAAAAACCGTCATCGCCGCAGCGGCCGCGCTTGTCTTGTCTACTCTGCCCATTTTCCTCAAACTAGGTTCTGAATTCATGCCGCCTCTTCAGGAAGGCGCCTTTCTCTATATGCCCACAGCGTTTCCTGGAATGGCGGTCAATGAAGCGGCAAGAATGATTAATATTCAAGACCAAATACTGATGCAGTTCCCCGAGGTAAAATCCGTCTTCGGCAAGGCGGGGCGCGCTGACTCCTCCACGGACCCCGCTCCGTTCAATATGGTTGAGACAACTGTGCAGCTAAAACCACAGAATGAGTGGCCGGTCGTGCCACGGTGGTACTCATCCTTGCCGCACTTTGTTCACCCTCTATTCTCCTGGGTGACCCCAGAACACAGGTCCTACGAAGAACTCCAGGAAGAAATGAACGGCAAACTGCAATTTCCTGGGATGCCAAACATCTGGACGATGCCCATCAAAAATCGAGTGGACATGCTCTCAACAGGTATTCGCACCCCCATCGGTGTCAAAGTTCTGGGTAGTGATCCGATTGAAATTCAGAGGCTGGGTGAAGAGGTTGAGAACACCTTGCGAGATGTTAGCGGAACGAGAAGTGTCCTCGCCGAGCGGACCGGCGATGGGTATTACATCGATTATGAATTTGATCGAAGAAAACTCGCCACCGCAGGGATTTCCGTTGAAGAAGCGCAAATGACCCTCGCCAGTGCCATTGGCGGGGAAAACGTCACAACTATTATACAAGGCCGGCAGCGTTTCCCTGTCAACGTACGCTATGACCGAGATTTTAGGCAGGATCTCGATTCGTTACGGCGCGTTTTAGTAGAGACGGCAGCGGGGACTCAGATTCCCGTCTCCCAAATCGCGGAATTAAAGCTGGTCAAAGGACCGGCGATGCTTCGCGACGAGGGGGGAATGCTGGCGGGATATGTTTATGTGGACGTTGCCGGCAGGGATCTCGGTGGCTATGTTAGAGAAGCAAAGGAGAAAGTAGCGCGTGAAGTCAAAATCCCTGCGGGTTACACGCTGCAATGGAGCGGACAATACGAAAACATGAGTCGGGTCAGGGAACGACTCAAAATCATATTGCCCCTCACATTTTTTCTGATTGCATTGCTGCTTTTCTTCAATACCAAGTCGATCACCAAGACAGCCATCGTTTTGCTCGCCGTTCCATTTTCCGTGGTAGGAAGCGTCTGGCTGCTCTACTTCCTCGGATACAACCTGTCGATTGCCGTCTGGGTCGGTATGATAGCCCTGATGGGACTTGATGCGGAAACGGGAGTCTTCATGCTTCTCTATCTGGATATTGCTTACAAAGAGGGAGTTGATCGGTGTCAGATGAATACTTTGGACGATCTGCGGTGCGCGATCAAGCATGGCGCTGTCAAACGCATCCGCCCAAAATTCATGACGGTCATGGCCGCCTTTATGGGACTGCTCCCAATCATGTGGTCCACTGGAGCCGGTGGTGACGTCATGAAGCGTATTGCCGCGCCGATGGTTGGGGGGCTGGTAAGTAGCTTCGCACTTGAGTTAATCGTCTACCCTGCAGTCTTCTTTCTTTGGAAGAAGAAGCGTCTCGTTGAGAACTGAGCCAAAAGGAAGTTTGACGCTATTTCTGCCGATAGGTCAAATTGCCGATGCCCTGCTGACTGGCGCCGGACATATCCTGTGCCGATACGATCAGTTCATTCAAGACTTCCGCGCCAGGTGCACCAAAAGGCCGAAATGGCTCCGTAGTATACGCATATGCATTTGGATTCGAAGGGCTTCGCTCAAATTTCGCAATCTTGACTTCGGCCTGTTGCCCTATAGAGACGGCACGCAGCAATATTCTGGCGGACTGCTCCATGATATTCGCAACTGGCAGTGCAAATTTCAATATCTCTTCGGCAAGATTGTCCGCGTTGGTCACGACTCCTACCTTGTCTATTGACCCAGTTATCTGTGCCAAATAGGACTTCGGATCAAATCCGGCGCTGGCCGACCCTTGAGAATTCAGAAACACCGCATTGATTCCGACATCCGGCATGGCGGCTCTGAGGGCCTGGGCCGCAGAGAGGCCAGCGGCTTGGTCTTGGGTCTGATCCTGTGAGAAGCTTGGCTCCCCGTCGGTGATGAAATAGATGGCCTTTGGACCGGTGATTCCGGCAAGGGCTTGTTGGGCGGTTTGAAACGACGCGCCATAGTTGGTCGCCCCTGCGCTACCGCAAAAGTTGTCTACGGTGAGAAGGGATTGAAAGCCCTGAATCGGCTGCATGGGAGCAGTGATTTGGCTTCCGGAAGAGAAAACCACAATTCCGGATCGAACGGTATCCTGTGGGCGAATCTTTGCTGAAATTCGGGAAACTATGGCTTGAGCGGACCGGAGGCGCCCACAGCTAGCACCGTTTGATGGATCGTTTTTCCGCATCGAGCCTGAAAAATCGACGACAAATAGCACAGAGAGTTGCGCCAATGAATTGGGGCAGAATTCTCCCTGAGCTTGGATCATTTTGTCGGCGGGACCTTCTACGGTTTGTATGGAAGGAATGCCGCTAGTTGCACAGGGGAGGTTTACGAACGACGCTGCTCCCGAAAGAGGGGCAGGCGCAGCGGCTTTTTGTCCGTTGTTGCCACCACCTTTGAAACTATTGCTTCCACAGCCAAATGCCGTCAGTAGGCCAGTGGCGATTGTTAGCGGCAATGATAGTTTGAAGGGCAAGCCCATTGGCGTCACGATTTCTTTCTTTATGAAATGTATTTCTATTCTTAGATACCTTGCAATAAGTGAGCCCTTTTGGCTCGTTAGGTTTGGTCAGTGTAAGAAGCTTAGGCGGGGGGGTGCCCGCTGCCTGCCCGCATACGATCGGTCATTTCTTAGCCCACCAAAATCTGCATATTTCCGGAGGCTTGGCAGAAATACCTGCGGGTTTCTTAGCCGAGGTATCCCCCGGGAATTGGGAATGCCGTGGGTCCGCCAAACGTGGAGAGATTATGGTTGTCGATGGTCTTTTCGATTAGTTTAAAACACGTCAAAACAGTGGACAGGACAACTGACGCATAAAAATTAAGCGGCGAAGCCACTAGTCAAAATCCTTCTTAGCTATCTCCGCCAATGCTTCCATGATTCTTTGAAGGAGTTGCGCTTGCTCTTCCTTGGTCCCGCCCTTCATCTTCCATTCGTAGCTAAAACTAATGAGGCTCGCGACGATACGGCCTGAGCCTTTTCTT
>JANYDL010000064.1 GCA_025363635.1 Actinomycetes bacterium
ATAAATCCGTCAAGGGTTTTTGAAGAATTCTCGGTGGGCCACTGCTGGAGGCCAGTATTGGAGGGGCACATTCCCAAATAAAATTTATTGCTGGGGTACCAGGACTCGAACCTAGACTTACTGAACCAGAATCAGCAGGGCTGCCAATTACCCCATACCCCAAAAAGCACGCCAAAATAGGCGTGGAAAGAATACCGTAGAAATTACAGCGCGAGAGCCGAGGAAATTCGCTTCAAAGAGACTATTTTTCCCAGCAGTTCCATTGATTCGAACAGCGGTGGCGAAATCGTGCTTCCCGTAACGGCAATACGGAGCGAGCCAAAAGCGATCCGGGGTTTGAGACCAAGCTCTTCGATGAGTGAAGAACGAAGAGTTGCTTCGATGGACTCATGTGTCCATTCTCCAAGCGCAGTGAGTTCAGCCAAAGATCTTTTAAGTACTTCCTTGGATGCCGTATCGGTCACCTTGCTCAGTGAATCCTCCTCAACTGCAAAATTCTTGGTGAAGAGAAATTTCAGCATCGCGGGCACTTCATCCAGGCGAGTAATTCTCTCTTGAATAATCGGAAGTGCCGATTTTACAAGGGCAATCTCATCGTCTGATCCCATAATAACTTGTGCACTTTTCAGAAACGGCAGTGACCTTTCTAAAAAATCATCCAGAGTCAATGCACGAATCTTGTCCCCATTAATCGCTTCCAACTTCTTCATATCAAAACGCGCTGGGGAGCTATTTACTCGCTCGACTGTAAAGAGTTCGGCGAGCTGTTGCATCGTGATATTTTCGACATCATCTCCTGGCGACCAGCCAAGGAGTGCGAGATAATTACAAATCGCCTCGGGCAAGAAGCCTTTATCTCGATACCACGCGATAGATACTTCACCATTTCGTTTTGAGAGTTTGGCGTTGTCCTGACCCATAACAAATGGCAAATGGGCAAATGTCGGATAGTCCTCTTCCTTTACTCCCATCGCCTGATACACGCGAATTTGACGAGGAGTCGATGAAAGTAAATCTTCGCCTCGAAGGATATGCGTCACTTTCATCGAAATATCATCGACTGCGACGGCCAATGTGTAGAGCGGTGAACCATCGCCGCGGACAAGAACAAAATCAGGAACAAACTTGTGATCGAAGGAGATTTCTCCACGAATTTGATCGACGAAAGTGGTTTCGCCCTCAGGCATGCGCATTCTCACAACGCCCAAACGGTCTTCAGCTTTAAAAGACGCAAGCTGATTTTCGGAGAGGTTTCGACATTTGCCGTCATATCCTGGGGCAACGTTGGCAGCCTTTTGTGCATCGCGCCGCTCTTCGAGTTCTTCGGCGGTGCAGTAACAGTAATAAGCATCTTTTTGAACTATAAACTTTTGCGCCCAATCGGCATAAATATCAAGGCGCTGGGATTGGAGATACGGGCCGTACTCCCCACCGATTTCAGGACCTTCATCCCAATCCAAACCAAGCCATTTCAAGGTATCAATCGCGGCAGCAATATATTCATCTGTGACGCGGGTCGTATCTGTATCTTCAATGCGAAAAATGAACTTTCCGTTTGTATGTCGTGCGTATGCCCAATCAAATAGAGCAGTACGGATGTTTCCGACATGAAGATCACCTGTAGGTGATGGCGCGAAACGAACGCGTACTTGTTTAGCCACGATTGCTCACTTTGTTCGTTAACTCGCCAAGACCTTCAATTGCCACTGTAATAGTTGATTTCTCGGGCATCGGACCAATTCCAGCCGGCGTCCCCGTCAATATCACATCTCCTGGTAACAATGTCATCACTTGTGTCACAAAGTTAATGATCGTGGGAATATCAAAAATCATGTCAGACAAAGGAGCGGATTGTTTAACCTCTCCATTAAGCGTCGCCGTCACTAGTTGAGCCGCAGGGACGAATTCTGTGTCGATCCATGGCCCGAGAGGGCAGAATGTGTCAAAACCTTTTGCTCGCGTCCATTGACCATCTTTTTTCTGAAGATTTCGCGCAGTCACATCGTTACCCAATGTGTAACCAAAGATCACATCATTTGCCCGCTCTTTTGGAACATCCTTGCAAATGCGGCCAATCACGATCGCTAACTCTGCTTCATGATCAACACGATCACTCATCCCCGGCCACACAATGGTGTCATGTGGTCCGATGACAGAGGTGTTTGGTTTGAGAAAAATAATGGGCTCGTCAGGTACCTCGCCACCCATCTCCTTGGCGTGGTCAGCGTAGTTCTTGCCAATGCAGACCACTTTGCTACGCGGAAGTACCGGGGCCAAAAGACGCACTTGAGAAAGTGGAACTACTTTCCCCGTAGGTTTCACGCCTACATAAAGCGGGTCACCGGAGATGATGGCAATGGAGTCCTCAGCGAGAACACCGTAAAGCGGGTCTGTGCCTAAATCTAAGGATGGCTCTGCAGTTGAGGGCGAAAATCTCACGATGCGCATTGGCCAAGGGTATCGTGACGGCTGATGGGCGTATTCCCAACTTATATTTCGTCTATTACCGCACCTTCTGGTGAAGTTTTTCGCTCAACTAGGACGCTGCTTATTCTTCGTCTACGACCCAATGGTCGTTCGGCGGTGATATTCCACCCTTGTACCGTGATCGTGCTACCCGGTATCGGCACCCGACCTAGTTGCTTGGCCATGAGTCCTCCGACGGAATCGACATCGCGATACTCGCTTTCAGCCACGGTGATATCTAGTTCGCGTGCGAGGTCTTCCACGTGAAGTCCTGCTTGAGCGCGCGCCTTAGTCTGGGTAAGCCAAATAAATTCTTCTTCTCCATCATCGAATTCATCTTCAATCTCTCCAACAATCTCTTCAAGAATGTCTTCGATCGTGATTAGACCTGCCGTTCCTCCATACTCATCAATCACAATTGCTAAGTGAATTTGATCACGCTGCATTTCCTTAAGTAATTCTGCTGCCATCTTATTTTCTGGAACAAAATTGGGAATACGCATATGTTGCTCAACATGTTCAGTTTGTTCCGCCTCGTGATGATCAAGAGTTCGCCTTGCTAAATCTTTTACATACGCAATACCGATAATGTTATCGACGTCAGAACCTATGACTGGCACTCTTGAAAAACCAGATCTCAAAGCTAGGGAAAGTGCTTGACGCAAACTCTTGTCTTTTTCGATCCACACCATTTCCGTGCGTGGCACCATCAATTCTCGGACTAGCGTGTCGCCCAATTCAAATACGGAATGAATCATTTCGTGCTCATCAGATTCGACGAGCCCTCGCTCGTGAGCTTGATCTACTAAGTCACGTAACTCTGCCTCGTTGGCAAATGGTCCGTGTCGAAACCCCTTTCCTGGAGTAATCGCATTTCCAATTGCAATCAGCAAAGTGGTGATGGGGCCGAGAATACTCGCAAGGTAAAACGCCACGACCGCGCCGCTGCGCGCCCATACGTGCGGATTTTGCCTACCTAGCGTCCTAGGTCCCACGCCAACAATGACGTATGAAACAACCACCATGATCGCCACCGTGAGTCCCAGTGCCTGTCCACCGTCAAAATCTTTGAGAAGAATTACGGCTAGGAGAACTGTTGCGGTGAATTCGCATACTTTGCGAACAAGTAGAACAACATTGAGATAACGAGCAGGGTCTGAAATGACTCGGCGTAAAATCGCTCCCCCTGGACGAGATTCCAACTGATCAACAATCACCCGTGAAATTGAACTCAAAGCCGCTTCGCTTCCTGCCAAGAATCCAGCGAAGGCTAGGAGGGTAATGATCGAGATTATGTAAAAAGGGGTCACGAGCGCCACTTTTTCACCAAAGATTCTTGCAGGTCGAACATTTCCTTCTCCTCAACATCGCTTGCGTGATCAAAGCCGACGACATGCAA
>JANYDL010000067.1 GCA_025363635.1 Actinomycetes bacterium
GTGTAGAGGTTGTAGAACCTTCAAATTGGAAATACCATCTTCTCCATGCAAGCGGGCATTCCTATTCAATCGACAACATGGCGAAATCTGATTGGTGTAAAGGATTCTCCCCCCAAGTGATATTAAATTCGAAAATTCATAGACGCCATACGGGCAAAGAAGTCTTGGTGCTCATCCATGGCATGGGATCTTCATCGAGTGCATGGAAGGGGATCATTGGCTTTCTTCTAGAATCCTTTACCGTCATCACCGTTGATCTACCTGGGCATGGCGATACGAAACTTGAACCTCATCAGGAAATGCATCCAGAAGCGCTGGCTTATTCAGTCATCGAAACGTTACTTGCGGAAGGATTTGAACGGTTTCATGTAGGGGGTAACTCATTGGGTGGTTGGATTGCATTTGAAATTGCGGCAATGAAACCTGATGCAATTCTTTCCATAACGGCGTTAGCGCCAGCGGGCCTTTGGCTAGTCCCCTTTCAAGTGCGGTACCCCGGCACTGCGGTTGCACGAATGATGGCAAGTAGCCTCACATTAGTTTCCCCTTTTCTCCTACGTTACGAATGGGCACGTAAAATAGGTTTTTCCGATGTGAGCCCTCGTTGGAAAGAGTATTCATATGAGCTCTGCCTCGATGCAACAAATGCGATGGCAAAGGCGGTCGGGTACTACCCTGCTTGGGATGCGCTTTTGAAGAAGCGTTTTGATAAACCTATAAGCGACACCATTCCCATCACAATTGTTTTTGGCGATTCAGATAAAACATTGCCAAAGGAAACATGTCAGGAACGCTCTCTTGCGCCTGCGCATGCGCAATGGATGATCTACGAAAACTGTGGACATGCACCCATGTGGGACGACCCCACTAGAGTCGTTCAGCAAATCTTTTCGACTACAAAAACACGACGATGACCACGGTCGTCTATTTCTGGAAAATTCCAAGTCGTTCGATCCCCACGTCACTCCTGAGCATGGCATTCGATCGCTTTGCAATTAAACGTATCCGCGGTGTTAGCTTTACCAAATCTCTCGGATGCGGAAGTGGCACGAAATTTACCCCAAGCGACGCTGATATTCATCGATGGGGACTTCTTGTTTGCCTTCCCGAAGAGGGCCTCGCATTGCTGGATAACTCTTCGACCGTCCGTCGCTGGCGGCGACGCGCCCAATGTGAATTTAGAGTTGTACTTGATCCAATTGCCTCCCATGGAAAATGGTCAGGGAAATCTCCATTCATATGTAATGAGGAATCAAAAGCAAGCGCTGGAGAAATAGCCACGATCACTCGTGCTCGAATTTCTCCACTGCAGATAATTCGCTTCTGGAAGTCAATTCCTCCCGTGGCCGAGAGCCTGCATTCCTCTCCGGGGTTGCTTCTCTCGATCGGCATAGGAGAAGCGCCTATTGGGCTTCAAGGAACTTTTTCGTTGTGGTCCAGTATTAGCGATATGCGCAATTTCGCATTCAAGGGAGAAGCACATCGACTTGCTATTACAGATACTGATCGTTTTCATTGGTACTCAGAAGAGCTCTTTGCTCGATTTGCAATCCGAGAAAAGCGCGGCACTTTCTAATTTGCGAGAAAGTTTGGTAAATAGGGCAGACTAGGAACTGTGTCGATGCGCCATTACTCACCCAAAAGAGACCGACGCAGAGGCATCTCAATTGGCAAGCAACGATTTCTCAATCTCGCCCTGTCGCTTGCCATTCTCCTCCAAATTTCCTACCCGCTCCTTGAAGGCGAGGCACTCCGCGTCATCACCCTAGGAATTGTGTATGTGGGCGCGGTAGCGATGTTGGTGCACGGTTTTTTCTCTTTCGGGACGAGATATGCATTCTCCTACTTTGTCATCACTTTTCTCTTTGCTTTAGCCACCGAGGAGCTCGGCATGAGAACGGGCTGGCCATTTGGAACGTATTCCTACGATCCATCATTAGGTTTCAAAATCTTTGAGCTGCCTTTGGTAGTGCCATGTGCTTGGCTCATGATGGCTCATCCCGTTTTGGTTGCTGCTAGACGGCTCACTCACAATTGGGTTTTTCTTTATGGTGGCGCGGCAATAGCTGCATGGGATTTGTTCTTAGATCCGCAAATGGTTTCAGCGCATCGTTGGACATGGCAATTCACAGGTTCGCATGTTCCGTTTCAACCGGAAATTCCGCTATCGAACACTTTTGGTTGGCTTTTTGCAGGAATGGGGCTCATTGCACTACTTCATTTGACCCTCCCTCGCGAAAGACGAAAAGGTGGCGCAGAACTGATTGCCGTTGATATTTTTATTTTTTGGACCCTATTTTCGGGATTCGTTGGAAACATATTCTTTTTTCACCGCCCAGGAGTCGCCCTTTTTGCTGGCGCGATTTATGGGGGATTATTTGGACCATATCTCTTTTCCCGTTGGTTCGGGCGACCTTAATGAACATATAACTGCCGTGCTTGCCTTCGGTTTCCTTTCCATTTCATTGCTCATGAATACAATTGCCAACTTTTTCTTTTTACGTAGAATTCCTCCGCTCGATGGTGAGGTAGCAGAGTCTGTTGCGGTTATCGTTCCGATGCGAAATGAGTCAGCGAACGTTCAATCACTCATAGAAAGTTTGAAATCTCAAATTGGACTTCGAAAAATTAACTTCATCATTGTGGACGACAATTCAACCGATGATACTTTTACTAAGGTTCACGCGCTCGTTGGGAAAGATGATCGATTCCAACTTATTCAGGCTCCACCACTTGAAAATGGATGGATGGGCAAACCTGCGACGATGCAGCACGGGATCAAATCGAGCGCATCAGAAATCGTAGTTTTTATTGACGCCGATGTGAGTCTTGGAAAAGACGCAATAGCACGTGCCGTCAGAACCCTTATTAATCTTCATCTTGATTACATTTCCGCCTATCCCAAGCAAGGAGCGAGAACGTGGTCCGAATGCTTGATCCAGCCTTTACTTCAATGGTCATGGATGGCGACCGTTCCTCTTCGTCTTTCTGAAAAGTCAAGGAACCCGGCCTTCTGCGTCGCAAACGGCCAATTTTTTGTAGTTCAAAGAGTTGCGCTAGAAAACATTGATAATTTACAAAGGATCAGAAGCGCTGTTTTAGATGACATTTATTTGGCACGCGAACTTGTTCGGTCGGGATATCACGGTACCGTTGTCGACGGGTCTGCAATAGCAACCTGTCGAATGTACTCCTCGTGGAAGGAGCTAAGAGAGGGCTACGGTAAATCACTTCACATAGCTTTTGGGTCGAGGGCAGGGGCGGCTGCCGCAGTGATGTTCTTTTTCTTTGCTGGGCCACTCCCCCTACTTTTTGCACTTGCGGGTTCTAAAATCGCACTAAGTGCTTTTGTTGCAATCATTTTCACCAGAGTAATTAGTGCGCGAAGTTCCGAAGGCAATGTTTGGCTCTCTCTATTGCATCCTTTTTCGATGCTCCTTGTGAGTTACCTTCTCGTACGATCGTGGGTATACCGAAACACCGTAATCTGGAAAGGTCGGACTCTGTGAGTCACATTCTTGTGATTGGTGCCGGCATTGGCGGAATGACGGCCGCTGCGCGATTGGCGAAAATGGGACATACGGTTGAAATTTTCGAGGCTTCACATTCTGTAGGTGGCAAATGCAAGACCGAATGGATCGGTAATTTTGCATTCGACACTGGACCGACACTGCTAACTCTTCCGAAGATTTACAAAGAGTTTTTCGCGTTCACTGGGGCACCTATCGAATCAGTACTTACACTGGAACCCGTCGATCCATCTTTTGATTATCGCTTCGCCAATGGTGACGCAATAAAATTCGGAAATTTGTCACGTCAAGCGACCCTTGATGCCATTGAAAGAAGTTTCGGGACTTCATCGGCTCGCGAATGGAGGTCTCTCATGCTTCGCTCGCAAGCAATGTGGGATGCCTCGCGGAAACCTTTCATTGAATCGGAACTTGCTTCTATTTTCTCATTACTTAAAGAAGCATCACTACTTAAGGATTTACGGACAATCGCCCCCTGGCAGTCGCTTCGATCTCTGGTTGAAAACAGTACGAAAGATAGTCGTCTTCAATTCATTGTTGATCGATATGCCACCTACAGTGGTTCCGATCCTCGAAAGGCGCCAGCAGTTCTACTCTCCATTGCCTATATTGAAGAAGCCTTCGGGGCATGGCACATACAGGGAGGCGTCGGCCAACTAGCTTTGGCGATCAAAGATAGAGCTACAGAACTTGGAGTGAAGTTCCACCTGAACGCCTCCGTATCATCAATCATTCATGATGGAACAAAGGCAACTGGGATTGAGTTAAGCGATGCCACGATAATTCAAGGCGATGCCATCGTTGCCAATGCTGATGCGACTGAGGTGTACAGAACTTTGATTACCCAAAACTTACCCATACTTCGCAAGCCCAGAAGATCTCTGGCAAAAGCAGATCCCTCCCTCTCGGGCTTCTCACTCTTCTTAGCCCTAAAAGAAGATCCGTCTGATTCCTTGATTAACCATCACACGATTCTTTTCCCAGACGACTATGACGCAGAGTTCGATGCTATTTTCACGCAACGACGTCCCGTGGAAGATCCCACCATCTACATCTGCGCTCCTAAAGATCCACAGATGCGTCAAAATGGTGAAGGTGAAGGATGGTCAATACTCGTGAATGCTCCCGTGCATTCTGAGAATTCAAGTACAGGATTTGATTGGACCAATGCCGATTTTGCACAGTCCTATGCAAACAAAATTCTTGACTCTATGGAATCGCGAGGAATACCAGTTCGTCATCGACTGGAGAGTATGAAAATCAGAACCCCTGCGGATGTCGAAAAGGAAGTGAGGGCCCCTGGTGGCTCAATTTACGGAACCTCTAGCAATGGAGCACGTTCTGCATTCATGCGAGCTAAGAATCGTTCCCCACTTAATGGTTTGTTTTGTGTTGGCGGATCGGCTCACCCTGGAGGCGGATTACCATTAGTCGCAATTAGCGCAGATATCGTCGCTCGAGCAATCGGAAAAGCATGAAAGTTAAGCAGATCTCATCAGACTTCGATAAGCATATTTAATCACCATGATCAGACTCAAACCTTGCAAGAAGGTAAGAAGAATTAGCAAGCCAAGAATCCAGCCATGAAAAAAAGGAATCTGCCAGGCAATAATCGCTACACAAAGAAAGCTGGCACGCATGGGTCGCTCGGCCGGAGTTATAGGACCCACCTCCTTTATGCCCTCGCTGGTTAATCGGGCGCGCGCATATTCCTGGACAGAGGACAAAGTCCAAAAAAATATGATCCATGTCGCCGGAACCCCTAGGCGATAAAAAGCTACCGCCCACAGCGCTTCGGAAATTCGATCCGCAACTGCATCATAAGTTGCACCCAATGCACTGGATTTATCGGTGATCATCGCTAACGATCCATCTACTCCATCACAAAATAGGGAAAACGCCAAAAAGATGATACTCCACCAATGGGGCGATGAAATGGCAACAAGTGCAGCGAGGAATACTCCAAGAAGAGTTATAAAATTTGGGCTAACTTTCATCTTCTTAAGTATCCCAGCGAAGTAATAAGAAATAGTCAGCCAACCTTTGACGATGCCTTTTACATGCGCTTCACCATGCAG
>JANYDL010000098.1 GCA_025363635.1 Actinomycetes bacterium
ATCAGAGAACAAAACCGTAAATGAGTTCGTCGGATACTTGTGTGTAAGAGATCCGGAGCTGAGAAAACGATAAGCACACTACGCCCGTAGAAGCCCTGTTTTAGTACCGAAGGACCCGGGTTCGATTCCCGGCACCTCCACTTAGGGTTCCTAACATTTGGTTAGGGGCCATGTAGACAAATGCTCTCTGAGAGATCTGGAGTAGTGAGAGGCTCTGAGTTGCTGTAGGTTTCAGTTTCTTCCAGGATGACGTTTGCCTGAATTATTCTTTTCAGTTGATTTAGGGTGCCCTGGAAATACTTGCTCCACTACTACTTTGCCTGAGCGACGTTTCTGGCCTTTTCCTGTCTCTTCCTCAATTATGAAGTACCAAATTCTGGACCCAGATGCAACATCGATTTGCCATCTCTGTTGGCGTTTTCCTTCATAAGTACCCCAACCGACTTCACCTTTTAGCGGTAGTTGGCGATCGCCGTCGTTGTAGTCTGGTTTTGTACTTAGTTGATCATATACGCGCTGACATTCCCCACTTTGTTGGTTGGAGAGCTCACTCCAAGCATCACCCACCTTTTCCGAGCGGGCAATTACCTCCCAATCACCGGGTCTTTTGGGACGTGCGATGGGTGGTGTTGGCCTTTTGGAGCTGTCGTTCATTACTCAGGACGGGATAGGGCAACCTCTTCATCAACACCACGGTCGGCATTGAGATAAGCAACAAGTTCTGGGTCGTGGAGTATTTGAGCTGAGGCTTTCCAGCTAGCCAATAGTTTTTGCAGTGGGCCATATCCACCAGTTGCGTGGCAAGCCTGGCTAGTAGTAATAAAAGAGTCGAGGAAGTCCTGCTGATCTGGAGTTGAGAGCCAGCCCAGCCAAGGTAGTGCTTCGACAAATGCCTGTTGGCCAGCTCGACGGTGCTCGGTGTTCGAGAGTACGCGAGCAAGAGCGCGGGTGGCCATTTCTAAGCTCTCTCTGACGGAGGCCTCTCGGCTCTCGGTTACCAAAAGAAGATCGGATCCGTCTCTACGATCCAATCGAACATCTCCGTGCTCTACCGCGGTCAATAGCTCCCCGCTATTACGGAGAAAGTAAGAAAAATTGTGATTGAGTGCGCTCATAGTGGAAATAGTGTCGTAAGTAGTGTTGTATGTCAAGTATTAGGTGCCTCAGCCTGGACCAAAGATTGGATCTCCTATGGGGACGGCTGTGTGGGCTACCGAGTTAGATCTGGCGCGGATCTGGAGGCGGGTACTACTGGAGATGCGACGGTGAGGTTAGCTCAGCTGAAGAATGAGGTTTTTACAGGTTTGAAATATTTGGGCGCCGGGTTTGAAACCCCACCATCTAATGAAGGATTTACGTTCAAAAAGGCATTTGTTAGCAAGCCACTTAGGGTTCCAAACCATTGCGGTTGGGAGATCCGTACAAATGCTTAGTAAAAACTTAACTTTGAGGTTTTTACTAAGCGTCTTTTTCGGCTCCGTTTTGGAGCGGTTATAGGCCCGAGTTATTGATTACTTGCTGTAGAAATGCAAAAGGACCGCTGTTATAGCAGCCCGGAGTAGCGGTGATTGTTTAATGTGGATGGTTGGTTGATTAGATCAATCGATCTTATGGATTGGGTGGAGCTGCTCTCTCAATGACCTCACCGGTTTCATAATCGATCCGGCGGCCGGTCTTTTCTAAGAGTGCTTGTGCAGCTCTGGCACGTGTTGCCTCATCGCGACGACTCCTGGCAACTTGTCATGCTCTGGTGTGGCGACGTGGTGTGCGAGCCTTTTTCTCGCGAGCGGCATTTGAACCCAAGGTGGGAAGGTGGCATACCTAACAGATGCTCTGATTTGAGATTAGAAAGTTATCTGTGGGTCGCGATAGTTAAGCAAAGTTGTAGTTAGACCATGCTTTCCAAGCGTGAACCAATGCATTTCATTCGTAAGTACTGGCAGCCCCACTTCAGAGGCGTACCCTAAACAAACTAGGTCACCTAGTGACAAACTTTTCACATCCCGACCGCTCAACCCTTGTTTTCGCTGCTCAGCTATTCTTAGACTATCGATTGACTTTAGGAAGTTGAATTTTCGAGGTACTTCAATCGATACTGGCTCTACCAAAACCCCTAATCCACTAAGTGCTTTCTCAACTTGAGGCTCGGTCACGGTAATTGTGTTCTTTTTCAGTATGTAAAAAGTTTCACCCAAAATTACCGTAGAGACGCGAGCTCCTGCCAGATATCGTGCGAACCTACGTACTATCGGGTCTACCTGAATAAGGGAAACAATAAAATTAGCATCCAGGACAACACCGTTGGGACAGACTTCCGAAAAAATCAAACTTAGCTATCCAAGCTGGTATCAGCTGCACGGAATGCCTGTAAATCTTCCCCGAGAGTGCGCGTGATACCCAAATCCCTCATCTCCTGAGTGACCCGAGCTCCCAGTGCATCTAGGTAGGCGAGTGGATCCTCGAGCACTATCCGGCCCACACCCTCAGCATGGGCGACCAACATGGAAGAGTTGATGTCTATTCCCGCCTCATTTAGTAGATCGATAGCCAGCATCGGGCGACGACGCTCATCCAAATTTAATTGGAAAGACACAGTTCCTGGGCTAGTGGATTGTTTCATGAAAGAAACTGGACAAGGAAATCGTGGGTAAGCAAGTAGCCTACCCATTTTTCAATATCTGGGGTAAGCCTTGTCCTACCCACGTAGCGAAATTTTCCGATGAGTGTGCCCCACCCCAAGCATTCGAGATTCGCCCGGCCGGAATAGGTTGAGGTTGGGCAAATGAACTCTCAGGGGTTAGCTCAGCCTAATATTAAAGGTTTTACAGGTTTGAAATATTTGCACTCCAGGTTTGAAACCCCACTGTCCAGTAGCGGATTTACGCTCAAAAGGGCATTTGTTAGGAAGCCACTTATGGGATCTATGACTTGCTGAGTTTTCGCCGTGAATTAACTTTGCTATCCGAAATATGTTGCCTTCTTGTAATAAATGCGACTCCTACATCGTTCTTCAGAGTGGAGCATGCCACTCAAAGGCGGGCACAACGAGCAAAAAGGAAGAACCATGAATCGTCGAAAGAAAATATGGTCAATCGTATCGGTCGGTGCCGTACTGCTTACATATGGAATTGTGGCGGCCTCGGCAGCAACATCGAACAATGGCTCGCTAAGCCCGCTGACTCTCTCAACCGATACAGCGTCGCCATCGGCTGCAGCCTCAATTCCAGCCCTAGTCCCACTTGCCGGAGTCCTTGGCTCGAATCAGGCTGCACTTACTTCTGATGATGAATCTGGGATCGAGACAGAATCAAGTGAAGACTCGTCAACGAGTACAAATTCAGCGAGTTCCGATGATGGCGATGAAGACTCGTCAACGATTACAAATTCAACGAGTTCCGATGATGGCGATGAAGACTCGAACACAGTAAGTGCTCCATTAACTTTGGGAAACGATGGTGGTCAGAGTTCGGCAACAGCTTCCGACTCGTCTGCCTCTGACAATGGAAATGACTAATCTGCCTCTGACAATTGAGATGACTGGTCTGGTTCTGACAATTGAGATAACTGGCCTGCGTTAAACGACGAGGTGATTGAGACTCATATAACTAACACATCGGCGGGTCAGGGCGACAGGTGCATCGTCAAGGCGCGCGGTCCCGGTGTGTTCGGCGAGCCACTCGATCTGAGGCCAGAACAGGTCGCATTCGAATAATTTGAGTTCGGAAAACAAAATCATGAATCTCTTTAAACCCTATTTTGCAAAGTGGACTAGATTTCGATTCGACGCATCCATCACGCACAAAAGTGCAAATGCAGATATTTAGAGGGAGATTCACATCTCACACAGTTGGGTGAAGAACTTATCAGGAGGATTGCCGCCTATGCCACACGCATGGGAAGAGAGTAATTGCGATGTGATTGCAAATGCATGTGTTTTCAAACTCCTCAACAAAGCATGCCAAGAAAATAATTCCTCGATTTGGGAATAGTTGAAGTTTCAATTAGGTTAGGATAATATAGTTGAAGTTTCAACCAAAGAGACACATCGACCACTACCACCAACGAATTCGAGAAGAATTACAACATTCAGAAGGAGCAGTTTCAATGACTACAGCAACGACTTCCTCACTCACAGGGACGTATGTATTTGACGCTAGCCACAGCCAAATTGGATTCACCACACGGCACGTAATGGTTACCAAGGTTCGCGGCGCTTTCAGCGACTTTTCAGGCGGCGGAAACTTTGATTTCGAGAACCCATCAAATTCCAAGATCGAGCTCAAGATCAAGGGTGAAAGTATCGACACACGCAATGCAGACCGCGATGCGCACCTCAAGAGCAATGATTTCTTTGATTTCGCTCAATTTCCAGAAATCACCTTCGTTTCAACTTCTGTTGCGAAAAAGGGTGATGTTTACTCTGTCACAGGAGATCTCACAATCAAAGGCGTGAGCAAGCCCGTTACAATTGACTTCGACTTTACCGGAACCGCAGTTGACCCATGGGGTAACACGCGTCTTGGATTTGAAGGAGCGACCACCATTAACCGCACCGATTGGGGCGTCAATTGGAATACAGCTCTCGAGGCAGGCGGCGTTCTCGTTAGCGAGAAAGTCACATTAGAGTTCGAACTATCAGCAGTTCGCAACGCATAAATGAAATGCCTTCACTTTCCACATCACGAATCTCATTGGGAATAACTTATTTCCTATGTAAGTAGCTTCTTCGGAGAGGGTTACTTGCAAAAGCAGTAATGGGAATTGGGCTGTTGATCACTAATCTCAAAAGGGAGGTTACGTGATTAGCAGCCCAATTTGTTTTGAGTTCGTGACGAAGTCTTCGAGAAGTTAAGTGATTGACTGCCAATTTGTTTTGAGTTCGCATAGCGGGGAAAGTGTTGAATATATTGGGTTACATCAATGAATTACGTAATGAAATTGAAAAGATAAAAACGGACGCGCTGTTGGTATAGGATCACCCCACTGACTTACAGCGTCATGGTCAATCTTCTACCGATTTCTCCTCAACTTCAGAGAATGAATTTCGGCCAAATTCCTTTTTCAAGGCCAATGCGGATGTAGCGATGCTCATAATTCCAATGAGACGAGCGAAAATTGGGATATTGGCGAGTGTAAATTGAACCCCATTCATTGTGCCCCAAAGTGCGAACATCGTTACAAAACTTCGGCGAATCAGTCGGCCTTTTCGAGTAAGAACTCTCTTATGCGCAAGAGCCAAAGCAATGGGACCGCTTAAGAGGGCCGTGATAAAGAGAAAGGCAACGACCACCGCGAGTGATTTCATAGCCGATAACTTACCTCGCCTTGATCGAAATCGTCATCTTATTGTGAGGGGAAAATCGATTCGGTCACTCTGCAATCTTGGCGTATAGGACCATGTCGATTTGATCACCGTTAGCCCTTGTCACTTTTTTGGAAAGTATTCCTTCCAGTCGGTAGGAGGCTGAAGAAAGTAGCTTTCTTGAGGCAACGTTGTCGACATCGACATATGCTTCTATTCGACGAAAGCCGATCGTTTCCAATCCATAGTTCGAAATTAAATTTACAGAAGTGGCTCCAATACCCCTTCCTCTCGCACCCTTCGCTATCCAATATCCCAGTTCGGCCGTGTGATTATTTAGGTCAACGGTATGGAATGAAATAACCCCGCAAAACTCACCGGCTGATACTTGATTTGAGGTAATGACGAAGAGGATCTCCTTTTTTGCTTCAAACTGTTTGGGAGCGATTTCCCTAATGAAATTTTCCGCGTGGGTGATTGTGTAGGGGGAAGGTACGGTCGTGAATCGCGGTATTGCTGGATCTTGGCATGCCTGAAAGATGTTCTGAATATCTTCTTCGATTGCGGGACGTAAAGTGATATTTCCGTGGCTCAAAGTCGGAATCTCAGTCGGCCACCAGATCATTGGAGAAGTATTGCTCAAACCGCCTCGTGCGCGTCTCGCGCCGGCACGAAATACTGCTTGTTTTCAGGAGAAGTCCACGTACATGAACCGTCTACGTTACTTTCAAGTCTCCACCCGCCGTGTGTCTTGAGCCGGTGGTGTCGACGACAGAGAACGCCTAAGTTTTGCGGGGAGGTCTCCCCGCCACTTTCCCAGCTTTGTGCATGATCCAAATCTGCAAGTCGGGCAGGTGCTCTGCACCCCGGAAACCGACAGGTCCGATCTCTCGCAAGAAGAAAATCGACGAGGGGTTTCGGTGGTGCGTAGGTTTCCCTTCCATAATCCAAGAGTGCACCTGTATGCGGATCAGTAATAAATCTTCGCCATTGCGAATTAGAAGCAAGCTCGCGCGCTAAAGAGGCAGGAATGGCTCCGTACCCCGCCAATTGTCCGGGGTTTTCGGCCAATCCAAGCAGAGTGGGAAGATCTATCGTGACATTGACGGTAATTGGTCGACGTTGAACTACTTTTTCTGAATGCCCAACTGGAGTCATACTTGAATGTGCAGATGTATCACTTACTCCTGAATGTGCAGATGTAACACTGCCTCCCGCGGATTCAAAATACTTCTGCGCTAGTTCTGTTAGTGCATCGGCCCGCTTCATCTCCATGGTTCGCATATCGTTCTTTGAGTGGCTTGACCCCAAGGGAGTGCAATCAGAGGAAGTGGTTTCGAAAACAATCGACTCAATTGCGGACATAATGAACTGTGCATCTAAGGCTGGCAGTATTGCGACGATTGTGGACATGCCATCCGCTTCCCGATAACAACTCACACGACGAGTGTCATGTGCCGTCAAAGCAGCATCTTCAAATTCCTCGGGAGCGATTCGTGCCAAAGTTGTGCGTACCTTGTTTGCCACCTGAGCCGGTGTGTGGAATTCGGCATGGGCAAGCGCCCTCTGCTCGACGGTATAAATCGCGAATGGAGATAGTCCATCCCTAATTGCGGATGCGGTTTCCCGAGCGATCACCGTGGCATGAGCAGGAGAGATATCACCGGATGCAAGAGCCGAACACGTATTCGGTAAGTGATTCACAAGGGTGCGAGCAACATCAATCCGCATTTGTGCGGTTGAGCCTGAAAGTCGAAGAGCCGAGGCCACATCCTCTCTTTCAGAATCGTCAATCCCTTTCCAAAGATCATCAGCGACTGACGGTTCCTCTCCGGCGACGGCCACGATGGCCCTCTGCATGGCGGCTTGGAGCCAACTTGATTGACGTTCTA
>JANYDL010000008.1 GCA_025363635.1 Actinomycetes bacterium
CCGTTCCGAGTGAACAACGAGCCGAGCGCGGCTGAGAAGTCAGCGCCCGGCGATTGTTGTCGCCAAATCCGAGAGGGTATGGTGGCGATGGTGAAGATCATTGAAAATTAGGTTGTGCGATTGAAGAAGGCCCGCAGCGGGTGTAAAAGCCTGCTGCAAAGATAGCTAAAGCTATTTTAATCGGAGAGTTTGATTCTGGCTCAGAACGAACGCTGGCGGCGTGGATAAGACATGCAAGTCGAACGCTGATCGGGAGGTAGCAATATCGACCGGTCGGAGTGGCGCAAGGGTGCGTAACACGTGGGTAATTTGCCGTGAAGTCTGGAATAACTTGCTGAAAGGCAAGCTAATGCCGGATGAGATCGCTGACGAGCATTCGTTGGCGATGAAAGTTGGGGTCGCAAGACCTGACGTTTCACGATAAGCCCGCGGCCTATCAGCTAGTTGGCGAGGTAAAGGCTCACCAAGGCTAAGACGGGTAGCTGGTCTGAGAGGACGACCAGTCACACTGGAACTGAGACACGGTCCAGACACCTACGGGTGGCAGCAGTCGAGAATTTTTCACAATGGGCGAAAGCCTGATGGAGCGACGCCGCGTGGGGGATGAATGGCTTCGGCCCGTAAACCCCTGTCATTTGCGAACAATGCGTCCCCGTGAACAACGGGAGACGTTGATAGTAGCAGAAGAGGAAGAGACGGCTAACTCTGTGCCAGCAGCCGCGGTAATACAGAGGTCTCAAGCGTTGTTCGGATTTACTGGGCGTAAAGGGTGTGTAGGCGGTCGGGTAAGTCTGAAGTGAAATCTCTAAGCTCAACTTAGAAAATGCTTCGGATACTATCCGGCTAGAGGGTCGGAGAGGAGATCGGAATTCTCGGTGTAGCAGTGAAATGCGTAGATATCGAGAGGAACATCAGTGGCGAAGGCGGATCTCTGGACGAATCCTGACGCTGAGGCACGAAAGCCAGGGTAGCAAACGGGATTAGATACCCCGGTAGTCCTGGCTGTAAACGGTGCGCACTTGCTGTGAGCGGATTCAAACCCGCTCGTGGCGAAGCTAACGCGATAAGTGCGCCGCCTGGGAAGTACGGTCGCAAGATTAAAACTCAAAGAAATTGACGGGGGCCTGCACAAGCGGTGGAGTATGTGGCTTAATTCGATGCAACGCGAAGAACCTTACCTAGCCTTGACATGTGAGTAGTAGGAGCGTGAAAGCGCGACGAGGTAGCAATACCAGCTCACACAGGTGCTGCATGGCTGTCGTCAGCTCGTGTCGTGAGATGTTGGGTTAAGTCCCGCAACGAGCGCAACCCCTATGTCCAGTTGCCACCCGGCTACGGTCGGAGCACTTTGGACAAACTGCCTCGCTTAAACGGGGAGGAAGGTGGGGATGACGTCAAGTCAGTATGGCCCTTACGGCTAGGGCTGCACACGTACTACAATGCCTATTACAATGGGGAGCGACCCGGCAACGGCGAGCAAATCCTGAAAAGTAGGCCCAGTTCAGATTGTCGTCTGCAATTCGACGACATGAAGTTGGAATCGCTAGTAATGGCGCATCAGCTACGGCGCCGTGAATACGTTCCCAGGCCTTGTACACACCGCCCGTCACATCATGAAAGCCGTTTGCACCCGAAAACACTGTGCCATCTTCGGAAGCATGTGACTAAGGTATGAATGGTGATTGGGATGAAGTCGTAACAAGGTAGCCGTAGGGGAACCTGCGGCTGGATCACCTCCTTTCTAAGGAGAAAAAAGATGGTAAGACCATCATAAAAAAGTCCTTCTCGGTCGCACAACCTAGTTTTCAATATGCTCGTGGCGTCCGGATTCCTGCCGAGGTGGGATATCCGGGCGGGAAGACCTCTGTCATCAGACCATCTAAATCATGGGCCTGTAGCTCAGTTGGTTAGAGCATGCGCTTGATAAGCGCAGGGTCGTTGGTTCGAGTCCAATCAGGCCCACCATTTTTTGTTCTTTGAAAACTGCACACAATTAATTTTTGATCAAGCTAGTAAGGGCAACAGGTGAATGCCTTGGTGCTGATAGGTGATGAAGGACGCGGCCAGCTGCGATAAGCTTTGGGGAGCGGCAAGCATGCTTTGATCCAAAGATCTCCTAATGGGGCAACCCGCCGTTCGCGGCATCCGCGGGATGAATTCATAGTCCCGTGGAGACGATACAGGGCGAAGTGAAACATCTCAGTAACCCTAGGAAAAGAAAACGAAGTGATTCCGTGAGTAGTGGCGAGCGAAAGCGGAGGAGCCTAAACCGGGGGACTTGTCCTCCGGGGTTGAGGGACCTCGATGTGCCACACCGTAACCAACCTTGAACGACTTGGAAAAGTCGGCCATAGAGCGTGATAGCCGCTTCGAGGGGAAGTGAGGTGGGCTAGAGGTATCCCAAGTAGCGCGGTGCACGTGAAACTCTGCGCGAATCTGTCCGGACCATCGGATAAGGCTAAATACTCATCAGCAACCGATAGTGAACTAGTACCGCGAGGGAAAGGCGAAAAGAACCCCTTTGAGGGGAGTGAAATAGATCCTGCAACCTGTTGTCTACAATGTGTCGAAGCCATTTATGGCGACGGCTTGCCTTTTGCATAATGAGTCTGCGAGTTATTGTCTGTCGCCGGCCTAGGAGAAATCTGAGGCATAGGGAAACCGAGTGCGAATTGCGCGTCGTGGCAGGCAATAGACCCGAAGCGGAGGTGATCTACTCTTGAGCAGGAAGAACCCAAGGTAAAACTTGGCGGAAGACCGAACTCGTGGATGTTGAAAAATCCTGAGATGACTTGAGAGTAGGAGCGAAAGACTAATCAAACCCCGTGATAGCTGGTTCTCTCCGAAATCGCTTGAGGGCGAGAGTTGGGTGGAAAGCGGAGGAGGTAGAGCACTGGATGGCTTAGAGTCCATACCCGGATATCAAAACCAATCAAACTCCGAATTCCTCCGTCCATTGCCCAGCATTCAGACGGCGAGGGATAAGCTTCGTCGTCAAGAGGATAACAGTCCAGACCGCCGGCTAAGATGCCTAAACGTGCCTGAGTGGAAAGGATGTGAAGTTACTTAGACAGTGAGGATGTTGGCTTAGAGGCAGCCATCATTTAAACAGTGCGTAATAGCTGACTCATCGAGTGATTTCGCGCCGAAAATGATTGGCGATAAGGCACGTATCGAAGCCGCGGAACCGTGACGATCATGTCACTGGTTGGTAGGAGAGCATAGTCAGTCCAGCGAAGCCAAGCTGGAAAGCAAGGTGGAGGGCTGACTAGCGAGAATGCAGACACGAGTAGCGATAAATCAGATAAGAATTCTGATCACCGTAAACCTAAGGTTTTCTGGACAAGGTTCGTCCTACCAGAGTTAGTCGGGAGCTAAGATGAGATCGTAAGATGTAATCGATGCACAGAAGGTTAATATTCCTTCACCGTCCAGGTTCTACCGGTCGATAACATGTCTCAAGGCAGCGAGGTCATCGAAAGACCTAGCCTAGGGTAATTCCGAAGCATGCTGCCGGCGGAGGTGTCGAGAAAAGCGACCGGCCCAATGCCTGGATGCCCGTACCGTAAACCGACACAGGTGGGTGGGTCGAATAGACCAAGGTGCGCGAGAGAGACCTCTCCAAGGAACTCGGCAAATTAGCCTCGTAACTTCGGGAGAAGAGGTGCTCAATTCATTTTGAGCCACAGTAAATTGCGTTTAGCGACTGTTTAACTAAAACACAGCACTCTGCTACGTCGTTAAGACTAGGTATAGGGTGTGACAAGTGACCAATGCGGAAAGATCAAGGCGAGGTGTCAGCCGCAAGGCGAAGCTCCGAACTTAAGTCCCCGTGAATGTCGGCCGTAACTATAACGGTCCTAAGGTAGCGAAATTCCTTGTCGGGTAAGTTCCGACCTGCACGAATCTTGTAACGACTGAACGACTGTCTCGGAGAGGATCTCGGCGAAACTGTAATTGCGGTG
>JANYDL010000010.1 GCA_025363635.1 Actinomycetes bacterium
GGCCTGGACCCACTCGGCCGCTTTGGCATAGCTTTCAGGGGTGTCTCAGGGGGTATCAGCGATATAAAGAACGGCTGCAACCAACGGCACTCTCGGAGTGGCTATGACTATTAAATTCTATGGTTACGACAAATGCTCGACATGCCGCAAGGCTCAGGCCCTACTCAATTCTAAGAAACGCGCCTACGAGGCCATCGACATTACTCAGCTTCCCCCGAGTGTCGACGAGCTTGAAAGTATGATCCCAGTCGTGGGCGGGGATCTGCGTCGTTTGTTCAATACGTCTGGAGTTGTCTATCGAGAGATGAAGCTTGGGGAAAAACTGGCGTCGATGTCTAACGCCAATGCCTTGAAACTTTTGGCCACCAATGGCCGACTGATCAAACGCCCCTTTCTCATCATAAATGGTAAGGGGGCTGCCGTTGGTTTTAACGCCGACGAATGGGATCGCCTCTTTTAGTCTACGTACTACGTCATTCGGTGGGCTCAAACAGCATTGGCTTTGAGAGCCTTAAGCAACTCTTGCTCCAGCCTTTTAGAAAGGGCGTCGCTGCGCACAGCGAGAAATGCCTGGCGCGTTACTTGTTTCCAGCCCGAAACGCGAATCTCTCGCAACTCACCTCTATCGACGAGACTCTGCATCGCCATGCGGGGGCCGAAGACCAACTGATTTGTCGATCGTTTTAGAATTTCAACGGCGGTAACCACGCTCGAGGTTTCGTCGCCTTTGATCCGCTGGCTTAACGGAATTGGACAGAAATCGTCACCCACCTCGAATCGATCACCACGAAAATAGGTGGGAACGATGAAGGGAAATTTGCGAACTTCCGTCGCTTCAGCGCGCGCTTTGAGCGGATGCCAGGTAGCCGCGAAGAGTCCCCAGCTGACGTCCCCAAGTGATGAAATGGACCATGAACTGGTAAGTTTTGGTTCGCCAACCGACACGATGACTTCGCAAGTAGAAATCCCTGACACTTGCACCTCGTCGGGGGTCATGTCGAGAATGCGAAACCGCGTGTGCCGGTGGCCCGATCGGAGTGAGTCTAGGGCGGGGCCAATCAAGAAGGCTGACATAAAACGCGCTGCGCCAATGGAGATCACTCCTTGCGGGCCATCGCTTGCGGTCGCTTGCTCCATCAGTCCAGCTGAAGCATCGACAACTTGCTGTGCGGCATTGACCAGCCGCAGTCCTTCGGGGGTTAAAATGTACCCTTGGGGTGAGCGCCTGATGATGGCCGTCGCAGCCTTGCGCTCAATGCGCGACAAGATTTTGGAGAGATGAGGGGCTTCAATATGTTGGGATCGCCCCAAGCTGCGCAAGGATGTGTGGTTGCGTAACTCTGCAACGAGGGACAGGTCACTGATTGATAAGTCTCTAATATCGTTGTTCATATCGTCGAGGACCCTTAACGGATGAGCTTCGCCTCAAACGATACACATATATTTCCATTATGGCTACACGATTTGCCGGCTTGTCCATCTATCTGAAGGAGATGGGCTCCAGTATTCTCCGCTCAGTCGAGAAATATATTGGTGCATTGGGGGGGATATAATGCGGCATTTTTTTGGTGTTCTCTTGATCAGTTTACTCGCGCCTTCGGCTCATGCGGCCACAGGTGCGGCTGTGTCATGTACCGCTCATTACTCAAAGCAAGGCGTCGACGTTGGACAGGTGATCACGTTTACTGGCAATGTCCTTTCAGTCGATGGCGGCACGGTGATTGACCAAAACTTCACAGTGGATGGCATCACGGCAAATGTGCATGTGTATTATGCTCCCGCGGCCCATTTCGTCAGTATCGACTACTACCATCAGCCCACAGATACTGCGCTGATCAACGATTCTTTCATACAGCCGGGTCAGCGAATTCTTCTGTTTGCACGAACGAGCTCCATTGCTCCGATCGTAGATGCAGTGGAGGTAAGCTGTATGTTTGAATAGCGCCAAAGGCCATAACTATCCATGGTCGCAATATTTTGACGCCCGCCCGTGACATCTTCGGAAATTCAGTCACGCGGCGGGCATCTTTATTCCAAGAAAGTTCTATCGAATGATGGTCAAATCGACGAGTTCTCGAGGGGCAAAGCCCTGGGGACCATCATAAGTATGTCCGGCGTTCACACACTCTTCATAGTGGGCCGTGGTTAGGAAGTGAACGCGATTGCCTGGAAGGACGAGATGGCAACGAATCAACTGATCATGATCGACTGCTGGCCCGCTGAGCACAAATCCAAGAATTCCCTCTGCCGGGCGCCGAGCAGCCTCGCATGCGCCGTCAAGGCTGATGAAATGTCCGTACGATGGGTGAAAGCAGCGAAACAGCGGTTGCGTGCCTGGAAATTGAAATGGGTAAAGATTGAACGCAACTCCTTCTAGATGATAGTAGGGGGCGCCTTCAGCGGGCGATGTTGACCATAGGTGGTCGAAGTAGCTGGGATTTAAGAGTCGATAGATGGGAACGAGCCCACCCTCTCCTTCTTCGAAACCAATACCACCTTGAGCCTTGGCATGGGTCCCAGCAAATACAGAAATGAAAAGAGC
>JANYDL010000012.1 GCA_025363635.1 Actinomycetes bacterium
ATCAAAATCCGAAACCATTCGATGATGGATCACCCAATTCATTTACACGGACACACTTTTCAACTTGGCCGAGCAGGTGGTAACGGCGCGAGGAAGGACACAGTCCTTGTTCCCAGCATGGGAGGAATCGATGTCGATTTCGCCGCAACAAATCCAGGTAAGTGGATGATTCATTGTCATAACGCTTATCACGCTGAGGCAGGAATGATGTCTCGATTGGAGTACATCACGTAACGTCGGTGCCTTGAATCAATAACCTGGGCTCTCTTATCTCTGCGCCCACTTCACGTATTAGAGGACCTCGAATTTCGAAACGTGTATCGATGTGATCATTAACCCACTGCTGAATGAAATTAATTATGTACTTAAGCATTGTCAATTCTTGCCAACAATTTAATTAAGTATTAAAGAAGAGTCGCCCTATAAGCCGAAGTCACTCTATTCTATGCAATAGTAATACTTGAGATCTGGAAACCACTACGTAAAAAACTTAGTAAATCGTCAATTTTCGCAATCTTAAGGCATTCAGAATTACCGAGACACTTGAGAGACTCATGGCAGCTGACGCTATTGTGGGAGATAAAAGTAAACCAAAAGCAGGGTATAGAACTCCGGCAGAAATTGGAATGCTCAATCCATTATAACCGAAAGCAAACCACAGATTTTGCTTCATATTATTCACTGTTACCTGGGATACCCTGATGGCAGCAGCCAAAGCATTTAAGTCACCAGAAACCAGTGTCACCTCAGCTGCTTCTATCGCAGCGTCCGATCCGGTTCCCATGGCGATACCCACATCCGCTTGGGCAAGAGCTGGTGCGTCATTAACTCCATCCCCTGCCATGGCAATTTTCTTCCCATCTGCTTGTAGGTCACGTATTAATTCATATTTTGTGGCAGGTTTCATACCTGCCTTGAATTGTTCAATACCCACGAGGCTAGCAATTTTTTGAGCTGCTGCCAGGGAATCTCCTGTTGCCATAAACAGCTTCTTTTTCATTACTTTAAGCTGCCTTGCTGCTTCGAGCGTTGTTGGCTTTAGGGCATCTTCGAAGAAGATTACACCAATAACTTTTTTGTCGATAGCTACATACATTTCGGTTTTCCCAAAATTTGTTTCAACTAAAGTCCTATTGAAATGTGCAAGCTCTTCTTCCATCAGATCCCGATTGCCTACCAATATTTCTTGGTCTCCAATAAACACTCTAACTCCATATCCAGGAATAGCTTCAAAACCCTTTGTGTTAGGAATAGAGAGTGAATTTTCGATTGAATATGCCTTGAGTGACCTAGCAAGAGGATGTTCACTAAGAGTGTTGGCAGCAACTGCAACTGAAGCGATTTCAACCTCAGAGTATTGTGCAAAACTCACAATCTGCGTGACTACAGGTTTTCCCTTAGTTAAAGTGCCGGTCTTATCAATTACTATAGTGTCGATTTTCGAAAGCATTTCAATGGCCGTTGCGTCTCGAAATATAACCCCTTTTTTCGCTCCCAGCTCGGTACCATTCATAACGGACATCGGTGTTGCAAGTCCCAACGCACAGGGGCAAGCAATGATCAAAACTGAGATCGCATTAATGAATCCAAATCCCCAAGAATTCTGATTTGAATTTAAACCCCAGAAAATGAAAGTAGACAAAGCAATTAGAAGAACAACAATCACAAAGTAACTAGCTATTTTGTCTGCTAATCTCTGCATTGGTGCTTTGGTTCGCTGAGCGGCAGAGACCATTTCAATAATCCTCGATAGAAGAGTTTCTGTCCCCAAGACTTCTACGGATATATCTATTGAACCGTTAGTGTTGAGCGTGCCAGCATTTACTTTGTCATTTTCTCTTTTTTCAACCGGGATTGGCTCTCCAGAGAGCATAGATTCATCAATCGTTGTAAATCCTTTTATAACTTTTCCATCAACTGGTATTTGTTCTCCTGGTTTTACCCGGAGAACATCACCAATTTGAACTGATGATAGGTTGACAGGAGAATCCGTCCCGTCTTGCTGAACTAACCATGCTTTATCGCTTGTTAACTTCAATAGACCTCTGATGCTCGCTCCGCTACTTGCCCGAGCTTTGAGCTCAAGCACTTGACCCAATAATGTCAAAGTGCAAATTACTGATGCGGCCTCGAAGTAATTAGGTACATTACCTCGATCTAAGAATTCAACCGGAATAGCTTTTGGGAAAAAGGTGGAAAACAAAGAGAATAAATAGGCCGCATTAACCCCAAGTCCTATCAGAGTCCACATATTCAGATATCTATTTTTTAAGGATGCATAAGCCCATTTGTGGATGGGCCACGACAATAGATACACAACGACAGCCGCTGCCAGTGCCTGTCCAAATCTAAGCGATGATTCTGACAAGAAGGATAATTTGATTTGAGATGATAATAGGAGAATTATTGAAAGCGGTACCGAGCCCCAGAAGCGACGATACATCCATTTGAGTTCAACGGTGCCAACATCATCCATTTCGCTCTTTACTAAGGGTTCTAAAGACATTCCGCAGAGTGGGCATCGACCAGGTCCTACATTTAGAACTTCGGGATGCATAGGACAGGTAAAGATTTGTGGTTCTGCACTCATTAAATTGCTCAATTTTTTCTCATTTCTAGGCATTCAATAGTTATCTTACTTTATTTAAACCCATCATCCCGGCATCCTCGTGATCCAAAATGTGACAGCGGTAGACATTTGTCCCTTTGATTCCAACAAATGGAATGCGAATTTTGACCGACCTTCCTAAGGGTTTGAATCGGGTCCAGTAGAGGTTCCATACATCGTTTGGATCAGATCACCCGAGGAGACAGTGTGCTTGTTATTCGTCTTTGAGTGACATACATGCTCAATCACTGCGCCAGAAGAGAAAAGACCAATAGACAAGACAAGCGCCAGCACAAGATTCTTTCTTAGCCGTAATACAGAGCACATGCCAAAACGATTTCAGCAATCCTATTTTGAGCTTCGTTTGGAGACACATGGAGCCTCTCATATGTAACCACAAATACTCACCTGGGCGTCACTCCAAGATTTGTAGAGTTGAGTGAGCAGTCTTGAGTTAGAAGTCAAGCGACACTCGATTCTTGCGCTGCAAACTTATTTTGTTTGTGCAATTCCTTCGTTTCGTGTTCATCTAACTTAGCTGTGAAATTATGCATTGAATCTGGGAACAGGTGGCCGCAGGTATCTATCGATTCAGTAATTGAATTTTGGTTGCGTCGTGATAACGCCACGCTGATCCGGTACCACTCCTAAGGATCAGAATTCACCCATAATGGAGCTGGCCCCGCACATTTCTATGCAAGGCCAGCATGTCGTTAAGAAGAGTCGCCCTATAAGCCGGATCCTGTCCTCACGAATGAGGGATCACCATCCATCTAGTTCTGCAATTGCTTGCAGAATCAAGCAACCTACCCGATAGCTCGAACGAGCAGTTCTCAAACGCTATCTATCTGGTCTTGCTCCAAGTGGGGTTTGCCTAGCCATATACGTTGCCGTACATGCTGGTGGTCTCTTACACCACCGTTTCACCCTTACCCATTTTCATGAGCGGTCTATTTTCTGTGGCACTGTTCCCGCGGATTGCTCCGGGTGGGCGTTACCCACCACTTTGCTCTTTGGAGTCCGGACTTTCCTCGGTCCAGTCTAGAAATTAATCTAGATCTACAACGCGGTGATCCGGGCGACTCTCCTTGGCTCAAGTCTACGTCGTTCAAATGAAACCGAAAACTAATGTTTCTTTTTCTTGGAGCGCTCAAAATCCTCATAGTCATCGTCAGATTCATCCCGTCGAATCGTAGCTTCAAGGAGTTGAGTCGAGCGCAGAACGACCAAAATAATGACCGTGAGACCAACTCCGACAACTTGGAAACCCAGACCAACGGCGACACCAACAGCAGCGGTTGCGAAAATAGTTGCGGCGGTAGTGACGCCTTGAATTCCCCCACGCTTATCAGTGAAAATCATGCCAGCACCGAGAAAACCTATACCAGTGATGATTGCATGCAGGGCACGAGTTGGGTCTCCATATTTAGCGTTGGTATCAAGCACTTCACCAATCGACACGATCACCGCCGCGGCAGTTCCGACCAGCGCCATAGTGCGCGGACCAGCCGATTTTCCTGCGCGATCTCTTTCCCAGCCGATAATAGATCCAAGGAATGCGGCAATACCACCATCAATGATGACCGCGAATTGCTGCCAGATATCAATAAAGTGCATTTTGAGCATGGTTGATGTTACTTCTTCTGAACTATGAAATGAAGGATCGCCGAGGAATAATCCTAAAAAACGCGTAACATCGTGGTCATGACATCGCCAGCGCTTCCTCGTGATCCACGATGGCCGAGGGCAAATTCACTTTTTGATTCAAGGAATATGAAGGGAGACGTTGCAATTGTTGGAATTCCTGCCCATAAGTCCTCGCTATCCCCAACATCAGCGCATCTAACGCCATCCGCAATTCGGGACGCACTTGCTCGTTTCGCAACATTTTCTTCAAGCACTGGGGTCGATCTGGGTGAGCTCACCTTCACAGATTTCGGCGACGTCAACGACCCAGATTTCGAAAGTGGCAGAACACGAGTAAGAAATGCAGTAGATGACGCGCGTCAGAATTTCAGACTACTGATAGCTCTCGGCGGCGACAATTCAATTACTCACTCCGTTATGGGCGGAATGTGGAGTGACCTGACAAGTGCCGGACTCATTACGCTGGATGCGCATCATGACGTTCGAGATGGTGACTCCAATGGATCGCCCGTCTGGCAACTCATTCAGGCCGGACTTTCTGGCGCAAACATAGTGCAAATCGGGATAAACGATTTCGCAAATAGCAAGGAATATTCGACTCGTGCAAAAGATGCTGGAATTACAGTTGTGAATCGCGATGTCCTGCGTAAACGTCCAATGGAAGATGTGATTTCCGAAGCCCTAGAAATAGCAGGTGATGGCGGACGTGAGATTTATGTGGACCTAGATGTCGACGTATGTGATCGCTCTGTTGCACCCGCGTGTCCCGCCTCACTTCCAGGGGGAATTAGCGCGGAAGAACTCCGTGCAGCAGCGCGGTTCCTCGCCTCAGACTCGCGAGTACGCGGGCTAGATATCACTGAAATTGATGCTTCCCTTGACGCGCCAGACCAAAGAACTATTCGACTTGCCGCACTGTTAGTTCTTGAAGCAGCAACAGGTGTCGGCCTGCGTTAAACGAGGTTTTTCACGACGGCTCGCGCTGCCGATTCCACTTTTCCCGATTGAACCAGAGCGACGGCGGCTTCAAGTTCAGGAGAGAGCCATCTATCGGGACCAATTCCCGGCACTACTTCACGAAGAGTCTTGATGACACTTTGCGACGCGGGCGACGGCTTCAATCCAGATCTGAATTCAATGGCACGAGCGGCAGTCACTAGCTCGATCGCCAAAATGCGAGAGAGATTTTCAATCACTGTACGCAATTTACGAGCAGCACTCCAACCCATGGAAACGTGATCCTCTTGCATGCCGGAACTTGGGATTGAATCAACGCTAGCTGGTGTCGCCAAACGTTTATTTTCGCTTACAAGTCCGGCCTGCGTGTATTGCGCAATCATCAGTCCCGAATCCACTCCTGGGTCGTGGGCTAAGAAAGGAGGGAGGCCCGCGGACCTGTGTTGGTCAAGGGCGCGGTCCGTACGCCGCTCTGACATTGATCCAAGATCAGCTGCAGCGATTGATAGAAAATCTAGAACGTATCCAACTGGCGCACCATGAAAATTCCCATTGGATTCAACTCGTCCATCAGGCATGACCACAGGGTTGTCGATCGAACTTGCTAATTCTCTCGCTGCGATAGTTGAGGCGTACTCCACGGTATCGCGAACGGCACCATTTACTTGCGGAGCGCAGCGCAACGAATACGCGTCTTGAACTTTTGTATCGTGCTCAAGATGAGAAGCAACAATTCCAGAATTTTGTAACAAAGCAAAAATATTGGCGGCACTGACCGCCTGTCCAACTTGTGGCCGTAGTGGCGCATGCAATTCGGGAGCAAAAACTCGATCCGTCCCGAGAAGTCCTTCAATGCTCATTGCCGAGGTTATGTCTGCGACAGTACATAATGATGCTAGATCCGCACAGGCCATAATAAGCATTCCCAACATTCCGTCTGTTCCATTTATCAGTGCAAGGCCCTCTTTGGCTTCAAGTTCAATGGGCGTAATGCCCGCTACATTCATTGCCTCAATTGACGGCATCAGAACATCAAGTGCATCGTGCGCTTCACCTTCGCCCATCATCGCCAGAGCGCAATGAGACAAAGGTGCAAGATCTCCACTGCATCCAAGTGAACCGAACTCAGGCACTTTGGGGGTGATTCCGGCATTAAGAAAATCTGCATAAATCTGGGCAACTTCGACGCGAACCCCCGTGCGCCCTGAGGCCATCGTCCGCAGTCGCAGGAACATCAATGCACGAACAACTTCCTTCTCAACTGCTGGACCAACACCTGCAGCATGCGAACGAATCAGTGACTTCTGAAGTTGCGTCCTGTCTTTCACGTCGATGTGGCGATTTGCTAACGCCCCGAAGCCAGTCGAAACTCCGTACACAGGTATCCCGCCCGCAGCGTATTGGTCAATGTATTTTCGGGTCTTGGCGATAGCGGAAACGGCTGCATCGGAGAGAACCACTTTCGCCCCACGGCGAGCAACATCAATTACTTCGGTGAAAGTGACGCCGGAAGTGCCAAGGATTACGGTCTTACTTGATTCTTGTGCCATTGCGCCATACCTCATCGATTAGCGGAACCCCAGGGCGATATGCCAAGTGGATGTACGACGGAGTGCTCAAAATTGAAAAATCTGCATGTGCACCAACTCCTAAATGACCAACATCGGTTCGCTGTAGAGCAAGAGCTCCGCCCTTGGTTGCTGACCAGAGCGCTTGCTCTGGCGAGAAGTGCATTTCTGTCACGGCTAAAGCGATAACGAACGGAATATTTGTCGTGTACGAACTTCCAGGATTGCAATCAGAGGCAAGGGCTACATTGACTCCTGCTTCATTCATGCGTCTTGAATCCGGATACTCCCCTCGCGTTGAAAACTCAGCAGAGGGCAAAAAAGTCGCTATAGCATTGGACGAGGCAAGCGCCAGTATGTCCTCGTCATCAAAATGACTCACATGGTCGACGGACGAAACACCTAACTCCACACCCAACAAAATTCCATCGCCTGATTCTAGTTGGTTGGCGTGAAGACGTGGCAGCAACCCTCGCGCAATACCTGCTTTGAGAATTCTTCTCGCTTGCTCGGTAGTGAATGCACCTTTATCACAAAATACATCTATCCATTTCGAATATGGAACCGCTGCATCGAGCATTGGACCGCACACAAGATCCACATAGTCTTCGACAGAATTTTTATATTCTTTTGGTACAACATGGGCACCGAGAAAAGTGGTCTCATCAGTCACTTGTTGTGCCACAACGAGTGAACGTGCTTCGTCATCGACCGTTAGACCGTAGCCAGACTTACATTCCATTGTGGTTGTACCTGAAGCATTCGCCTCGGCCATCAAGGCACGCGCGTTCTTTAACAACGCTGCGTTGCTTGCTTGCCGGGTTAATTCCACTGTGTAATTAATTCCACCAGCGGAATAAGACTCCCCTGCCATACGAGCACGAAACTCTTCCGAGCGATCCCCTGCAAAGATTAAGTGCGAGTGGCTATCCACAAAACCTGGAATGAGACAGCGCCCCTGCGCGTCTACCACTTTCGCTACTTCAGAACGTGGAGCAGCAGAGGCCTGCCCCACCCAGGCGATAGTCCCGTTTTCGATTAGAAATGCCGCATTCTTTGCTATTCCAAGTGGAGTTCCATCATGGGATGAATCATTGGTGACTAATAATCCAATATTGTCGACCAAAGTCCTGGACACAATTACTCCGTGTCCAACATCGGAACATGCACATGTTTTTCGCGAGCAGTAGAAATAGCCTCCTCATAGCCCGCATCAGCATGACGTATGACGCCCATGCCCGGATCATTAGTCAGCACCCGAGCCAATTTCTGTGCGGCCAATTTTGTGCCATCAGCCACTGAAACTTGACCAGCGTGAATTGAGCGACCGATGCCCACTCCTCCGCCGTGGTGAATGGATACCCATGATGCTCCAGATGAAATATTGACCATCGCATTAAGCAACGGCCAATCAGCAATAGCATCTGAGCCATCTTTCATAGACTCAGTTTCGCGATATGGAGATGCAACAGAACCGCAGTCCAAGTGATCACGCCCAATCACAATCGGAGCAGAAACTTCTCCACGCGCTACTAATTCATTGAAAGCCAAACCTGCTTTGTCTCTCTCTCCATATCCGAGCCAACAGATTCGAGCCGGAAGTCCTTGAAACGCCACCTTCTCTTGCGCCATCGTGATCCAGCGATGCAGGCCTTCGTTCTCGGGGAAAAGATCGAGCACAGCTTTATCGGTTCGATAAATATCTTTTGGATCTCCCGAAAGAGCAACCCAGCGAAAAGGGCCTTTGCCTTCACAGAAAAGGGGGCGGATATATGCTGGAACGAAACCAGGAAAAGCAAATGCTCGTGAGAAGCCACCGTGACGGGCTTCATCACGGATCGAATTACCGTAGTCAAAAACTTCAGCACCCTTATCCATAAATCCCACCATGGCTTCAACGTGAAGTGCCATTGCTTCACGAGCCCTTGAGGTGAAATCTTCCGGATCTTCTTTTGCCATTCGTGACGCGTCATGAAAATCGATGCCAATAGGAACATAAGACAAAGGATCGTGCGCCGACGTTTGATCTGTCACGATGTCAATTGGCACTTCCATTGCCAACAATTGAGGCACCAGTTCCGCCGCATTGCCGACTAGCCCGATAGAAATAGGTCTACCCTCCGTCTTTGCACGCAGACTGCGACTAATTGCATCGGTTAGATTGTCCGCGATTTCATCAAGATATCGAGTTGCTATTCGCTTTTCCAGACGCGTTTTATCCACGTCAATAATGAGGCAAACTCCACCATTCATCGTTACTGCCAAAGGTTGCGCACCGCCCATGCCACCGCACCCGGCCGTCAACGTCAGCGTTCCTTGCAAAGTGCCGTTAAAACGTTTGGCTGCGATTGCCGCAAAAGTTTCGTAAGTGCCTTGCAGAATTCCCTGCGTCCCAATGTAAATCCACGAACCAGCCGTCATCTGGCCATACATGGTCAAACCAAGATGTTCCAAACGTCGAAACTCAGGCCAATTTGCCCAATCACCAACTAAGTTCGAATTCGCGATGAGAACGCGAGGCGCCCACTCGTGTGTTTGAAAAACTCCGACAGGTTTTCCAGATTGGACCAGCAGCGTTTCATCATCCTTTAATTGTGTAAGGGATTTTACAATCGCGTCAAAAGAGGGCCAATCACGCGCAGCTTTCCCGGTACCTCCATAGACGACCAAATTCTCCGGATGTTCTGCCACAGCAGGGTCTAAATTATTATGGAGCATTCGAATTGCCGCTTCTTGCGCCCAACCTTTAGCGCTCTTTGTCGAACCAGTCGCTGCGTGCAAGATACGAGATGAAGAAGCACTCATACCGTGAGAATAGCGCGGCTTATCGCAAATGTCCCCGCTCGTTCGCGGACCGAAGGGCACGCAAACCATCGCTGGGCCAGATTGAAATAGAGGAAATTGAACATGGGGAAATATCTACGTGAAAGACGCTCTCCGAGTCGGCACCAATCGCCAAGCGCACCGCTTGCTTAATTACGCCATTGTGCGTCACCACAACCACTCTCTTTCCAGGGTACTTGGATGAGAGCGCTTCGATAGCTTCATCGACCCTCCACCCAAGTGCGTCATAAGACTCGCCGCCTGGCGGGGCATAAGAACTCGAAGAAACCCACTCTGTGAATTCCTTCGGGAAATCTATTTTGACTTCATCGATAGATAGGCCATCCCACAAGCCAAATCCGCATTCAAACCATGCTTCATCAAATTCAATCTGCAAACCAGTAGCGCTTGAAATCCGCTCTGCTGTTTGGGTTGTTCTCAACAAGGGAGACGCGATAAGAATTTCGGGATTCAATTTTACGACAGCATCTGCGACGAGGGTTGCTTGTACTAATCCTTCTTCGGTGAGAGGCGGATTAGGTTCTCCACTTCCGGAAAACCGGCGATCTGGCGTCAAAATAGTTTCTCCATGGCGAACGAAAAAAATCATTGTTGGCACCTCTGGCGCGCGGAGTCTTTCCAAGAGAAGATTCTTGGGCTTTACTCCACCATTGTTCTTTTCATCTAGTGCGCGGTTAGCAAGTCGATCTGCGTGAGAATTCTCTTCACGTGGAATCCATGTATAAGTAACCAGTGCAGCCGGATGTGCGGCCCGTGCAATTTGGGCAAGGGCTCGCATCTCCGGATGTTTTATCTTCCAGCGTCCCGACATTTGTTCAACGACGAGTTTACTATCCATGCGGACATCAACACTTGCCTGAGGATCTAGAGTATGAATTGCGGTGAGGCCGGCAACCAGCCCGCTGTATTCGGCAAAGTTATTAGTTTGTATTCCAAGATATTCATAGAGTTCCGCAATAACGACATTTCCTTCTTGGATAACTGACCCGAATCCAGCCGGTCCAGGATTTCCTCGAGAACCGCCATCCGCGGTCATCATGAAATGACGTGCCACTACCTTGCTCCGCGCACCAAAATACAACGGCACTCTTCACAGCGCACCACTTCGTCAGATGCCAATGTTTTCATGCGACTGAGTTCAACACTATTAATTGCTAGATGACAACCATCGCAACAACTTTCTTTAAGCGCAGCGGCTCCTGTCCCGTTATTTGAAACACGAATTTTTTCGTAAAGCTCAACAAGAGCCTGATCAATGGATTTTACAGTAGCGAGCCTTTCACCTTCGATGGCGTTAAACTCTCTTTGAAATTCTTGTGCAGTAAGATCTTTTTTCCCAATCAGATCTGTAGCCTGCTGCGTCAGGTCACCCTCTTCAGTTCGAAGTTCCGCGAGGCGATCCTTTATCGAATCTATTCTCATCATGATTTCGAGCTCAATTTCTTCCAGTTCAGATCGTCGGCTGGTGAGTGTGGCTATTTCATGTTGCAATTTCTCGAGTTCTTTCGCACCGGCAGATCCATCTGTAAGACGTTTTTCATCTTTCTCTAACCTAAGAGCAACTTGCTCTACATCTGCTTCCGAGCGCAGGAGTTCGCGGTTTATATCGCTGATCTCAGTTTGAGCCGCGACGGCAAGATCTCGCACAACCGCTAGGCGTGCGGATACTCCAAGAATTTGAACAATTTCGGGAATGCTCGCCATCTTGTGTTGCAGAGTTGCTAAAGCAAAATCCATCCGCTGAATATCGAGAATTTGTTTTTGATCGCTGGGAGTGGCTTTCATCAACAGTCCTCCCTTTCGGTACTACTGGTGGGCGCTGAGGGTTTCGAACCCCCGACATCCTCGGTGTAAACGAGGCGCTCTACCACTGAGCTAAGCACCCTTGCGGTGACGGGAATTCTAGTGGAATACCTCCGCAAGAACGAATTCCGTGGTTTTTAAAGCCCAAATTAGAGCGACGCGATCGCTGCCTTGTAATCGTCAATATGTCGAGCGTCGCCCATCGCATTGATAACCTGCCAACGAAGTACACCTTCCTTATCAATAATAAATGTACCTCGGAGTGCACAGCCAGCAGCCTCGTTAAATACCCCATAGGCCTTTGCTATTTCTCCATGCGGCCAAAAATCGCTGAGTACAGGGAATGTGTAACGCTCTCGCTCGGCAAAAATTCGTTGCGTGAATTTCGAATCACATGAGATGGCAAGTAATTGAACATCGTCGCTCTGGAACAAGCCAAGATCATCTCGCAAAGCGCACAATTCTCCAGTGCACGTACCCGTGAATGAGAATGGATAGAAGAGAAGGACTACGTGTTTCTTGCCTTTGAAAGACTCCAGCGAGATCTTCTCACCATGCTGATCGAATAATACGAATTGAGGCGCGATAGAACCAATTGTTAATGACATGAGGTAAACCTATCGTGAAATCAACGCTTGCCGACTCTGCGAGCAACCATCCGAGTAGCTGACCAATCTGGAGCAATCGCAAAAGAAGAAGTTTGACTCAGACCCGCAGTGGGAGCGGCATCTTGTATATCGCTTGGCTCCACGTGACGAGGTCTCCCCGCCTTTGGTGTCAAAACCCATATCGGTCCGTTCTCCATTAGGTACGCAAGAACATCAACGAGTTCATCGACAAGATCAGAATCTCCGTCTCGCCACCATAGGAGTACACCGTCAACCACTTCATGCGTATCTCCCAGCACAAACTCATTACCAGTTAATTCAATAATTGCCTTGCGAAGATCTTCATCGCAATCGAGGCCATAACCAGATTCCAAAATGAGGAAGCCGGGCTCAAACCCCAATCTGCCTGCCATCGACCCCAACGGGGATGCCACAAACGACCTTCCTTTCCCGAACTCTTCTGACTCCTGCCATGGGGGCCGTGAGATAAGTTCACCTAAGTGTGGGGCGTTGCGCAAGTGCTTTTTGGCCGAATCTTCGATTTTTACCCTTGTATTTTCCTTTTTGAGACGGTATCCCTCCTCAATGTGACTCAGCGCCCAATTGAGGGAAAGATAGCGCCATGAGCGAAAATCTTGACGCGCCGGACCACTTAATCGACCAACTGGTTGACACAGATCCTGAAGAGACCGCTGAGTGGCGCGCCTCATTTGATTCTGCCCTTAAACATGCTGGTCCTGTGCGAGCACGTTATCTGATGTTGAGCATGTTGGAGCGAGCGCGAGAGGCCAATATTGGACTGCCGTACTTAAGGACAACGGACTACATCAACACGATTCCTCCAGAGCGCGAACCAAATTTTCCGGGAGACGAATCAATTGAAAAAAGGATCCGTTCGTATATTCGCTGGAATGCAGCGATGTTGGTCCATCGAGCTCAGCGCCCTGGAGTTGGCGTTGGTGGTCATATCTCCACGTATGCATCCTCAGCCGCCCTCTATGAAGTGGGTTTCAATCATTTCTTTCGTGGCAAAGATCATGCCGGCGGCGGAGATCAGATTTTTTTCCAAGGACACGCAAGTCCGGGTATGTATGCACGTGCATTTATGGAGGGCCGTTTCACTGAGCACCAATTAGATGGCTTTCGACAAGAGATTTCGCATCCAGGAGGTGGTCTTTCTTCTTACCCACATCCGCGACTCATGCCGGATTTTTGGGAATTCCCAACTGTCTCCATGGGAATTGGCCCAATCAACGCCATCTATCAAGCCCGATTCAATCGCTACCTTCACAACCGCGGCATTAAAGATACGAGCGACCAAAACGTATGGGCTTTCCTCGGAGATGGAGAAATGGATGAAGTTGAAAGCTTAGGCGCGATCGGTTTAGCTGCCCGCGAAAACCTCGACAACCTGACTTTCGTTATTAATTGTAATCTTCAAAGACTCGACGGACCTGTGCGAGGCAATGGAAAGATTATTCAAGAACTTGAATCCATCTTTGGTGGAGCAGGTTGGAACGTCATCAAAGTTGTATGGGGCCGCCAATGGGATCCTCTCCTTGCTCAAGATCGAGAAGGCGCCCTCGTCAATTTAATGAATCAAACTAAAGATGGCGATTACCAAACTTTCAAGGCCGAAAGTGGCGGCTATGTCCGCGAGCATTTCTTCGGGCGGGACCCACGCACGGCTGCGATGGTCGCCAATCTCAGCGATGATGAAATTTGGGGATTACGCCGTGGTGGACATGATTATCGAAAGTTATACGCTGCCTATCACGCTGCAAGCTCGAAAAATGGCCGTCCTACAGTTATTTTGGCCAAGACTGTCAAAGGTTGGTCTCTGGGATCTAGCTTTGAAGGACGAAACTCTACTCATCAAATGAAGAAGATGACGATGGATGACATATTGGCATTCCGAGATCGCCTGCATATTCCATATACAGACGAACAACTCGATCCAAAACTTCCGCCCTATTACAAACCCGATGAGCAATCTGATGAGCATCAATACCTCATGGAGCGTCGTCGCCAATTGGGCGGATCACTTCCACGTCGGCGATCAGTATCTCGGCCTCTACCTCAACCCGCCGATTCAGTATATGAATCCGCAAAACGCGGTTCCGGAAATCAAGAAATTGCAACCACAATGGCCTTCGTCCGTATGCTGAAAGATCTCATTAAAGACCCCGGCATTGGGAAGCGATTTGTCCCGATTATTCCTGATGAAGCTAGAACCTTTGGAATGGATTCTCTCTTTCCAACTCTGAAAATTTATTCCCCGCACGGTCAAACGTATGCATCAGTAGATCGCGAACTCATGCTTTCATATAAAGAATCCACTTCTGGCGTAATACTCCACGAGGGAATTAACGAGGCCGGATCGGTAGCATCATTCACGGCGGTGGGATCTTCATACGCCACTCATGATGAACCAATGATTCCTATCTACATTTTCTACTCAATGTTCGGTTTCCAACGAACTGGAGATTCTTTCTGGGCTGCAAGTGATCAGATGGTGCGAGGTTTTGTCCTCGGTGCCACGGCGGGACGTACGACTCTCAATGGTGAGGGGCTTCAACATGAAGATGGACACTCGCACTTACTAGCTTCAACTAATCCAGCAGTTGTCGCCTACGATCCAGTCTTCGCGTATGAAATTGGACATATCGTCAAAGACGGATTGCGACGAATGTACGGAGAAGATAGCGAGAATATTTATTACTACCTCACCGTCTATAACGAGCCATATCCACAACCTGCTCAGCCAGAAAACCTTGATGTAGAAGGTCTTTTGCGTGGGATTTACAAATACCTCGAAGCCGAATCCGGAGGATTCCAGGCGCAGATTCTTGCCTCCGGGGTTGCGCTTCTTTGGGCGATCAAAGCCAAAGAGTTACTGCTCCAGGACTGGGGGGTCAATGCCACGATTTGGTCAGTAACTTCCTGGAACGAATTGCGCAGAAATGGTTTGGATACAAATCGTCACAATTTACTCTCGCCCCATGATCAAAAACGTGCATACATCACTGAAAAATTATCTGGAGCACCTGGCCCAGTAATTGCGGTGAGCGACTTCATGCGTGCGGTTCAAGATCAAATTGCGCCATGGGTAGCACACGAGTTCCTATCACTTGGCACCGATGGCTTCGGGCTTTCAGATACTCGAGGCGCACTTCGTCGTCACTTCAAAGTTGATGCGCAATCGATTGCGATAGGGGTTTTGACTCAACTGGTAAAACTTGGACAGATGGAATCGTCAGTGGTCGCTCAAGCAATTGAGAAATATCAGATTTTTGATATGTCCGCAGTTGACCCAGGTAATACTGAGGGTTCTGGTTGATCGGAAGAATTCCAATAACGGATATCTCCCCCGCTACATATTTCGGGGGAGAATTTATACCTGCCAAATCAATACCTGGCGAAACCATCTCTGTGCAAGCATCAATCTATCGAGAAGGTCACGATGCTCTTGGTGCGCATGTACAACTTTTTAATTCCCTGGGGAAATTAGAAGATGAAGTGATCATGAATGAAGTATCACAAGGAAGTGATCGATTTCGAGCGATGCTGACTCTTCCCTCCGCAGGGGATTTTACTTTTAGAATTACGGCGTATGACCATCCTTATAGCTCTTGGCATCATGATTCAGAAATAAAGATCAGTGCAAATATCGATGTGGAACTTTGCTGTGAAATTGGGGCTCGTATTTTTGAGGAGAAAATTGCGGAGGATCCCAAATCTAAACCTCTATTAGCTCCCGTTGTCACGGCTCTGCGCAATACATCTTTGGCGCCAGCTAATCGTTTTTCGATGGCATCAAGTGCGGAAATTAGAAGTTTTTTTCAGACCTCTCCCCTACGTCGGATGATCACATTTTCCGAGAGTTTCCCAATAAGAGTTGAAAGAGATCGTTCTGCTTTCGGAGCATGGTATGAATTTTTCCCTAGAAGTGAGGGGGCGACAGCAAAATCTCCTGGAACTTTCAATTCAGCGATGAAGAGGCTGCAGGGTGTTGCCGATATGGGATTCGATGTTCTCTACCTTCCTCCCATTCACCCCATCGGAATAAACTTTCGTAAGGGCGCCAACAATTCACTCGTTGCACTATCGAAAGACCCGGGGGTCCCTTGGGCTATTGGAAATTCAGAGGGCGGTCATGACTCAATAAATCCTGAACTCGGAACAATGGAGGATTTTGAAGAGTTTGTGTCGACTGCTCGAGCCGTTGGTTTGGAAATCGCGCTGGATCTAGCACTTCAAGTTTCCCCCGATCACCCATGGGTGAAAGAACACCCCAATTGGTTCTCACATAGACCCGATGGAAGCATCGCACACGCAGAGAATCCACCAAAAAAGTATCAAGATATATATCCAATAAATTTTGATCAGGATTATCAAGGCATATTGAAAGAAGTCCTGGGCGTGATTCGTTTTTGGGTGAGCAAGGGAGTGACCGCGTTCCGCGTAGATAATCCGCACACAAAGCCGCTTCACTTCTGGCAAGATCTTCTCGCAATTATTTACCAGGAATCGCCAGAAGTTATCTTTCTCGCTGAAGCTTTTACCCGTCCCGAGATGATGCACGCTCTGGGCAAGGCCGGTTTTCAACAGTCTTATACCTATTTCACTTGGCGAACCAGTAAGCACGAACTCATCGCATATGGCAACGAAGTCGCGCATACAACAAGTGATTACTTCCGCCCTAATTTTTGGGTGAACACCCCAGATATTCTTCCCTTCCACCTCCAAAGCGGAAATCCTGCAATGTTTGCCCTGCGCGCAGTATTGGCTTCAACGCTTTCACCTTCATGGGGAATGTACGCAGGCTATGAACTTTACGAGCATCGCCCGCTTCAGGAGGGGCGCGAGGAATACCTCGATTCAGAGAAATACCAAATTAAACTTCGAGATTGGGCTGGAGCGGAGAAGAAGGGAATTTCGCTCTCTCCTTTTATAACGCAACTCAATGCGATTAGGCACGAACATCTCTCATTACAGCGACTGCGCAATCTAATTTTTCATGACACAAATTCTGATGCGCTTATCGCCTATTCAAAACGAGACGGAGCCGATCTAATTTTAGTAGTTGTAAATCTCGATCCCACATATGCGCAAGAAGGATTCGTCAATTGGGACTTAGCTGCGATTGGACTCGACGATGAGAGTTTTTTGGTGACAGACCTTCTGGATGGATCAAGTTTTCAATGGAGTCGGAATACTTTTATCCGACTTGATCCAAGTCGCCCTCATGGCAAAGTCGCCCACGTCGTGCAAGTCAAGGTAAGTTGAGCGGAATGAAACTTTTTGGAAAAAACTCCAAAACCGCCATCACCACAAGTACGTTTCTCAACCCTCATTCAACTTTGGGTGAGATTGATCTTTATCTCATCGGTGAGGGTCGGCACGAGCGATTATGGGAAGTGCTGGGCGGGCATACACAACGAGATGTAGATGGCGACTTACTCGGGTCCTCGTTCGCCGTCTGGGCACCGAATGCCGATGAAGTCAGTTTGATATGCGAAGCGAATTATTGGGATCGCAATACCCATAAAATGGTGCGTGTTGGTTCAAGCGGACTCTGGGAATTATTTATTCCGGATGTGGGATCTGGCTTAAAATACAAATTTGCTGTTCGTCAAAGAGATGGTCGCTGGATCGATCATGCTGATCCATTTGCCCAGCACACCGAGATTCCTCCGATGACCGCATCGATTGTTTTTGACACTACATTTGAGTGGAGTGACAGCGCATGGATGGGAGACCGCGCTAATTTTCAGTCTTGGAAAGAACCCGTATCTATTTACGAAGTGCATCTCGGCTCATGGCGCCTAGGATTGAATTATCTTGATTTAGCAAAAGAATTGATTGATTATGTGCAATTTCAGGGTTTCACTCATATTGAATTTCTTCCAGTCATGGAGCATCCCTACGGCCCATCGTGGGGCTATCAAGTGACATCATTCTTCGCTCCCACGTCACGTTTTGGATCCCCCGATGACTTTAGATATCTCGTTAATGAATTGCATAAAGCCCATATCGGGGTCATTCTCGACTGGGTACCCGCACATTTCCCGAAGGATGAGTGGGCTTTAGCTCGTTTTGATGGAAGCGCCTTATACGAGCATGAAGATCCACGTCTGGGCGAACATCCAGACTGGGGCACACTCATATTCAACTTCGGCCGTAACGAAGTTCGTAATTTTCTTGTAGCGAGCGCGCTTTACTGGTTGGAAGAATTTCATATTGACGGCTTACGAGTCGATGCCGTTGCATCGATGCTTTATTTAGATTACTCAAGAAAAGATGGCGAATGGCTTCCAAATAAAGATGGAGGCCGCGAAAATCTTGAGGCGGTTGCTTTACTGAAGGAAGCGACTTCGACCGCTTACCGAAAGTATCCAGGAATCATGATGATCGCAGAGGAATCAACTGCGTGGTCTGGTGTCTCTCGAAGTACAGAATCCGGTGGCCTCGGATTTGGGTTCAAATGGAATATGGGGTGGATGCACGACACCCTTGCCTACCTTCAAAGAGAGCCTGTTCACCGAGTTCACCATCACAATGAAATCACTTTCTCTATTCTGTATGCATGGAGTGAAAATTACGTCTTACCTCTGTCCCACGATGAAGTGGTGCATGGGAAGGGCGCGCTGGTAAATAAATTTCCCGGAGATCGTTGGCAACAGTTGGCAACGTTGCGAGCCCTTTACGGATACATGTGGGCGCACCCCGGCAAAAAACTTCTTTTTATGGGTAGCGAATTCGCCCAAAGTGATGAATGGAATGAAAGCCGTGGATTGCAGTGGCACTTGACAGAGTACGACGAGCACAGAGGGATTCAGAAGACAATTCAAGCGCTCAATGCGAAGTACCGTTCTATTCGAGCCCTGTCAGAGAAAGATACCTCTCCAGAAGGATTTACCTGGTTGGTGGGTGCAGATTCCGCTAGCAACATTTTGGCATTCTCTCGCTGGGATGATTCAGGAAAGCCACTCGTATGTGTCACTAACTTTTCTCCAGTTCCCCACGAAAGCTATTCACTACCAATGCCGCTTTCGGGTGCATGGGATGAGGTTTTAAATACAGATGATGTGACATATGGCGGCAGTGGCATCATCAACGATGCGATAACTGCCTCAAATGAAAACGGTAACATCGTTCAGTTACGAGTGCCCCCGCTTGCTACAGTATGGCTCCAACTTCGCTAGAGTCGAACTTCGTCGATAGTTCTTGCAAGAAATGCGACACAAATCAGCATCACGCTCGGAATTAAAAGTGCGACTCCAACAGATGTCAATTGCGCAGTCCATGCGATGACAGATTTGATGACGAAAATAAGTACAGTATTTACGGCACCCAATTGACCGACGACGACTGCCCCTGAAGAGGTAGATCTGCGATTGGCTGCATCCATTATTGTGGGGGCGAGGAATGAAGCTCCAAGCCCGCCAAGAAAAGATCCGATGGCAACAATGGCAAAACCCAGGCTCGGTGAGTGCTTACTCACTTGCACACCAACGAGGACTGAGAGAAAGAACGCAGATCCTCCGATAATTACGAATCTTTGAATAAGAAACCCTAACCCCCAACGTTCATTTAGGCGATGGATCGTTAATCTTCCGATTATCATCGCCAATACAAATAGCGCATATGGAATTGCACTAACTCCTGCACTCATATGTAGTTCTTCTTTAGAGAAGATTGCAGCCCAATCACCAGTCGCAAATTCAAGTGCTATAGCAAAGGTAAAACCGAGAGACATCTTCCAATCAATGCTAAAAGAAGTGAATATACTTTTAAAAGAAAAGGCGGCTTCTTCGTTGGTATTTGGCGGTAAAAGCGAATCTCTCAAATGATGGACGAGAATTAAAATCAAACAAAAAAGCGTCCCGACTAGGAAATCAATATGCACCACCAAAGAAACTTTGCCCGCTAGAAATCCAGAGAGAATTGCACTGGCTAAGGCCCCAAGTGACCAAAGACCATGAAGTCGAGGCATGAGGTTTTCACCTTTCTCCCCCTGTTCATGAAGGGCTTGACCATTAATAGAGGTATGTAATGCAGATGTGCCCATACCTATCGCTACATTGCAGACCAAGAACTGCCAAGTATTGTGCAGGTGAACGACAGTCATGATCGAGCCAAAAAGTATTACCACGCTGAGAAGTATTACTCTCCGCGCGCCGAAGCGATTTACAAGAAGACCCACCGAAAGCAAACTCACCAATGAGCCAAGAGCACTAAAACTAATCAAAGTGCCGAATTCACCCAAGCTCACTCCAAGATTCTTCTTTATTTCTGGAAAACGCGGTACCCATGACATCAATCCAAAAGCGTAAACAAAGAAGAGGGCTCCTAAAGCACGCCGTTGAGGAGTATTCATTAAAAAAGAGCGTTTGCCAGCGCACGTCGCGCCTTGATAAGTCCAGGATCAGAAGGATCTACAAGTGAAAATAACTCAAGCAAATGACTTTTAGCGCGGAGTTGATCTGGTCCGGAAGAAATTCTCACCGAATTGAGAAGTCGCTGAAAAGCTTCATCATATTTGCCTGCCACGACTTCACAATCTGCACACTGAATTTGAGCATCAAGATTCGTCGGCTCCTCAGCTGCAATCTTGGCAACTACTTCAGCGTCAAGTCCAGTTGTGCGAATAAGGAGCTGAGTGTGGGCTAACCCTAATTTGGCGAATACGTCATTAGGTTTGCGACTCAATAATCTTAAATAAGCAGACTCTGCCTTCAAGTAATCATGGCTTTCAAGTGCCGCGAGGGCTTCTTCTTCCTCCGGTTCCAAAGTTTCTTCAACCATTTCACCGATACCTTGTTCTGCCGCAATCGAAAGGACTTTTTCGATCACCAGTCGAATTTGTGCCTCAGGATAACTTTGTTCAAAAAGAGGTAAGAGTTGTTCTTTCACCAGCCCGACTGCGAATGGCACGGCACGTACTTGAAGAGCTTGAGCAACCTCCGGTTGTGCATCTACATCCACAGATCCAAGCGTCCATACATCAGAGTTTTCCGAGTTGATGCGAGCAAGTGTCTCTAAAACCGCGATCGAGTCAGGGCTTCTCGCAGACCAGCAGAGCAAGATGACGACTTTAGTTTTTGATAGAGCAACAAAATCCGATGCCAGGTTTGCCGCTACTACTTCCTTACCTAGCGACTCTGAAGACTTGGATGATACTGGTTTACCAAGAGAGCTTAAATCTACGGCACGGCCGAAGTTAGGGGGCAAGCTCACCTACCTATTATCCCTGAATTTCTATCCCCGAATCTCGCCTAAAAGGTAAGATTTCAGAGATATAGGAGTTGGCAGCGAACTCCAAGCCAACGTCGTGACCTGCTTTTTCGCTCAAGTACCATCGATGTTCTAGCGCTTCGTGAAAAAATTGAGCAGGTTCAATCCGACCCATGAGGCTTGATGGAACCAGCGATGTAATGGGATTAAAAACTTCTTTTAGCCATTTCTTCGCACTTACTTCAATAGGAGGACGCGGGGCTTCTTCGCGGCCTCTATAGCGGTCAAAAGAAGCCAGCAATCGTTTTGCTTGCAATTCCTCGGTCTCCATTCCCGTCAGTTCGCGCAAGCGAGCCTGATGATAACCAGCGGCGACGAGCTTTGGTTGAAATTGAAGTGCATGGTGTTCTCCGTCAAGGGAAACAGAAACTTCTTCAACCGCAAAACCGAGATCATGCAATTGACGCATCGCTCGCTCCACTGAATGGCGATCCTTTGGATCTAGTAACTGCGGTTCTTTGAGAGCTGCCCATAAACGTCGATAGCGGCGAATTACTCCATCGCTTGCTCGAATCGGATCCATTCCCGGATAGAGCACACCAGACAAAGCAAGATCCTCAAGTTCTGCAGCAACATTAAAATGCGCGATATCTAAATCGTGTTCTCGCTGACCAGCGGTGAGAGTCTTTTGAAATTCTCCCGTTTCGGCGTCGACAAGATACGCGGCAAATCCTTCAGCATCTCGTCGAAACAAAGTATTTGATAGTGAGCAATCGCCCCACCAAAAACCAAGCAAGTGAAGTCGAACTAAGAGGAGCGCGAGCGCATTGGCCATATTCATCACATCATGAGCCGTGACATTTCCTGACAAGAGAATTCGATAAGGTAATGAGTAGGGCAAAAATCGAGTGGCCAGTGCGCACGGAAGTTCTTCGCCCTTCGAATCAATTCTTCCTTCGACCACTGCGATGGGATCAACACTTGGGGCATGTAACGCGGAGAGTTGGCGAAGTAGTCGATACTCGCGGTTAGCAAATTCGGAAACAGTCTCCTTTACTGCGTAAATTTCACTATCAGGCGCTTCAGTCGCACGGACCAGGCGCACTATATGGCGAGAAATACCTCTTTTTTCAGCCAAACTTGGGTCTTCGGGCCAATGCTCCAAAGGCTCTTCCCAAGGAAGGCCGGTGACAGCGGCGATCTCTTCACCTAATCCTGTGATTCGCAACGGCATAGTTACATTCTCTCTCATAAATGTTAACCGCAGGTGAACTGAGTCGGGGTGAGGTCCCATTCCCCATTCGGCTTAGAATGGATGCATGGCACTTGGAGAAGGAAAGAAGAAATCGTCCAAAAAAGTGGCTATTCCTGAGGATTTTGGGCTTCCCGGGTTACCAATTAATAAAGCCCATCCATTCTACTTCGGCTTTCTTGCGACCTCTGGCGGCCTAGTCGCTCTCATGGTTCTTCGCTCTCTGGCAGCTGCTAGCCAGATTTTTGTCCTTATTATTATCGCGCTCTTTCTGGCAGTCGGTCTCAACCCGGCAGTTGAATCACTACGTCGCCGTGGAATGACTCGCAGACGTGCCGTCACAATCATTTTTGCATGTGTGGTTCTTTTCGCGGGGCTCTTTATGTGGTTGGTAATTCCGCCAGCGATCAACCAAGGGGCGCAACTCATTCGTCATGCTCCCAACCTCCTTTCGGATTTGAAACAGAATTCGACAATAGCCTCCCTAAATAATCACTATGGTTTCATTGACACTCTGCAGAAAAAACTCTCTGAAAATACAGCAAATGGAACTCTACTAATATCAGCTTTCGGTGGTGCCGTCGGTGTTGGCAAGACAGTTCTCACTGGAACCTTTGCCGCTTTAACCGTTCTGATATTGACTTTGTATTTTCTTACCTCTTTGCCACAAATTATCGCGATGGGGATCCGCTTAGCACCCGCCTCACGCCGGGATCGCATCTCACGATTAACTGATGGAATCCTTGGGAGAATTGGAACGTACATCGGAAGTCAAATAACAGTTGCGCTCATATCGGGTTTAGTCATATTGATATTAACCGCGGCGATTGGATTGCCCTCCCCATTTGCATTAGGGATGATTGTTTTTGTTCTTGATTTACTCCCTTTAGTGGGACATACAATTGGAATAACTATCATCACAGTCATTGGCCTCACGCAGTCACCTTTGAAGGCACTCCTCGTCTTTGCGGGATACACACTTTATATTCAGATCGAAAACTATCTAATTACGCCAAAGATTATGAAACGATCACTTTCGGTGCCGGGATTGGTAACAATTATCGCGGCGCTTGTTGGAGCAACCTTGATGGGATTAGTCGGCGCGCTTCTCGCAGTACCGATGGCCGCTTCTGCTCTTCTCATACTCGACGAGGTGGTCTTTCCTCGCGCAGATAATTCTTAGTCTCTCAGGTTACGAGTCCCATGGTATCTGAGTTGGCAATGGGTTTTTTGCGGGAGCGACTCTGGCGACTATTTCAGACAGAACGCGGTAAACCGAAGGTTCGCCGACCCATAAATGTTTAGCGCCAGCCACCGGAATTATTTCAACGTGAGAGATAAGTGAAAATCTTTCGATTGCCTCGTTAGGTTTAAGATAATCATCAAACTCAGGAATTAGAGCGATGATGGGTCGTCCATCACTGTTCCAATAGGTCAGTTGCTCTGGCGCTGAATTTTTTAGTGGCGGACTTAGCAAAATCAACCCTTTATGACGCGCATCCTTGGCAAAATGCAGCGCTAGATCTGTACCAAATGACCAACCAACCACCCAAAGATTCTCTAGAAGCAATTCATCGAAGCAAAAGGAAAGTGCTGCTTCTACGTCCATTCCCTCCTTGATACCGTTATCAAAGACTCCTTCACTCGTTCCAGCATCACTGCTAGTACCGCGAGTGTTAAAACGAACCACTGTGATCCCAGCTAAGAAAGGCAGACGATTTGCCGCCTTGCGATAGACGTGGCTATCCATCATTCCTCCCCCGGTTGGGTTGGGATGTAAACAAAGTATTGCGCCCTCACTGACTCCAAGTGGAGATGCAACTTCACCGACCAAACTCAAGCCATCTGCAGTTATAAGTCGAAATAGCTTCCGATTAGCAGGCAAGGAAGTGTTCGCTCGGATAATTTCTGACATGATCTGAGTCTATCTTTGCTAGTTATGCGCACTAGACTTTTTGCATGACTGATGCTCCCCGCTCTACTTTCGAATCTCACGACCCAGTTACTGGCCAGGTCCTGGGCCTTTATCCGGTGCACACCGAATTAGATGTTTTAGCCGCCGTACAGCGCGCCAGTGACGCAAGCACTTCCTGGAAGGCACTTGGATTTTCTGGTCGGAAGAGGATTCTGCTTGCGTGGTCAAAAGTTCTCATCGACCGAATTGATGAATGTGCTGGTCTAATCTCGCGCGAGACTGGCAAACCAATCAGTGATGCAAAATTGGAAGCGACTCTCGCCATTGGTCACCTTGCTTGGGCTGCACGCAGCGCAGGAGAAGTACTGCGTACCGAGCATCGACGACCCGGCCTGATCATGGCGAACATGTCCGCAACAGTTACTCGTGTTCCATTTGGCGTTATTGGTGTCATCGGACCGTGGAACTATCCAATCTTTACGCCAATGGGTTCCATCTCGTATGCATTAGCGGCGGGAAATACTGTCGTCTTTAAGCCCAGCGAATATACGCCAGGGGTAGGTCTCTGGCTTGCTGAAACCTTTTGCGAAGCAGCGGAAAGTAAAGACATTTTTATCGCAATCACGGGACTTGGCGATACCGGTCGCGCCCTGTGCGAAAGTGGTGTTGACAAGTTAGCATTCACCGGATCTACCAGTACCGCAAAAAAAGTTGCGGAATCATGTTCGCGAACCATGACACCGGTTGTCTTGGAATGCGGTGGTAAAGATCCCGTGCTCATCGCAGATGATGCTGATATAAAAACGGCCGTTGAATTTTCACTCTGGTCCGCGATGTCCAATGCCGGACAGACGTGTATCGGTGCCGAAAGAATCTATGTCCATGCAAAGGTTGCAGAGGAATTTATCGCACTCTTCGTGAAAGAAGCCAATAAAATAAAGGCTGGAGCTCCTGGGAGTGCAAATTACGGTCCTGCAACTATGCCAAGCCAACTAAAAGTCATTGAGTCGCACATATCTGATGCATTATCAAAGGGTGCAGTCGCAATTGTCGGTGGACTCGCATCTATCAAGCCCCCGTTTGTAGAACCAGTTGTATTGCTCAATGTGCCAGAAGATTCTCTAGCAATGACAGAGGAAACGTTTGGACCCACGATTGCAATAAATGTTGTTAAGAGCATGGACGAAGCGATCACACTTTCTAATGCGTCTCGATATGGGCTTGCGGCATCAGTTTGGTCGAAGAAGAATGGAGAAAAGATCGCTGCGCGCCTTGAGTGTGGCATGGTGTCCATTAACTCCACTATTTCCTTCGCCGCAGTGGCATCAGTACCCTTTGGGGGAGTTAAAGACAGTGGCTATGGTCGCATACATGGACCTGAAGGATTGCGAGAATTCACGTACCCTCGAACGATCGTGCGAGCGAGATTCAAACTTCCACTTTCATTTACGAGTTTTAAGCGCACAGCCTTTGCAGATAAATTCATCGTTGGGATCGTCAAGGCTCTACATGGAAGAAGTATTGGATAGCACCTTAGTAGCGAGGAGCGTTTCGAGTTCGCTCAGTGCGTGGTGTTCGATGAGCACGTTTTGACCAACAAGCGTTGTGCCAATGGCGACGACTTTCAACATCGTGTTCAATCCACGCGACTGTATGAGGGGTCGCCATCGGAATCATCTGATCACACCCAGGGCATCGATAGGGTTTAGTTGAACTTGAACCAGTAATTTTGCGAACTCTATAAATGCCTTCGTCATGCTCCTCTATCGCTTCACCTGTGGTGCCAATTTCGCGATCATCGTGTTTTAGTTTTCGGCCCTTGGGGTAGTTCCTGCGTGGGCTCATGTCACCATTCTTTCCTATTCTCAGCATACAATGGCAAGATTGCCCCATGAGCGTGATTGAAGTTCGAAATTTACGAAAAAGTTACGCTGGGAATTTTGCCGTGGATGGGATCGATCTCACTATTGGGGAAGGCGAAATTTTTTCTCTTCTCGGACCTAACGGAGCCGGGAAGACGACCACCGTCGAGATTCTGGAGGGTTTTCGCACGAGAGATTCTGGTGAGGTTCGAGTTCTCGGTATCGATCCTCAAGTTAAAGGTGATGGGGCGAGAACTTTCAGAGATCGAATAGGAATAGTCCTTCAATCGACCTCGGACGCGGGGGATCTTAAAGTCAGCGAAACACTTGAATATTTCAGTCATTATTACTCTGGCGCTAAAGATCCCAATGAAGTCATTGAGGCGGTCGGCTTGGGAGAGAAGCGAGATCAACTGATCAGAGAACTCTCTGGCGGGCAGCGCAGACGCCTGGATGTTGCCTTAGGAATTATCGGTAACCCTGAACTTCTTTTCTTGGACGAGCCGACGACAGGATTTGATCCTGAAGCTCGCAGGTCTTTTTGGGGGCTCATTCGCTCTTTGCGGGATGCCGGAACCACAATCCTCCTCACTACTCATTATTTAGATGAAGCTGAAGCACTTGCCGATCGAGTAGCGGTCATCAACAAAGGAAAAATTCTTGAAATTTCCACTCCATCATCCCTGGGAGGGCGTGCAACTTCCCAAGCACGCGTCACTTGGGAAAAAGACGGTGAGATGTGCGAAGAATTTACAAATGAACCGACCTCCGTGGTCTCTCGACTCGCGCGTCAATTCGAGGGAGAGATACCCAAATTAGTTGTTTCACGTCCCACTTTAGAAGATATCTATCTAGAAATGATTGGACAGAGAATTGAGGTCGAGGCATGAGCCGCGTATCTCTTCCGAATACTTTCGTATTGGGCTACGGCCGAGGTAGATTAGAGATTCGCCAATTCTTACGTCAACGGGAATCTGTAGTCTTCACACTTCTCTTTCCACTTATGCTCATGGCTATTTTTGGATCCGTCTTCAAAGACACGATCGCGCCGGGAGTTACATTCAGTCAATATTTTGTCGCGGGCATGATTGCATCTGGAATGGTTAACTCTGGCTTTCAACAACTTGCTATCGTAATTCCGATGGAGCGCGATTTTGGCTCACTCAAGAGATTACGCGGAACCCCGATGCCAGTGGCAAGTTACTTCATCGGGAAAACAATTTTAGTTTTCGTGAGCATGGTATTTCAGGTTGCGCTCCTTCTTCTTGGTGGCGTTCTCTTCTTTGGTCTCAATATGCCAACTGATCCTCAAAAGTGGTTTACATTTACTTGGCTCATCATTCTAGGAACTGCAAGTTCTACGGCACTCGGCGTAGCCTTCTCCGTTGTTCCCAAGAGCGGACGCGGAGCTTCTGCAGTTGTCTCACCTGTCGTTATCATCTTGCAATTCTTCAGTGGCGTCTTCTTTATTTTCACACAACTGCCTGCTTGGATGCAGCAATTTGCTGCACTCTTTCCGCTCAAGTGGCTCTGCCAAGGGATGCGTTCGGTTTTCCTGCCCGACAATTTTGCCTCTCAGGAGGTGGCTCATTCTTGGGAAGCCGGAAAGACATTTCTGATACTCACCACTTGGCTCATCGTGGGTTTGATAATTGCTATTAGAACGTTCAAGTGGTCACGCGACTAGCACGGTCAGCGATCGCGCTCAACGTTATATGCGCGCTACTTGCTGGATCAGCCCAAGCTGCCACCACGACTACCAAGCCAAGTACCAAACCGACAACAACAAGTAAACCCACCGTAAAGAAACCAACTGCAAAAAAGCCTGTGACGAAGAAGACCATAGTAAAGGCGAAGATCGTGACAAGGGATGTCAAGGTTACGCCCGCTCCAAAGCCGGTCTGGCCACCCAAAAACTTCCGCGTTGTCGGTGAGATTTATGCGCGAATTCCAACGGCGCCCGAACTCATTGCGATTTTATCCGCAGACAAGTTACTTACACTTCAAGCAAAACAATGTATTAAGAAAGCTTGCGGTGTTGTCCGACTGGCTTCAACCAAAGGCTGCACATGGTGGGAAATACTTTCAAAAGTTTCGGGTCCAGCATCGCCAACGGATTCGAGGATTGTTGTTCGTGGAAATCTTCGAACAACTGCAAAATCAACTGGACCAAAACAAATTATTACCGTTTATTTGATCAGTGATGAAGGACTCACTCCGAAGACAACGCTAGGTGGTCTCGAAATTAGCTGTTATCACTCACCAGTTGCAGAGCGCATTCCAACTAACTCTTATCGCCCAATTATTGTAGATACCCCTTCCGAAACGCCGAGCGCCTCTTCTAGTCCCAGCACAAGTCAATCTCCTAGCTCTGATGTAAGCGCAACGCCGACTAGCGGTTAGCGCCTGGTACCCAGAGCTGATCCCCCTGCTCCTCATTGGCCGTGCGAGCAAGTACAAATAGTAAATCGGAAAGTCGGTTGAGATATTGCGCTGTAAGCGGATTTACCCCAGATCCGAATGCATGTATTGCAGCCCAGGTTCGACGTTCGGCACGACGCACGACGGTGCGGGCTACATGAAGAAGAGCCGCACCTGCGGTGCCAGATGGAAGAACAAAGGATCGCAATTGATCGAGATCTTCGTTGAACGCATCGATTTGTCCTTCCAAATAAGTTATTTGCGAGCCAAGGACTCGTAAAGGTTCGAATGAGGGTGCATCCGAAACCGGAGTGCACAAATCGGCCCCAACGTCGAAAAGATCATTCTGTACGCGTATCAAAAGAGTGACAATCTCGGGTCGGAGCGCACCCAGCGCGAGCGCAACTCCGATGGAAGAGTTCGCTTCATCGACCGTTGCGTAGGCCTCCAGTCGAGGGTCATTCTTAGATGTCCGACTCATATCCCCAAGTGAGGTTGTACCGTCATCGCCCGTTTTCGTATAAATCCTCGTCAAGTGAACCATGGGTGAAGCCTATTGGGACGGTTACGATGAGACCACTCGCTTTGGCGGGACGATGCAACACCACCAAGTTCGTGAGGACTTGAAGGACATGAAGGAGAGGCGGGAGTCGATGTCAGAGCGCTTGCGCATCATCGGCGGAGCCCGACTTCATGGCGAAGTGCAAGTGGCTGGCGCGAAGAATTCAGTGCTCAAGTTGATGGCCGCGACGCTACTAGCACCTGGAACTTCTCGGATTAGAAACGTTCCCGACATCGCAGATGTGGCAATCATGACGGACTTACTTACTCGTTTGGGTTGCGTTGTCGAAAGCCAAAAAGGCTCTGTCACAATCGATGTGCCAGATGAACCTGGCCATCGCGCCGATTACGATTTGGTTCGCAAAATGCGGGCATCCATCAATGTGCTTGGTCCTCTCGTTGCTCGCATTGGTAAGGCTGAGGTCGCCCTTCCTGGAGGAGATGCCATCGGTTCACGGGGGCTCGATTTCCATCTCAAAGGTCTCATGTCACTTGGCGCACACGCCCACAATGAACACGGTTACATCATTGCCAATGCGCCCGATGGTTTGCATGGCGCCGAACTATTTCTAGATTTTCCAAGCGTTGGCGCTACCGAGAACCTGCTCACAGCCGCCGTGCTCGCAAAAGGAACTACGACTATTGATAATGCCGCGCGTGAACCTGACATCGTTGATCTTTGCGAATTTCTCATAAACATGGGAGCTCGCATCGACGGACTTGGTACATCTCTACTGACAATTCATGGCGTTGAATGTCTCCAACCTGCAGACCATCACACGCTTCCAGATCGGATTGTTGCTGGAACGTGGGCATTTGCTGCTGCTATTACTAAGGGTGATATCACCATCAAAGGTGGCCGCGTAGAAGATTTAGAACTGCCCCTCGAAAAACTTACCTCCGCAGGTGCAATTGTCACTTCGACTGAAGATGGCTTTCGAGTCAAGATGAATTCACGTCCACACTCAATTGATGTTGCAACCCTTCCTTATCCGGGCTTTCCAACGGACCTTCAACCCATGGTCCTCGCACTCAACGCCATCGCGGATGGAACTGCGATTGTCACCGAGAATGTGTTCGAAGGCCGTTTTATGTTTGTTAATGAATTGGTACGCCTCGGCGCCGAGATCAATGTGGATGGACATCATGCGGCGATTCGAGGAGTCGAACAACTATCTGGAGCACCTGTAGCGGCCACTGATATACGTGCAGGGGCCGGGCTCGTTCTTGCGGGTCTCATCAGTGAAGGAACCACACTTGTAGAAGATTCCTTTCATATTGACCGCGGGTACCCCAATTTTGTAGAAGACCTCCGAAGACTTGGCGCCAATATTGTGCGAGAGAAGGTAGAAGATGAGTAAAGGTGTGAGCCCCGATAGAAATTTAGCTTTAGAACTAGTGCGCGTTACTGAAACTGCAGCGTTAGCGGGGTCTACATGGGTGGGACGAGGCGATAAGGATCATGCTGATCAACTCGCAGTAGAAGCCATGCGCAGAATGATTAACACAGTCGATATGGATGGAATCGTCGTCATCGGTGAAGGCGAAAAAGATAGCGCCCCAATGTTGCACAACGGAGAGCGCGTGGGGAATGGTCAAGGTCCACGCTGTGATGTAGCAGTGGACCCAATCGACGGAACCTCATTGACTGCGAATGGGGCAGCAGGTGCAATCAGCGTCATCGCTCTCGCACCCCGAGGAAGCATGTATGACCCTTCTGCAGTTTTCTATATGAACAAATTAGTTACCGGTCCCGAGGCCGCCGATGTCATCGACATTACTATTCCTCCAGCCGAAAATGTTCGACGCGTAGCTAAAGCCAAAAGAATCTCAGTCAATGACGTGACTGTCGTTGTCCTCAATCGACCTCGTCACGATGGACTTCTGAAGGAATTGCGTGAAGCCGGCGCGCGCATCCGGCTCATACAAGACGGAGATGTAGCTGCGGCGATCGAAACCGCACGTGCTGGCACAGGCATCGATATTTTGATGGGAATCGGGGGAACTCCTGAAGGTGTCATCACAGCAGCAGCCATGATCTGCCTGGGCGGAGTAATTCAGGGCCAGCTTCACCCACGAAGCGAAGAAGAAAGAGAAAAGGCAGAGAGCGCTGGCCACGATCTTTCTCAAATATTCTCAAATCGCGATCTCATAGATTCAGATGACGTTTTTCTCTCTGCCACTGGAATTACAGATGGAGAACTTCTACGTGGGATTAGACATACTTCTTTCGGCGCCACTAGCCACTCAATCGTAATGAGGGGGCAGAGTCATACCGTACGAATTATTGAAACCGAACACAACCTTTAGAAGTTCAAGGCTGCAGTAGAAAAAACCAATCTTTGGAGAATTAGTGCAGATGGATTTATCGCTCTTTGACTATGCCCGCTGATATACGAGCAATAAGATACACAAATGGCACTATGCAGGATGGGATACTTATGCGTCTCTCATTGACCAAATTTCTTAATCTGCGCAGGCTGTTAGTCAAGAATTTACTTTCCCGATGTTAGTTGCTATTCATTCTATTTTCGCAGTTTCTTCACTCATAATAATTGTTATTGCAACAATCGAAGGTGGTAATCGATTCATTCGTGCCACGCCATGGAACAACAGTTCTTTACGCACTCTTGTAGCCACAGTCGTTGCGTTATCCGTTACCGCTCTGGCGGGAATTGCTTTGGTGATTTCAGGAAAGCATCCAAAAGAGTGGCTTCACTTGCTCTACGTTGCCCTTGCGATCGGGTTAATTCCATTCTCCGATAACGCAGCAATACCTCTAACGAGCAATCGGAAGAAAGGGTTATATAGGTTGGCTGGCGGTTTAACATGTCTGTTAGTACTTACCCGACTTTATGTCACAGGTCATCGCTGATGAAGCGGAACGCCGTGATAGCAATACTCCGGCTATTTCAATTTATTGCTTTTGCAGAAGGCGGTCTACTTCCATCTATCTTGCTCGTCGCAATCTTCAATTGGGTAACCGGCCGAGGCCATTTGCTCGTAGCAATAATTGGTGCGACCCATGGCACCGTTTTTACAATTTACCTGTTATTGGTGCCAATTGTTGCGCGGTTACTTCACTGGCCAGCCAAAACTATTTCGATTGCGTTTTCTGTTGCCTTCGTTCCGTTTGCAACATGGGGTTTCGAGAGGCGCATTCGACCGGAAATCTTTGGAAAGCTCAATAATTCCGAAGATTAGTTTGCGCTCTCCGTAAGGATGGATACCCGATCGTTGGAAACCGAAAGAAATCCGCCGCGAACATTGAATTCGACGCTTTCGCCCCCAGTGACTTTAATATTCACTTTACCATCGACTAGTACACCAAAGATGGGCGCATGTCCTGTGAGAATTCCTAGGTCTCCTTCAACCGTGCGAGCGGAGATCATTATGGCTTCACCCGACCATAGTCGCTCAACTGGTGATACTAGTTCGACGTGCAGAGTCATCTTTTACTGACCTTTAGTTCTTGGCTAGTTCTGCTGCGCGGCGCTCGACATCATCGAGTCCTCCACACATAAAGAATGCCTGCTCAGGAACGTGGTCATACTTTCCATCTGCAAGGGCTTCGAAAGACTCGATGGTTTCAGTGACCGGTACAAAGGATCCGTCGAGGCCCGTAAATGCCTTGGCCACGAAAGTATTCTGCGACAAGAAACGTTGAATACGCCGCGCACGACCAACGAGAATTCGATCTTCTTCTGAAAGTTCGTCAATTCCCAAGATCGCAATAATGTCTTGCAGATCCTTGTAGCGCTGCAAGATTTGCTTAATGCGGTTTGCAACTCGGAAGTGATGCTCCCCGATGTATCGCGGATCCAGGATACGAGAGGTTGAATCAAGCGGATCCACTGCAGGGTAAATACCCAATTCAGAGATCGGGCGAGATAGAACGGTAGTTGCATCTAAGTGAGCGAATGTTGTGTGCGGGGCAGGGTCGGTAATGTCATCAGCAGGAACATAAATCGCCTGCATAGAAGTGATCGAGTGACCACGCGTAGAAGTAATACGCTCTTGGAGTTGTCCCATTTCATCTGCAAGTGTTGGTTGATATCCAACCGCAGATGGCATGCGTCCGAGAAGCGTGGATACTTCAGATCCTGCTTGAGTAAATCGGAAAATGTTATCGATGAAAAGAAGTACATCTTGCTTTTGAACATCGCGAAAATACTCAGCCATAGTGAGCGCCGAAAGTGCCACGCGAAGACGCGTCCCTGGTGGCTCATCCATCTGACCGAAGACCAAAGCAGTCTTGTTAATGACGCCAGTTTCCATCATTTCAAGGAAAAGGTCGTTACCTTCACGAGTACGTTCTCCAACGCCGGCGAATACAGAGACACCACCGAAGTTTTCAGCAACGCGATAGATCATCTCTTGGATAAGAACTGTCTTGCCAACACCAGCACCACCGAAGAGGCCGATCTTTCCACCTTTTACGTAGGGGGTAAGAAGGTCAATAACCTTAATGCCGGTCTCGAACATCTCTGTCTTTGACTCGAGTTGATCGAAAGGTGGAGGATCGCGGTGAATTGACCAACGCTCTTTGATGTCGAGCGAAGAGGTTGGAACATCGAGGGATTCTCCAAGCGTGTTAAAGACGTGACCTTTGGTTACATCTCCGACTGGCACTGAGATTGCGGCACCGGTGTCACTCACCTCAGCTCCACGGACCAAACCATCAGTTGGCTGCATCGAGATCGCACGCACGAGGTTGTCACCGATGTGTTGAGCGACCTCCATCGTTAACATACGTGACTGATTATTCATCGTCACATCTACATGTAGCGCATTGAAGATCGATGGCATCGCATCTGCGGGGAATTCAATATCCACCACGGGTCCGATAACTCGCGCAACGCGACCTTTGCTTGTTACTGTCGACATCATTCACTCCCTGCACTAGCCGAGGCGAGCGCGTCTGCGCCGCCAACAATTTCACTGATTTCTTGGGTAATTTCGGCCTGACGGGCCGCGTTCGCAAGTCGCGTGAGCGACTTGATCAGATCATCAGCATTGTCAGTCGCTGACTTCATTGCGCGACGCCGAGCGGCATGCTCAGAGGCGGCCGATTGCAACATCGCGTTGAAGATTCGAGCTTCGATATAACGTGGCAAAAGTGCGTCGAGCACAGTAGCAGCGTTAGGTTCAAATTCGTACATCGGTAGCAACCCCGTTGGAATCGGCATCGCTGATTCAACAACTTCCAATGGAAGCATTCGCTTAGCCATGGCGTTTTGAGTCAACATCGATTTGAACTCGGTGTACACGATATGGATCTCATCAATTCCATCGACATCAGCATGAGCATCGGCAAGAAAGGCAGTGATGAGTGCATCGGCCACTTCTTTTGCTTTCTCGTAAGTCGGGCTATCCGAAAATCCTGTCCACGCGCCTGCAACCGGGCGATTGCGGAACTTGTAATAGTTCACTGCCTTGCGACCGACAAGGTAGGAAGAAACTTCAAGGCCACGCTCTCTGAGAAGAGATGCAAGTTGCTCCCCTTCCTTTACTGCGTTATTTGAATAGGCTCCCGCCATGCCGCGATCGGCTGAAATGATCAGAATTGCGGCACGTTTTGGATTTTCCGGTGGAGTTGTCAGCGGATGATTAGTTGAAGAATAGGTAGCCACCGCAGATACAGCACGAGTCAACTCATTTGCATAGGGAGTTGAGGCGGCGACCCGTTGTTGCGCCTTGACAATTCGTGAGGCCGAAATCAATTCCATGGCCTTCGTAATTTTCTTGGTCGCTTTAACAGAACGCATCCGTCGGCGATAAACGCGAAGTTGGGCACCCATTTTTTACTTCTTCACCGGCGCCTGAACATACTTAGTGACTTGCTCATTCATTTCAGAATCAAGCGGATCCTCAGGAGTCTCATATAAGGCTTGAGCAGCGGAGGAAACAAATCGAGTCTTAAAAGTAGCAACTGCTTCTTCCATCGAAGCCACAGTGTCATCCTTGAGTTCTTTGGTCTCGGAGATAACGTCAAAGATCGCTTTACGCTCGCGTCCTATGAACTCGAGAAGTTCTGTTTCAAATCGACGAATGTCCGCGACCGCAATGTCATCAAGTTTTCCCGTTGTTCCTGCCCAGATAGAAACAATCTGCTTCTCGAGTGAGTAAGGCGAATATTGACCCTGCTTAAGAAGTTCAACCATGCGAGCGCCGCGTTCAAGTTGTTGTTTTGAAGCAGCATCTAAGTCAGAGCCAAATGCTGCGAAGGCTTCCAACTCACGGAATTGTGCAAGGTCAAGTCGAAGGCGACCAGCAATTTTCTTCATTGCCTTAGTCTGCGCAGAACCACCAACGCGCGACACAGATACACCGACGTTAATTGCTGGACGAACGCCTGCGTTGAAAAGGTCAGTCTCAAGGAAGCACTGTCCATCGGTAATAGAAATAACGTTTGTCGGAATAAATGCGGACACGTCATTTCCCTTCGTCTCGATGATTGGCAGTCCCGTCATGGAACCGCCACCGAGTTCATCAGAAAGTTTTGCGCATCGTTCGAGTAAGCGGGAGTGTAAGTAGAAGACGTCTCCCGGATAAGCCTCGCGACCTGGTGGGCGTCGCAACAAAAGTGAGACGGAACGATATGCCTCAGCTTGTTTGGAGAGGTCATCAAAAACAATCAGAACATGCTGACCTGCATACATCCAATGCTGACCGATCGAAGAACCAGTGTATGGCGCTAGATATTTAAAGCCTGCAGGGTCTGATGCGGGTGAAGCGACGATTGTTGTGTATTCCATGGCGCCAGATTCTTCAAGTGATGCCTTAACTGATGCAATTGTCGAACCCTTTTGACCAATGGCAACGTAAATACATTTAACTTGCTTCTTTGGGTCCCCTGATTTCCAGTTCTCCAACTGGTTGATTATCGTGTCAATCGCAACCGCAGTCTTGCCAGTTTGGCGATCTCCAATAATCAACTGACGTTGTCCACGACCGATAGCGGTCATAGCGTCAATTGCTTTAATACCTGTGGCAAGTGGCTCTTTTACAGGCTGACGTTGAACAACAGAGGGGGCCTGGAGTTCCAAGATACGTCGCGCATCCGCTTTGATCTCGCCCTTGCCATCAATTGGTCGTCCCAATGGATCAATTACGCGACCAAGAAAAGCATCACCAACTGGTACAGAGAGAATTTCACCAGTGCGACGCACCGATGTGCCTTCTTCAATTCCTTCGTAACCTCCGAGAATCACAACGCCAATCTCGCGAACATCAAGGTTCAGAGCAAGCCCCAATGTGCCGTTCTCGAATTGCAATAGTTCGTTCGCCATAGTCGAAGGCAGTCCTTCAACCCGAGCGATTCCGTCACCAGCTTGCGTAACGGTACCGACTTCATCTCTGGCTGCGACACCAGGATCGTACGACTTTACAAAATTCGCAAGGGCATCACGAATCTCTTCGGGTCGGATCTGTAACTCGGCCATCTGTATCTCCCTTAGTTATCTCTTAATTTAATTCTTCTGGCCAGCGAGAATTCGCCCAGCCCCTGCCAAACGACGGCTTATTGTTCCGTCGACTAATTCCTCGGCAAATTTCACAGAGACGCCGCCAATGACCGACGGATCAATTTCAATATTTACACTTACGGGTTGTCCAACTTGCTTCGTGAGAGCGCCTCTCAAACGTTCGCGTTGGGCCGGTGAAATCTCAGCCGCTACTCGTACATGAGCAATCACTCGATCACGGCGAGCGGCCAGAGCAAAAAGATAATCATGAAAAGCGCCTTCGATGCTACGACCTCGTAAGTGAGTCACTAAATGACTAACCAATCGCGAGGTTGAAAGACTGGCAGAACTCAAGAGTTCTTGGGTGAGGGAAATCTTCGCTTGGTCAGCACCTAAAGTATTGAGTGCTTTGCGAAGTTCAAATGAGTCGGAAATTGACTGAGACATTGTAAATAGTTCATTTTCGACACGATCTAGTTGGTTGGCAATATTCGCTGATGAGGCCTCTGCCTCAATTGCTAATTGCTCAACAACGGGAACCAGGTCTCCTGATGAAGACCAACGCAATGTACTCATTGTTGTCATCAATCCAAGAGCGGGTGCTCCCAAGACTTTGCCAAAGATTTCTTTCACTAAAACATTCTTTGACTCGGAATCTCGTGAAGGGTCTGTGAGTGCTCGGCGCAGAGAAATATTTCCCGCAAGAATGTCAGTTGCAAAAAAGAGTTCTGAAGAAAGCGACGAGGCGGTCTCCGAGCTAGCGCCCTTGACGGCGCTATCCAGAGCAGCACGAACCGTCACAAGTGAGGCTCTACTGCTTCCGCCCAAATGCACTCTCATTCCCCTTCCTTACTTAGATGATTCGAGATCGTCGAGAAAACGGTCAACGATGCGGGATTGACGGGCCTGGTCATCTAGGGCCTCTCCCACAATCTTGGAGGCCAGTTCAACAGCGATAGCACCTACTTCATTTCGAAGGGAGGTAATTGCTTGTTGGCGCTCCGCTTCAATCGAAGCATGAGCAGAAGCAGTGATTCTTGCTGCTTCTTCTTGTGCCTTTGCTCGTAACTCTTCAACTATCGCAACACCCTGCGAGCGCGCTTCCTCTCGCATTGTTTGCGATTCTTCCCGAGCTTTTAAAAGTTGCTCTGTGTACTGCGCAAGTGCGCGTTGAGCCTCGGCCTGTGCTTTTTCTGCTCGTTCGATTCCGCCTTGGATTGCCTCTGTACGCGCCGCAAATCCCTTTTCGAACATTGGAACAACTGCGCGGCGCAATACCAAAAAGAGAAGCGTGAACGCGATGGCTCCGACGATCAATTCCGCCGTATGCGGGATCAACGGATTGGCGTTCTCGGCTGCAAGGTTAATTGTGCGAATCACTCTTGTGCTCCTGTCTGATTTTTCTTAAATGGCAGAACTAGAGAACAAATGCGAGAACGAGACCGAAGAGCGCAAGTGCTTCAGCAAGTGCGAATCCAAGGAACGCAATTGGCTGGAGAACGCTACGTGCTTCAGGCTGACGTGCGACGCCACTGATGTATGCAGCGAAGATCATTCCGGTAGCAATCGCGGGTCCGATTGCAGAGAGGCCATAACCGACCAGGTTGAGTGTGCCTTTCATTTTCTTACCTTTCTAGCAAGTGATCAAGCGGAGTGCTTGATATGAGTTTGTCTTTAGTGCTCGTCGGCAAGAGCGCCAGCGATGTAGAGAGCTGTTAGCAAGGTAAATATGTACGCCTGCAAACATTGGACCATGAATTCGAAGAATGTCAGCCCGATGCCAAAAGCAAAGGCAAATGGGCTAATTAACTTCAAACCAATAACACCTTTAAGCAGATGATCGCCACCCAGGATGAAAACGAGCAGGAGCAAGTGCCCCGCAAACATATTGGCAAAAAGACGAAGCGAGAGAGTCAAAGGCCTAACGATAAAGAAGGTCGCCAATTCCAGCGGCGTCAGCAAAATGTATGCGGCCTTTGGCACACCTGGCATAAACATGATGTCTTTCAGGTACTTGCCAATGCCTTGTTTACGAATACCGACGTAGTGAAAAACGATAAAAGTGAAGATCGCTAATACGTAAGGGAAGCTCACGTGTGACATCGCTGGAAATTGCAGAAGTGGAACAATTCCAAAAATGTTGTTAGTCAGCACAAAGGTAAACAACGTAAACAGGTATGGCACAAAGCGCATGAATTCATGACCAATGTTGTCGCGCGCAACATCGTTACGAACAAATTCATAAATCTTTTCTCCAGCAAATTGGAGTCGCGAAGGCACAATTGCCGCTTTTCGTGAAGCCATAATGAAGAAAATAGAGACAACGATTACAGAAAGAAAAACTAAGAGAACTGGCTTGGTCGTATATGGGTTATTGCTAAAAACAGGTGGGAGATTGAAGTCGTTGGTGCTTGGCGGGACAAAGCCGGCGCCTTCCATCCTCAACAAGTGCAACGAGCGCACGCAGACTCCTCATATTTCTCGTCAATAGCGGCCAACCCTGTTGTAGCGTGCCAACCTTATTGGGAAAGCCCCGAACCTGTGAAATCGGGATTATTCACGGCCGAATCGAAGCCAGACCAAGTAAATTGCAGCCCCAGCCCCTAGGACTAAGCCACCTAATAGAAAAAAATGGGTCTTAAGCCAGTGGTCCATCAACCAGCCAGCGCCACCCCAAAAAAGCAATCCAGATAATAGGTATCCAAATATTGACCAGGCAGCACCTTCATCCTTTACTGCCATGAGATTCTCCCTTACCGCTTCCCGTTTTCATTATTGAATTCCCCATGAGAATCACTGGTGCTATCACTGGATAAATTCGCGCTGAATGGCAATGGTAGATGTAACTGAAGTTTAAGGAAACTACGAATCTCCCCGCCAAGCCAAGCCAGAGTGAGCGCAAGGGCCACGACCCCAAAACTCGTCCGATCGATGCTCTCGCGCGAGGTGTAGTTGGTTATCAACCAGAGGCCCAGCCCAAGAAGGGCAATTTTCGCGAAATAAGAAAAGATCGCCAAGGCAAAGGTGGTGAGGGGGTCCAAATTTCGGGAGATAGATGAAACCACTAAGTGAACAGTGAAATACATCACGACAACAATCTGGGCGAGCAGGGCTGCCAGCAGTCCCGCTTTCCCGCGGGTAACGGTCGCCGCGATGATTCCAAGAAGACCAACAACCAAGGAGGGCAGGAGTGCGCCGCGTATCAAATTCTGCTCGGGGGTGCGATTCTGACTCACGGTTTCACCTTCCGTTTGCCAGACCAAGCGCGACTCACTGCCGCACTCACTGCTATTAAAACCAGTGCTGTTACAGCCCCGACCCACAACGGAGCGAAGGCAAGAACAGTGACAGGAATCGCAACCGCAGCAGTCCATGAATACATGATCAGCGCAGTTCGCGAATGTGAATTTCCCGCGCTGAGTAATCGATGATGCAAGTGCTCACGATCAGGGGCAAAAGGAGAGCGTCCAGAGCGCGCTCGACGAAGAATCGCGAGAATTAAATCTGCTAAGGGAATTGCCAAAACAGCAAAAGGTAAAAGTAGTGGAAGAAGAGTTGGGCCACCGTTCTCAGAAGAAATCGAGTTTGCATCAACTTGACCAGTCAAAGTAATTGCCGCAGCGGATAGCAGAAGGCCCAAGAACATAGATCCTGAATCACCCATAAATATTTTCGCTGGATGCGAATTATGTGGAAGGAAGCCAAGACAAACACCGACAATGATCGCCGTGATTAAAGATGGTGAGCCCGCACGACTAAATCCATTTACTACCGCAAGGAGGTAGGCAAACGCGAAAAATGATGCACCCGATATTGCAATTATTCCGGCGGCTAATCCATCTAGACCATCGATAAAATTCACAGCATTAATTGTCACTAGGACAATTAGAACAGTGACGAGCTGGCCGATGCTTTGCGGAAGTGTAATCACTCCATTAATTGGTAGCCAGAAAATTTGTATTCCGTAGAGGAGCAATATGCCAGCAGCAAGTGCTTGGCCCGCCAATTTTGTAAGTGCATCTAGTTGAAAACGATCATCAGCCATTCCTAAAAGAATGACAAAAGTCGAAGCAAGAAATATCCCCTCCAATTCGTGGCCAAAAGATTTGCCCACCAAAGATAGATGTCGAACTATTAATAGGGTGAGACACATTGAGATCCACATCGCGACGCCCCCCCAACGCGCTGTCGGAAGAGTGTGAACATCGCGACTTCGGATTTCAGCTACCGCACCAAATTTCTCGGCCATCTTCTTGACAAATGGCGTGACTACATAGCAAAGCACAGCCGCTAAAAAGGTGGTGGCTAAATAGTCACGCATGATCGGTTAAGTGACTCGGACTCACGCCGCGTAGATCGGGAATCGCGAAGTCAATGCGTGAACTTCCTTCTTGATTTGAGACAACTCACCCTCGGCCTCCGTAGCGATTGCTCGGGCAATAAATGAAGCGATTACATGCATCTCAGCCTTGCCCAATCCCTGCGTGGTGGTTGCAGCCGAACCCACGCGAATTCCGCTTGTTACTGCCGGGGATTCTGGATCAAAGGGAATTGCATTCTTGTTGAGAACAATTCCTGCAAGACCGCAACGCTGATCCGCCACTTTGCCATTGACATTAGTACTTCGAATATCGATCAATGCAAGATGAGTCTGTGTCCCCCCAGATACCGCTCGCATTCCTTCATTCTCCAGTCCTTTGGCCAATTCTTGGCAATTGGAAATTACATCGAGGGCATACTTCTGGTAAGAAGGTTGGGCGCACTCTTTAAGGGCCACTGCTTTCCCGGCTACGGCAGACATAATGGGGCCACCTTGCATACCTGGAAAGACTGCTTTATCTATCGCTGCAGCATGGGCCGCTTTTGACAAAATCATTCCGCCTCGCGGACCGCGTAAAACTTTATGAGTTGTAAATGAGACCACGTCTGCATAAGGGACAGGAGAAGGAATTGCTTTTCCCGCCACCAAGCCAATGAAATGTGCAGCATCGACCCACATGATTGCGCCGACTTCATCACAAATCGCTCGTACTTTCTCAAAATCGATAAGGCTTGGGTAAGCGGTTGCACCGCTACAAATCATCTTTGGCTTATTTGCTATTGCCAGATCTCGAAGTTCGTCGTAATCAATGAGTTCATCTGATTGGCGCACACCGTAGGAGACTACGTTGAACCACTTACCAGAAAAATTTACCTTTGATCCATGAGTCAAGTGACCACCGTGAGGCAATGACATCGCCAGAACCGTATCTCCAGGTTTTGTGAAGGCTGCATATACGGCGATGTTTGCGCTAGCACCTGAATGGGGCTGAACATTTGCGTGCTCGGCGCCAAAAAGTGATTTGGCGCGATCAATGGCTAGTATTTCCGCCTTATCCACTTCTTCGCACCCACCGTAATAACGCTTACCGGCATAGCCTTCCGCGTATTTATTGGAAAGCGTCGAACCAAGTGCTGCCAGCACCGCCCGCGAAGTGAAATTCTCACTTGCAATTAATTGGAGATCAGATTGTTGGCGATGAAGTTCTGATAAAAGAATCTCAGCAATATCTGGATCTTGTTTGCTGAGGAGATCAAAATCTGGGCCATAGAAAGGAGTATCTGACATACCGCAAGCCTATTGCCTGCTGCCTACTGCCTACTGCCTCAGGCTTGGATAACCTCACGTTCGATCGCTGGAACTTTTGAAGAGAGTTCTTCAAAAGAAATTGCGCCCTCACGTACCAACGTGAGGGTGGTCTGATCCGCGCGGACGAGAGTAGAGACGGGGCCACGGGCCATCTCACCGTTATGGAAAATTCCCGCTAAGTCCGAATCCAGAGCAGAGATAAAGTCCGGATCTAGCATTGCCCCATGTCCAGCACGAGCGGCACTGGCAACCGCAAGAGGTCCACTTTTCTTCAGTAAGGCAAGAACAAACTCAGAGTTGGGAACTCGCACACAGATTTCGTCAAGTTCTTTGTCGTCACCCAAATCCCAATTGAGGCCCAAATGAGGCGGAAGCAACAAGGAGAGTTGTCCCGGCCAAAATTCGGTAATCAAGGTGCGTACATCATCGGATATTTCTCGCACAATTCCTTCTAGTACTTTTATCCCGGATACGAGCACTTGCGCAGCAACTCCAAGATCATCGCCTCTGAGCACATGCATGGCCCTGACACCATCGTGCAAAAAAGCATCTACTAAGAACACATATGAATTTTCGAGTGGAGCAACGATGATAAATCCAGAATTTATCCAAGTCACGGCGAGATTAACATGCGCTTCAAATTCGCCTTCTCGAATATCAATCTTCTCACCCATCACTTCATCCTTTCTGCGCTGGTCCAGCGAGGTCTGCTATTCAAGTCGGCATGAACTCTAATCTCTCTAAAGTGTAGAGATAGAGCAATCTCCATTTCATCACCTTGACCTTCGCCATGTTCCATAACCAAAATCCCACCACCTTTCAACAAACGTGCAGCGGCGGAAATAAAAATGTTAGGGACTTCCATGCCAGTCTTCCCACCGAATAATGCGAAATGAGGTTCGAAATTCTTTACTTCAAAGGGCAATTCCTGAGCGTTAGGAATATATGGCGGATTTGCGATAACAAGATCGGCTTTGACTCCAGCCAAAGCATTCGAGACATCTTCATCCACAATTCGAACTTCAGCTCCAACGGCCTCGACATTTCGACGAAGCCATACCAGGGCTTCGGGATCACTTTCCACAGCGATCACTCGAGAGTTCGGTGCCTCAGTTGCTATAGCCAGAGCGAGTGCCCCAGATCCAGATCCAAGATCAATCACGCTCGTCGTCTTCTTCATCGTCCGAAGGTGCGTAATAACATGACCCACTAGGAGTTCTGATTCAGGGCGCGGAATTAAAACTCCAGGGCCAACTTTGATCGTGAGATTCCTAAAATATGCCTCACCAATTATGTACTGAACTGGCTCCCCTGTCATGCGTCGCGCGCAAGCTGCAGTAAAGAGATCTTCAATTTCGGATTGATCCTCGAACTGGTTAAGCGCCTTTTCTAAGGCGACAAGGTTGTGCAATTCCATCCGCGATATGCCTAGGGTGTTGGCGAATAAATGTTCTGCATCCACTTCTTGAAACCCTGCCCTAGCAAGTTCCCTCTTGGCTCGCAGTAGTTCATTTCGGTAATCCATCTACGTCCCTATTTTTAGTGGGTCGACGCCAATTTGGCGGCCTTATCTGCATCAAGCAAGGCTTGAATCATGACGTCAAGTTCTCCACCCAGCACCGCATCCAAATTATTTGCTTTGAAATTTACTCGGTGATCACTGATTCTGTTTTCCGGATAATTGTAAGTACGTATTCGTTCGCTGCGATCTACAGTGCGTACCTGACTTTTACGTTCCGCCATAGCGGCTTCGTCGGCCGCCTCTTGGGCAGCAGCCAAAATGCGCGCACGCAATATCCGAAGTGCCGACTCCTTATTCTGCAATTGACTCTTCTCATTTTGACATGAGACAACAATCCCCGTAGGAAGATGGGTGATGCGTACGGCCGAGTCCGTTGTATTCACGCTTTGACCGCCAGGGCCGCTTGAGCGATAAACATCGATGCGCAGATCATTCATATTGATATCTACGTCAATTTCTTCAGCTTCAGGCAAAACCAATACGCCCGCGGCGGAGGTGTGAATGCGTCCTTGCGATTCAGTCTCGGGAACTCGCTGCACCCTGTGCACCCCGCCTTCAAATTTCAAGCGCGCATAGGGTGACTTTCCAGGTTCTGCTACTCCCCGAGTTTTTATTGCAATGGAAATATCTTTATAGCCGCCTAAGTCACTTTCAGTAACGTCGAGGACTTCGGTCTTCCATCCTTGTTTTTCTGCATAGCGTAGGTACATACGCAATAGATCTCCTGCGAAGAGAGCAGATTCATCTCCTCCTGCACCTGCCTTTATTTCCATAATGACATCTCGATCATCATTAGGGTCACGTGGCAAGAGAAGTTCTTCCAAATGTGAAGCGGCCAAATCTCTTTGGCTCTCAATCTCTGGAACTTCATTTTCAAAATCTGCTTCTGTAAGCGCTAATTCTTTTGCTGCTGCAAGATCGTCTTCCGCAGATCGCCATTGTCGATATGCAGCTACAACTGGACCGAGTTGTGCATATCTTCGGCCAAGAAGTCGCGCTTTGCCTTGATCATTATGAATGCTTGGATCTGCCATCTGGGCTTCAAGTTCAGCATATTCGCGCACAAGTTCATGGGCAGAGGCGAATCTATCTTCGTTGCTCATGTTCGCCTCCTAGTCTCGTCTGACCGATCACAATCTCAACTTAAAGAAATTTGAAAAATAAAAAGACCGCGACCGTCACTTTAGTAACGGAAGCGGTCTTGATATAAAGCTACTTAACGCCTGACTTTCCGAAGCGCTCTTCGAACTTCGCAACGCGGCCACCAGTATCAAGTATGCGCTGCTTGCCCGTGTAAAACGGATGGCAGGCAGAACATACTTCAACGTAGATAGCTCCACTAGGAACAGTTGAGCGAGTTACAAAGGTCTCGCCACAACCGCAGGTGACTTTAGTTTCACCATATTGCGGATGAATCTCTTTCTTCATTTTCTTCTCCTTGGTTTGGGCTGGGTCGCCTATTTCTAGGTCGTGAACCAGCTCGTAGCGAGTTAAGGGTAACGCTCACGCACACCCTTGAGAAATTGAGGCAAAATCACGCTCAATTTACGAGCAAAAAAAGTTATTCGTTCCCGGATCCAATCATGGTCTTTTGGACTTGCATCAAGAACTCAACGTTGGACTTTGTCCCCTTCATCTTCTCAAGCAAAAGCTCTAGAGCCTGCTGAGTATCGAGGGCATGAAGAACGCGACGTAACTTCCAGACGATATTAAGTTCTTCCGCACCCATAAGGATTTCTTCCTTACGAGTGCTGGAGAGATCCACGTTGACGGCAGGGAAGATTCGCTTATCGGCCATGCGGCGATCCAGGATAAGTTCCATGTTGCCCGTGCCCTTGAACTCTTCGAAAATCACCTCATCCATACGGGAACCTGTGTCAACCAGTGCAGTTGCCAAAATGGTGAGCGAGCCACCGTCTTCAATGTTTCGGGCCGCACCAAAGAACTTTTTCGGAGGATATAGCGCTGCGGAGTCGACGCCTCCCGAAAGGATTCGACCACTAGCAGGAGCTGCAATGTTGTAGGCACGACCTAAACGAGTAATTGAATCCAAAAGGACAACTACATCGTGACCAAGTTCAACTAAACGCTTTGCTCTTTCAATCGCTAACTCGGCAACCGTGGTGTGGTCATCTGCGGGTCGATCGAAGGTTGAAGCGATAACTTCGCCCTTGATCGAACGCTGCATATCGGTAACTTCTTCAGGTCGCTCATCCACCAAGACCACCATCAAATGGCACTCCGGGTTATTTGTAGTGATTGCATTTGCAATTGCTTGAAGAACCATTGTCTTTCCAGCTTTTGGTGGCGAAACGATAAGTCCTCGTTGTCCTTTACCAATTGGAGAGATGAGGTCAATTACTCGAGTCGTCAAAATATTGGAAGTTGTCTCAAGGCGAAGACGCTCTTGCGGATACAAAGGAACCAATTTTGCGAACTCAACACGATTGCGCGCTTCTTCTGGCTCTACCCCATTGATGGTATCCAGACGCATCAGCGCATTGAACTTCTCACGACGCTCACCTTCACGTGCCTGGCGGACTGCTCCGGTAACTACATCACCTTTGCGAAGTCCATAACGTCGCACTTGTTGCAAAGAAATATAAACATCGTTGGGACCGGGCAAATAACCACCAGTTCGAATAAACGCATAGCTTTCCATGATGTCAACGAGTCCACCAATGGGGACAAGGACATCATCATCGGAAAGCACTGGCTCACGCTCTTCTCGAACGCTCCTATCTCGGGCGCCGTCACGTCCCCTGTCACGTCCCCTGTCACGTCCTCGGTCACGTCCTCGGTCACGACGAGAACCTGAATCAGAATCACGTTCCACATTGCTTTCTGGGGATCGATCATCACTCTGGGACGATGATGCGGTTTTTTCTTCTGCCTCTTCGGCTTCCCGTTTTTTATTGCGATTCTTATTGCGCTCTTCGCGCCTTGTTTCTCTTTCTAATTTTGCGGCTTCGCGATTGGCGGCTTGTAAATCACTAATTGCCTGCACAAGAGCGGCCTTCTTAAGTTTGCCTGCGCCTTCAACCCCAAGTTGGTTTGCGACTTCCTGAAGTTGAGGAAGGAGCATGGAGGAAAGTTCTGGGCTATTGGAACGGACAGTGCCTTTTTCGGTCATTGAGCTTCATTTCAGTTATGGGAAGAATCCCGTCGAATTTTTTATGATTATCTGTGAGTCTTTCGCCAAAAGGCGGTTCAGATGAGAAAACCTTAGCACCTACCTTTAGGTGCGCAAAACCAAGATTCCCCACATTACGAAGAAACTATCTGGGCCCCTCCAGCGGATATGGGAAGGTGTTGCAGACCGAATTGTGATCCTGCAGCTCGCTGGAGTTCTGCAACTTCACTGGGATCCCCGATATGGAGCACGAGCACAGTCGGACCTGCTCCAGAAATGAAGGCAGCAACGCCTGCTGCGCGTAACTTATTCACCAGCGCGAACGAAAGAGGCATCGCTTCTTGTCGATATTTTTGATGTAAGAAATCTTCCGTAGCGGTAAATAGTAAATCCGGCCGGCTGGTTAGGGCTTGAGAAAGAAGGGCTGTGTTGCGCGAATTAGCTACCGCATCCTGCATAGAAATGCTCGTAGGGAGTAACTTGCGCGCCTTCGAGGTCGAGACTGAATTCGTTGGAATGAAAGCCAGAGCACTTATCCGAGGATCAACAGTTAGTTTCACAGCGCGTGCGACAACATCTCCATGACGATTTTCTTGCCATGAAATTGTTGAACCTCCCAATAAAGTTGCGGCTACATTATCTGGATGGCCCTCCAATTTAGTCGCAACGGTTAAGAGCGCCTCGTCATTCATTCTTTCATCGCCTGAGAGAACAAGTGCTCGTGCAAGCACGAGGCCGCCAACAATTGCCGCAGCCGACGAACCAAGTCCACGACCATGAGGAATAACATTAAGTGCGCGTACTGCTAAGCCACGCGGACGTCCTCCCATAAAATCGAATCCCTGATACATAGATTTCACGAGCAAATTTTTCTCGTCGCGGCGAAGCTCAATAGAGCCTTCGCCAGTGATGTCGATGTCCAGACCCGGCTCATCCATGACCTGAGCAACGTAGCGATCGTGCATGCCGAGAGCTAGTGCAAAGGAATCAAAGCCAGGGCCTAAGTTTGCACTTGAGGCGCACACCTGCACTTGCAGTGGAGTCGCTCGAAACATTGGCTTGGCCATGGCGTGACTACTTTAAACCGAGAGCTTCCGCTGCAATTGCGGCATCGGGTGGAATGACGACGGGATCTGCTGCACCATCCAACGCCCAATGAACATCTTTGAGTCCATGACCCGTCACAGTAATGACAATGCGTTTTCCGTGCGGCAACTTACCCATTTCTTGATATTTGATAAGTCCGGCTAGTCCGGCCGCACTCGATGGCTCGACAAAGACGCCCTCGCGCGAAGCGATCAGCCGATACGCGCTGAGAATTTCTTCATCAGTTACAGAATCTATAAGTCCGCCGGATTCATCACGCGCCGCAATTGCTGGCTTCCATGATGCTGGGTTACCTATTCGAATAGCAGTTGCAATGGTTTCTGGGTTGGTGACAATCTCACCTCGAACAATCGGAGCGGATCCTTCTGCTTGAAATCCCCACATCTGTGGAAGTTTGGTGGATATTTCATCCCTTCGATACTCGTTATAGCCCTTCCAATAGGCCGTAATATTTCCCGCATTTCCCACTGGCAATGTGTGAATATCTGGAGCATCACCGTGATAGTCAATTACTTCAAAAGCAGCGGTTTTTTGCCCTTCAATTCGGAAAGGGTTGACCGAATTGACGAGTGCAACAGCATAATTTTCTGAGAGGTCTCGCGCGAGATTGAGGCAATCATCAAAGTTGCCTTCTACTTGCAAAAGTGTTGAGCCATGAATAATGGCTTGGGCCATTTTTCCCATCGCGATCTTGCCTTGAGGCACCAGCACCGCCGGAATCATTCCGGCCTTTGCAGCGTAGGCTGCAGCACTTGCACTTGTATTTCCGGTCGATGCACAGATGACTGCTTTGGCACCGTCCTCTGCGGCTTTTGAAATGGCCATCGTCATTCCACGATCTTTAAAGGATCCCGTTGGATTGGCACCTTCGAACTTCAACCAGATGTCATTATTCAAAATTTTAGAGAGATTCTCGGCATGAATTAAAGGAGTACCGCCTTCACGCAACGTAATCACAGGAGTTTTGGAAGTTACCGGAAGTCGATCGCGATACTCCTCAATCACTCCGCGCCATTGATGTACTTGTTGATGACTCACGGAGTGTCCGCTCCTTCCACTCTTATTACGCTCTCGATCCTACGCACCATATCCATTTTTGAAAGCTTCGCCACGGTTGCCGCCAGCGCAGACTCTGATCCACGGTGTGTAACGACAATCAACTCTGCATCTTCGCCGAGTCCAGTTTGGCGAACTGTCGCAATCGAAACATCTTCGCTCGAAAATGCCTGCGCAATAGCTGCAAGTACGCCAGGCTTATCTGCCACAAAAAGCCTTATCAGATACTGTGTTTTTACTTCATCGATAGTTGCAATATCCCTATCTGCATAGTCGCTCTCGCCATAACCCACTGCGCCGCTGGCAATATGCCGCGCAACTTCAACGACATCTCCAAGTATTGCGCTCGCCGTTGGCGCACCGCCAGCACCGCGACCATAAAACATGAGTTCGCCAGCTGACTCGGCTTCAACAAAGACTGCGTTGTAAGAATTCCGTACCGCCGCAAGGGGGTGGGTGCGCGGGATCATGGCCGGGTGCACCCGTACAGAAATCGCATCGTCAGGCGTAAGTTCGGCGATGGCTAATAATTTGATAACACGATTCATTGACTTAGCGACAGCGACATCTTTCTCGGTAATGCCTGTAATTCCCTCGCGATAAACATCTGCATCGGTGACACTCGTGTGGAAAGCTAGCCCCGCCAAAATCGCTGCTTTTGCAGCCGCATCAAATCCTTCGATGTCTGCGGTTGGATCTGATTCTGCATAACCGAGGGCTTGAGCCTCCGCCAACACCTCTGAGAATGCTCGACCTTCTTCATCCATCTTCGTCAAAATAAAATTGGTAGTTCCATTGACGATACCCATAATTCGAATGACATGATCTCCCACTAACGATTCACGCAACGGTCGCAGAATTGGAATTGCACCACCTACAGCTGCTTCGTAATAAAGATCTACATCGGCTTTATCAGCCGCGGTGTAGAGGGCAGCGCCATCGCGTGCAAGCAGAGCTTTGTTTGCAGTAATTATTGATTTTCCATTTTGCATCGCGGTCAAAATGAGTTCGCGAGCTAGATCAATTCCACCCATCACTTCGATTATGAGGTCAATCTCTGGATCTAAAACTACAGAAAGTGCGTCATCTGTCAGGAGAGCTGGGTCGATACCAGGCCGCTCAGCCTTGAGATCACGTACAGCAATCGTCTTAAGTATCAATTCTGCATCTGCGCGGGCCGAAAACTCAGCCTGGTCTTCCGCTAGAAGACGAGCAACTTCCGAACCCACGACGCCACAACCCAACATTCCTATCTTAATGACGGGCAAGACGGGGCTCATGTGCTCACCCTTTCACATATCGAGGCCGAGAAGATCGGCCTCACTTTCTCGCCGAAGTATTACGCGAGCTTTTCCATTCAATACGGCTACAACTGGGGGACGCGGAACATGGTTGTAATTGCTTGCCATACTGCGTCCGTACGCACCGGTAGCGGGGACTGCCAAAAGGTCCCCCGGTGTCACATCTTCTGATAAGTAGATGTCTCTAATAACAATATCGCCCGTTTCGCAATGTTTTCCCACGACTCGAGAAAGCACCAAATTATGCGATGCCTCTCTGTTTGCGATCATCCCCATATATTCGGCGCCATATAAGGAGGTCCGAATATTGTCACTCATGCCACCGTCCACAGAGATGTAATTTCGATCTCCCCCATCTTCCAGGACGACTTTCTTCACTGTGCCTATTTCGTAGAGAGTAAACATTGTCGGACCGACAATTGCTCGACCGGGTTCAATAGATACTTTTGGAATTTCTAACGTATGAAGTAAACAGGCGTTCTTAACTGCATGAAAAAGTGAAGGTAAGACTTCTTCAGGTGTGAGGGGTTCATCGCTCGGGAGGTAGGCGATTCCATATCCTCCCCCAAGATCGAGCTCGGCTAATTCAGTTCCAAACTCATCTCTGAAGCGAGCCATAAGTTCAATCAAGCGATCTGCCGCTACTCCGAAAGCATCCGTGGACAAGATTTGTGAACCGATGTGGCTATGGAAGCCGCGCAAATCAATTTCGGGATGGAGTCGTACCTCAAGCACTGCTTGCCATGCAGCGCCACTTGCGATGGAGAAACCAAATTTTACATCCTCATGAGCTGTTGCAATCGATTCGTGAGTGTGGGCTTCAATTCCGGGAGTAAGTCGCAGTAACACTTTCTGCGTCTTACCTAATGTATGCGCAATAGTCGCGATTCGATTAATTTCAAAAAGTGAATCGACGACAATTACTCCAACACCGACTTCAATCGCGCGGCGTATTTCAGAAACCGATTTATTATTTCCATGTACCTGAATTCTTTCGGTTGGGAAATCTGCTTTCAAAGCGACTGCGAGCTCGCCACCTGTGCATACATCGAGTCCGAGGGAAGTTTCCTTCACCCATTTCGCAACTTCGACGGAAATAAAAGCTTTTGCTGCGTAATAGACATTGCCTGCCTTTTCTCCGAAAGACGCGACTAGTGCTTGCTTCCAAGCGAGAGATCTATCTCGAAAATCCGCTTCGTCGATAAAAAAAGCAGGAGTACCAAATTCTTTTGCCAGTTCAGAAGCCGCGATTCCATCTATAAATAACTGGCCACTGTCAGTGGAAACGCGGGACGACCAAACTTTTGCCATAGAGATCACATCCGCTCTGGAGCGGAGACTCCGAGAAGTTCTAGCCCATTTGCGAGTACTTGCTTTGTGGCAGCGCTGAGATTTGCTCGCGCAGAGTGGATAGCTGATATTGGTTCTTCACCTCTGGGTAGCACCCGACAATCTGAGTAAAAGCGGTGATAAACGCCAGCTAATTCTTCGAGGTAGCGAGAAATTCGATGTGGTTCGCGAAGTTCAGCAGCACCTTGAACTATCCGCGGAAATTCAGCAAGTGAACCTATTAGATCATTTTCTCTTTCGTGCGTTAACAGCGTTGGATCAAAAGCATCAATCGAATGAGGAACATTCAAATCACTCGCATTACGAAGCACGCCAGATATTCGAGCATGTGCGTATTGAACGTAATACACCGGATTGTCATTCGTGTTCTTCTTCAAAACATCAACATCCATCACCATAGGCGTTTCCACTGGATAGCGAATCAAGGTATATCGAGCGGCATCTACTCCAACCTTTTCAATAAGCTCTTCCAATGTAATGATTGTTCCTGCACGCTTGGATAGCTTTACCTCTTCGCCACCTTCCATGATCTTCACTAGTTGACCGATAAGAATATGGATGTTGTACTCGGGGTCATCGCCAGCGCATGCGGAGATAGTCTTTAATCTCTGAACATAACCGTGATGATCTGCCCCTAACATATAAATGCAAATATCGAATCCACGTTCTCGCTTATTAATGTAATACGCTGTATCCGATGAAAAGTACGTCATAGATCCGTCGCTTTTCACGAGTACGCGATCTTTATCATCTCCAAAATCGGTTGTGCGAAGCCAGGTGGCACCGTCGCTTTCAAATACATGGCCTTGTTCGCGCAATTTTGTTAGCCCATGTGTTACGGCACCACTTTCGTGAAGGCTTCTTTCAGAGAACCACACATCAAAATTGGTACGAAACTTCTTCAATACCAGTTTTTGTTCGCTCAGTTGGGCTGCATACCCTCGTTCTCGAAATTCAATAAATTGCTGATCCCTTTCAAGTGTCAAAATTAAAGGATCTTCCACAACTATGGACCTGGCAAGGTCAGTGATGTATTCACCGTGGTATCCACCCTCGGGGGTCTCCATCCCGGCTGCGGCGGCCTGGAGCGATGCCCCAAAAAGATCTAACTGCTTGCCACGGTCATTTATATAAAATTCACATGTCACCGAGGCTCCCACGGCCGATAAAACGCGGGCCAGAGAATCGCCGACCGCGGCCCAACGAGTGTGCCCTAAATGGATAGGTCCGGTCGGATTAGCACTGATAAATTCAAGGTTTATGCGGACTCCGGCCAGCGCTTTCGATTGGCCATAGCGAGCGCCCGCACTCTGAATTTCACACACGACTTGCGCAGCGCTTGCCCCTTCCAAGGTGATATTAATAAAACCGGGTCCTGCAATATCCACTTTTGAAACATCAGAAAGTCTCTCCAGATCACGCTTGAGGAGTTCCGCGATTTCACGAGGCGATTTGCCCGAACCTTTCGCCACCTGGAGAGCAATAGAAGAGGCATAGTCGCCGTGATCTCGATTCTTGGGTCGTTCCAACGAAATCACACTCGGAATAGCGACCGAGAGTTCGCCAGCGCTCACGAGGGCCTCCAGCGCTCGCCGAATCTGATCGGCTAGCGCAAGGCTATGAGTGGACATTGGACAAGGTTAGCGTTGAGACTGCGCTTCCCGCTTCCTCCATTAGACCCAATCAGGACATTCAGCCTAATCAGGACATTCAGCCCATTCAGCCCATTCAGCCCATTCAGCGCGATCATCGTCACGGCGGATTCGAACGAGCAAAATGTTGCAGATTCTGTTATCAAAGCGTTATCTACCCTGTCCGATTTGTGCTTTCCGCATAGTGACATCGCGGCCTGAGCGCACTACATTTCCCAAGTACTCGGTGAAATCGATCGCTCAAAAACTCTTTGAGCGAGGGCTGAGTCCCCCCTCTCGAAAGGTACTAATACATGACCAAACGTCGTAGCGCGGTTACCGCTGTTCTTGCAACAGTGGCAATTGCACTTACCGGCTTTGCCACCACATCAGCTTCGGCTGCGAGTGCTGGTTTCGTAGGCGTCATACTTCCTGACGCAGCTTCATCACCACGTTGGGAAACCGCTGATCGTCCATTCCTCGTTGCTGCTTTTAAAGCTGCAGGAGTTAAGGCAGATATTCAAAATGCAAATGGAGATAAGGCAAAGTTCGCAACCATCGCAGACCAGATGCTCACAAAGGGCGCAAAGGTTCTGATTCTCGTAAACCTTGATTCACCAACCTCTGTGGCAGTGCAGGCGAAGGCCAAGAAGTTGGGTGTTCCAACAATTGACTATGACCGTCTCACACTTAAGGGATCAGAGTCCTACTACGTTTCATTCGACAACGTTGCGGTAGGTCGTCTCCAAGGTCAGGGCATCGTAAGTTGTCTCAAGGCTAAAGGTGTAGCAAAGCCACGTATTGTTTACTTGAACGGCTCACCAACAGACAACAACGCAACATTGTTCAAGCAGGGCTATGACTCTGTACTTCGTCCACTTATCAAGGCTGGTACTTACACCCTCGTCGATGACAAGGCAGTGCCAAACTGGGATAACGCACAAGGTGGAGTTATCTTCGAACAGCAACTCACAAAGGCCGGCGGAAAGCTTGATGCCGTCGTCTCAGCTAACGAAGGCCTCGGCCTCGCAGCCGTTGCAATTCTGAAGAAGAACAAACTCAATGGCAAGGTGTGCGTATCGGGACAAGATGCTTCTGCAGCAGGACTTGCGGGAATCTTGACTGGTGATCTTTCAAACACCGTTTACAAGGCAGTTAAGCAAGAGGCCAATGGAGCAGCTGCACTTGCAGTTGCACTCATCGGAGGCATGAAGGCAACAACTGCTACAGGCAAGACAAACAATGGTCTCGTTGATGTTCCTTCAGTACTTCTCGTACCAGTCGGAATCACAAAGGCCAATGTTGGCGTGGTAATCAAGGATGGGTTTGCTAAGCGAGCCGACATCTGCGCAATTGCTACTGAGACAGTATGTAAGGCCAACGGTATCTAATTCATTAGATGCTCTTAGTAGAAAGCGTCGGTCCGAGACTCTCGTCTCGGGCCGACGTTACTTATTTCTAATTAATTCTTGCAAATTTATCTAGTAATTTTATTAGAGTGAGTTAGTCTGTGAAGCCAATTGACGGGAGTAAGACATGACCGATCCGATACTTTCTTTAAAAGGGATAAATAAATCTTTCGGGCCCGTTCATGTCCTTCGAGGTGTTGATTTTGATGCCTATCCTGGTGAAGTAACCGCTCTGGTCGGAGATAACGGCGCTGGAAAGAGCACACTAATCAAATGCATTGCGGGTATCTACACGCCCGAAAGTGGCGACATATTTTTCAATAATGAAAAAGTAAGTATTCATGGACCACGTGATTCGACGGCTCTTGGAATTGAAATCGTCTACCAAGATCTTGCACTCTGCGACAACCTCGACATTGTGCACAATATGTTCCTAGGTCGTGAAGTAAAAAATGGCTACATTCTCAATGAAGCCAATATGGAAGCCTTGGCTCGCCAAACACTGGATGGCTTGAGCGTTCGAACCGTGAAATCAATTCGTCAGACCGTGGCATCTCTTTCAGGTGGACAACGTCAAACTGTGGCGATTGCAAGAGCCGTACTATGGAATAGCAAAGTGGTCATCCTCGATGAACCAACGGCGGCTCTTGGTGTTGCCCAAACCGAACAAGTACTAAATCTCGTCCGACGACTCGCGGATAAAGGATTGGCAGTTATTTTGATCAGTCACAATCTCAACGATGTATTCCAAGTGGCCGATAATATTTCTGCTTTATATCTTGGACAGATGGCGGGGCAAGTGAAAAAGAAGGAAGTTACAACAAGCCAAGTCATCGAATTAATTACAACAGGAAAGTCCACACCATTCACGGGAGTTCGTTCATGAGCGCGACAACAGAAGTTCCAGCAACGCAGGGACCTAACTTGAAAATGGCTTTTAACGATTATATAAGCAGGGTGAAATCCGGAGATATTGGTGCCCTCCCTGCCGTGCTGGGTCTTGTAGCACTCTGTGGGATTTTTGCCGCGATTTCTGAGTTCTTCTTCACCCCGCGCAACTTTGCAAATTTATTGACACAGGCTGCGCCCGTCATTGTGATCGCAATGGGTCTCGTTTTTGTACTCCTACTCGGCGAAATTGATCTCTCCGCGGGTTACGCAGCGGGCGTAACAGGCGCGGTATTAGTTTTGTTGATTTCAAATCACAACGTTCCTTGGTATTTAGCAATCCTAGTTTCAGTAGCGGTGGGGATGGGTTTCGGTCTCGTGCTTGGCACGTTGGTGGCCAGGCTCGGAATTCCATCCTTCGTGGTGACCCTTGCCGCCTTCCTAGCATTCCAAGGAATCTTACTTTTGCTTGCTGGTGAGGGTGGAACAATTTCTATCAGCAACAAGTACATCCTTGCTGTTGAGAATAACAACCTCTCGGTCGCACAAAGTTGGATGTTCTACATCGGCGCAATGGGCCTTTATGTTCTCAGCGGCTTAAACCGAATCAATGGCCGTCGCAAAGCGGGCCTCAAAACAGAGCTGATTAAATTGTGGGCGCTCAAGACCATAGGACTTCTTGTTATTACCTTTGTTGGTTTTCTCTCACTGGTTGCAGAGCGCGGAGATCCTCCTCGCATCAGCACAAAAGGTATTCCTCTTATCGTCCCGGTCATTTTGATCATGCTCGTTGTTGGAACTTTCGTTCTTAATCGCACCGCATTTGGCCGACACATTTACGCCGTCGGTGGAAACGCAGAAGCCGCACGACGAGCGGGTATCAACGTGAAAAGAGTGCGAACTGCCGCGTTTGTGATTTGCTCTGGTATCGCTTCAATTGCGGGACTTCTCTTTGCTTCGCGCGCAAATTCCATTTCACCAACTACAGGTGGCTCATCTACATTGCTGTACGCAGTCGGTGCCGCCGTCATTGGCGGGACCAGCCTTTTCGGTGGAAAAGGAAAAATGCGCGATGCCATTCTGGGAGGACTCGTTGTTGCAGTCATCGACAACGGTATGGGACTTCTTGGATACGGAGCGGGCATTCAATACTTAGTCACTGGTGGAGTACTTCTTGTTTCGGCTGGAGTGGATGCCTTTAGTCGAAAGGGAGCAAACGCCAGTTAATTGCGAGCGTGATTTTGGTAGTTTGAGAAGTTACCCCTAGCCTTACCTATTCAACAACGCACTCGCGGGAGTGGTGAAATGGCAGACACGCAGGTCTTAGGAACCTGTGTCTTCGGACGTGCGGGTTCAAGTCCCGCCTCCCGCACAC
>JANYDL010000013.1 GCA_025363635.1 Actinomycetes bacterium
AGCAGGGAAATTTTCTAAGTTTGGAAAAAGATATGATATTGTTGTGACATCTTGTTTTGAAGGGATGGCTCGCAATAAAGCGATCTCCCCTTCGAAATCTTCGAGGGAGTTAAAGTTACGGTAGACCGAGGCATATCGTAGGTAGGCGACCTCATCGAGTTCGCGAAGTGGCGCGAGAATTGCCAACCCGACCTCCTGGGCTTCAAACTCGGCTTGGCCTCTCATCCGTAGAGCTTCTTCAACTCTTTGGGCCAAAAGGGCAAGATCATCATCATTGACTGGTCGACCTTGGCAGGCTTTGCGAACACCGGCGATGACTTTTTCGCGGCTGAAAGGTTCGGTCGCACCACTTCTCTTAATAATGTTGAGAAGGGCCGTCTCCTGAGTTGAAAATCGCGATCCGCACTCTGGACATTCGCGGCGGCGGCGAATCTGGGTGCCATCTTCAGCAGGACGAGAATCGACGACGCGAGAATCATCATGTCGGCAAAATGGACAGATCATGCGGCGTGTCTCCCTTCCTCTAGTCCTACTGGGGTGTATTGCGATTACTGACAATTCCCTGTGTAGTGCGTGAAAACCACTACTTATGGAACTATATCGCGCTTGGACCCCTACATCTAGTATCAACTGTAAAGGAGGTCTTGAGGGTTGTGTCACATTGCCCAACAATTATCTTTTTAGAGCGTGTCGCGAGGCTAGCGTAAGTCAGTTGCTCAATTCGCGTCCGCTTGATCCCTATTTTATGAGTACTGCCCCTTTGTGTGCCCTTGCCAGCTTCTTATCTAGGGTCCACAAAGTTGCCCCACTCAGTTTCGCCGATGCGCTTATAACGGCGTCTGGAAGTCTCACATTTGCAGTGGCGCGGATTCTGGCTGCCTCCACCGCCACTTCCTCGTCCACAGAATGGATCGACTCGACCACCGAAGTTATCTTCTTTTTCACATCGCTTGCTCGGCGCGCATTTACCTGTGATGGGCCCACCAAAGTTTCTGCCAAGGCAATGGCACAAATTTCATAGATATTTTCTTCTGACTCGAAACGAGAGTAAACGGCGCTATGGTGTACATCATCGCGATTGATGAGTGCGATGAGAACCGAGGAATCGAGAGCTACTTTTCCCATGAGTCTCGTTCTACTTCAAGATCGAAGTTGTCGTATAAACCAGTGCCGATACCGGCCAGACTCAATATCGGTTTTTGTTGACGAGAAAGAGCAATCGTTCCATTGGCCATAACGGCGCAATTAATGCTGTCCCCTACTTTAAATCCGGCCTTTCGGAGGATATCCACTGGAATCGTAATTTGATTCTTCGCACTTACTCGTGTTGTCATCGTTCTTCCCGCGCGTTGTGCTCGCTCTTTAACATCAATTTTCTTAACCGCTTTTGAAAGTTTCGCTTCAACTTTGCTTGAGGAACTCTCCGAAGATTTTGCGCCTCTGCCCCTAGAAGCAACTTTCGCAACCGCAGGACTATTCGCAGTGGTTACCTTAGCCTTTACTTTAGGAGTCATAAGTCAAGGATAACAGTCTAATCCATGTCGCGACATTGGATGTGTAAATTTTGCACTACGAGTCTCGTGAGTTATGAAACCGTATTTTTCGTTCGCTGTTAATATCGACCAAAAGGCATTTCTATAAGTACGAGACTTTTAAAGACAAGTGCCTTGACACGGGGATTTTGACGCAGCAGGGATTTTGGGGAAAACCAAGGTGTTTCCGGAATTTTCTGGCATAATCTTAACCACTTCTGATTGGCGAGAAAATGACCCGAGATTCATCGGGTCATTTTTCTTTTTCTGCCCACACTCTGCCAATCTCCACGTTCTTTAAAGACCGAGCAAGTTTGCCGACCCAGGAGTCCCATTATTCAGATACGTTGTTCATGTGGTGTAACGGCAGTATTTCTGTTTTCGCCAATCAGAAGGTGCGGGTTCAAATCCCGTCATGAACTCCGCAGTCTCGGATTTTCATGACTGGTCTCTTGGCGCCGACCCTATAGTTTGGAGAGCTGAGCAAGGGCTTCGAGGAAACTCGAAGCCCTTTTTATTTACTTTCTGTCAGCATCATCATCACGTGGCTCGCTTGCGCGCATAATGTAAAATTTGAGCCGCTTAAGCGGGCACCCGCAAACTTTGCCCAGCCTGCACATCGGCCGAGTTCAAGGAATTCACGGACATGATCTCATCCACCATCGCGCGAACATCGCCGCCTCCCGCCGCGGCCGCAGCGTCGGAGGCAACAGTCCACAAAGTTTCACCAGGCGCCACGATCACGGTAATAAATCTCGCGCTCGCCGGCGCCGATCCAGAGACTGCCCCGCCCGCGCCAGCCTTCATGGCAAATCCAGCGCCCAAGACCACAGTCAGTGAAAGCACCACGAGGAATCGCGCCAAGCGACCCTTGCGGGTCAGCGACGGATAGGACGAAGTACGTGTGAAAACAGTGCCAGACACTGTGTTTACCGCGATTGCGCTCATGGCCTTTACTTTCTCTACAACCTTGGGGAAGGTTTCGAACAACTGTTCGATAGGACATTTGTACACCACCGCACCGACATAAAGCAAGAAATATTCGAACAGATGTTTGAATTTTTGGTGAACTTCCTCTACCCTCACATCATGGCTAAAAAAGTTGACTCGCGCAGGGACCCAGATCCAACCCACGCTCCGGCTGCAATAGCCGAACTCCCCGATGGTCCAGCCGATGAGCATGGGCTGACCACCCGCCAGCTCAAGATCCTGCAGGCGATCAAATCCGCGATGATTACCAACGGCTACCCTCCTAGCATGCGCGAAATCGGTGCCGCTGCCGGCCTCGCCTCCCCCGCCTCTGTCCAATATCAGTTGCAAGCCCTGGAAAAGAAAGGCTTCATCCGTCGCGATCCTTCGCGCGGTCGAGCCATGGAAGTCCTCCTGCCCGGGGAGACCTCCGATATTGAAAACACTCCGCAAGCAGATAACACGCGCCTTGTCCCACTTGTAGGTCGCATTGCTGCCGGTGGCCCGATTCTGGCAGAGCAAGTTATCGAAGATACTTTCCCGCTGCCCGAATCCATCGTGGGGCAAGGCGATCTCTTCATGCTCAAGGTCATCGGAGATTCAATGATCGATGCTGCTATTTGCGATGGCGATTACGTTGTTATTCGCAGTCAGAAGAATTGTGAGAAGGGCGAGATCGTGGCGGCCTTAATTGATGGCGAAGCAACGGTGAAGACTTTCTCGCGCAAAGACGGACACATCTGGTTATTGCCAGCAAATGATTCCTACGCGCCGATCGATGGTGATGACTGTGAAATCTTAGGCAAGGTGACTGCGGTTATTAGGAGTGTTAGTTAAATAATTCGAAACCTTTGTGTAATTCAGATTAGATGTTTTGCCAAACATCACAACCCTCGAAAATCTATTGATGCTATTTTGATCGCTTTTGATTCCAGGCGATTACTCGCTTGTTAATTTCGCGCTCAAGCGCTCTTAGCCGCGTAATGATGGTTTCAAAATCCGGCGGTTCGCCGTAGATCAACCCTGCTCTAAGCATTTCCAAATAATCATTCCGAAGGGCGTCAACTCCATCTTCGTCTGGAAGAATTCTAAGTTCACCAATCAAACAAACGTCGTATTTGGAGGCGGCCGAATAATAAAAACTTTGCTTGTACAGTAGAACGTCTGCAAGTAATTCGATGTCATTCAACGCGGAGTTTCCGATTGAACCGTCTGAAAGCATAAATAGGTCGTACCAATGCCGTGACATTCGTTCACCGCTTAATTTGGTTCCTCTCGAGCTTTCAGAATGTGCAAGCGTCACCTTTTCCCAAAATGTACGCTCTCCAGAGAGAGCAAATACTCGTGCAAGTGGAAGTTCAAGATCTGGATCGAGTTCTGCAAGCATGGGACTTACAACCGCCTCCGCCCTGGGTTCGACGCTATTCTTTGCGCCGAATTCCATTTTCACCGGCTCTAGCATATAAGGATTGCTGGTCTCCAAGACCGATACATATGAGATATGTAATTCTTCACCCGCTTTCTGAATTTCGACCTTCAGAGACCCCCTTGATATTTCCTTCAGGAAGATCGAATTGAAATATGGTTCGACAACATCTGTCACATATTTTCGAAGCGAACTCTCCATGTCTTCTTTCGCATTGGCCCGCTGCCGAGAACTTAAATTTAAGTTTGGTCCAGCAATTCCAGAATCCAAAAACCGATAATCGATCGTGATGTCGATATCTTCGGAGAAGCGAGATATCGCATCATGAACTTTAGACAATGAAGTCCCGCCCTTAAACACAAAATGTTCCCTGTCCGGCATCTCAAACAGAACTTTCAAACACCAGCAAACCCAGAAATCCTTTTCTATGAATTCTGGAGTGACCCCAATCTTTTCAGCTGCAGCGAGAATAGCTTCCCTTTTCTTTTCATCAGGCAATGAATGAAATATTTCAGACACTTTGCAGTGCAATCTGAGTCATCTCAAATTTATAAAATGATTCGCAGAGCCATGACGGAAACACCCCAAGTGCGTTTTTAAGCAGTTCAAACTCTTCAAACCCAAGAGCTCTCTTTATCTGAGCAATTACCTGTGTTGTTACAAGTTTCTGACCTAAATAAAGCAATGCCAGCACCGCATCACCCGCAGGTCGACCTGCAAATGCCATGTAACTCGCAGTCGTATGACGAAATTCAATCGTGTGTCCGCCAACTTGAATCAACCGAGATTTTCCAGAAGTTAAAAACACTGGCCGAGTCGGCATCTGAGTGGTTAAGCCGAAACGACGGGCTGCTTCTGCTCCGGTGATACTAAACGTGTGCATTTTTTCCGAGGCGATTGCTTGGGCAACTTTTGCTGGCTCCAATATCGTCTTTCCTGTGTAGCGATTTTTCAAAGGTCTCACATAGACGCCTCTTGCTACTCTCTCGAGTTCACCTGTTTTGACCATTCGTGACAGGGCTTGATCGATATTAGCCCGCGTGCCCAAGTGGGAGATAAAGGCCGGAGTAAATGGCTCTCCAAGATTCTTCCGCTCAATGCGGTTTCGGATTTCCATTGCTGCCGATATTCCACGGGTGCTCATGTCAGAAATAGTACTACTTTATCTGACAAACGCAATCTCGCCAGCTCAAGATCCTGCAGGCGATTAAGTCCGCGATGATTACCAATGGCTACCCGCCCAGCATGCGTGAAATCGGTGCCGCTGCCGGCCCGATTCTGGCAGAGCAAGTTATCGAAGATACTTTCCCTCTACCCGAATCCATCGTGGGGCAAGGCGATCTCTTCATGCTCAAGGTCATCGGAGATTCAATGATCGATGCTGCTATTTGCGATGGCGATTACGTTGTTATTCGCACTCAGAAGAATTGCGAAAAGGGCGAGATCGTTGCAGCGATGATTGATGGCGAAGCAACGGTGAAGACTTTCTCACGTACAGATGGCCACATCTGGTTATTGCCTGCGAACGATAATTACGCGCCAATCAATGGTGATGACTGTGAAATCTTGGGCAAGGTAACGGCTGTACTGAGGTGTGTTGGGTAGGGCTAGTTAAAATCTGCCCTCATTAATAGAAAGTTTCTTTCGCACAACTTCTGCAATATCGACATCGAGAACGTCTGCGAGCCTTATTAAATAAATTGCTACGTCTGCAATTTCTAGCTCAATGTCGGATAATTTTTCAGGACTCAAAGAGCTCAACATCGATTCGTCAGAAGTTAGCCACTGGAATTCAGCAACTAACTCGCCAGCTTCCCCAGCCACTGCCATTGACAAGTTTTTCGGAGTGTGAAAAATCTCCCAGCCGCGAGCGTCCGCAAAAGCTCGAATCTCTAAGGCAAGTTTCTCTAAGTCGCTCATTTCTTCCTCCTACTTTGGAAGTAATCCTTTGAAGTACCTAGCAGTTTCTGGATCAACAAAATACACAAAACAACCTTTCATACCTCGACTCATCAAAGTTCGATATGTATTTCGAATAATCTCATCTGCCTTTAAGTTGGCACTTACAGGATCTTCCTTGAATTCTTTCTTGTATCCGGCGAGTGACTTATCGGTCTTAGCGCGAGCAGATGGATCTGTCGTGAGAGTTCCCTCGCGCACAATTAAGTCCCGACCAACGATCACGCCGATGTAATCGACTTCGAGCCCCTGACAAGTATGAATACACCCAACTTCTTCAACTGACTTGGGGCTAATAATCCATTCACTTCCATCCGAGGTTAGGTTCCATGTCGCCTTGTACCCAAATTCTTCAATTGAGATATCCCTGAGTTTTGGTTTGTTCTTACTTATCCAATCCCAACAATATCCCGCAACTACCCGCGACTTATTGTTCGCCTTGTTTTTTTCTTTGATGGATTGATGCATGTCTTCTGGATTATCAAAAATCTGAAAATCGAATTTATCCAACGAGAAATAGTTAGCGGTATCCGCACGAATCCCTAGGATTTCATCCAACCATGCAATGTAATCATCAGAACCACTGCAGCGAAACTGTGAAGTAAGTTCCAAGCGTTCCACTATCGCACCGGCAAAAGCGGCTTGTTCCTCGATCATGGATATCCCACCCACATCAGACCAAGTAACCTTCTGAGCCTCATCGATGAAAAAAACAGAAGTACGTGCAGAATTTATAATCTCCTTGACTTGATTTTCTCCCAAATTCTTGAACATTCCAGATTTCATCTTAAGGCGATGAGCCTCATCAACTATCAGCGTGTCAAAACTTTCACTTGGTATTTCTGTAAACGATCCTGATCCACTAAACAGGTGACTTATTTCAGCTTTTCTAAAGATCTTCTTCAACTTTGCTTCAAATACGGCCCTTGGAGCTGCGTTAGGAGTTACGTATCGAGCATTCAGTCTTTCGCCAGTAAGCCTTGCCAAAGCATTTATGGAAATAACCGATTTTCCCGTTCCTGGACCGCCGTTGACAACGATCACTCTTTTTTGTCCGGTGAGCGAGTCTTGGGAAGTCCTCACAATCTTCTCAAGGACGGTCTTTTGGTCATCAATTAATACAAACTCTTCTTCTCCTTTAAGCATGGACCCGACTACGTCGGCTAATTGCTGGGAAGGTCGAATTACGGCGCGATCAATACGCTCAAGCAAAGCGGTTCCAGTTCCTTCACTAATATTTGCATTTATCAAAGAGCGCAATTCAGCGCTCTGACCTTTGATGAAAACAGGAACCTCTCTTAACTTCTCCTCATACCTTGATTCGTTTACAACTCGGGAATCCATACAATTGTGAAGGTATGCGCATGCCGTGACTGATACATTCGAGTCATAGATGTACTCGTTGTAGTTCTTTAAATGGCTTGAATAGCTCCAAGCTTGATACGAAGGGTGCACAGTGTCGTGAATTCCCCCACCTAATCTGGTACGAACATGATCTGACAACTCCGAAAATTCAATTTCAGTCCATTGCTTCAACTCGACTATTACCAATGACTCTCTTTTGGCTGCGTTCATTCCTGAAAGCATGAAATCGATTCGATAACCTCTTCCGTTTACCCTGTATTCAATTGCCACCCCAGCATCGCCCGGAATTTCAGGCGAGTGCATTACGTTTGCCATGGCATTTCCTAAAGAATTTCTCCAGGAGTTGTACTCCGCGGGTGCCACGTCGTGACCGAGCTTCCGCTTCACCTCTGCTCGAACTCTGTCCTCAATCACAGGAGCATCAACAAGAAACTGATCTTTCGTTGCCAAATATGCGAGCATGCCGTGAGGCTACTGGACCCGAGCGCCCAAATTTGATAATTGACACTTGTGACCGCCACAGAAGAGTGGTGTTCAATGAATTAGCCGCACAATGCTGCTTAGCTTGGGGTATGCCACAAGAGCGAATCGCACACGGTTGGTCCGGTTCGGTTCGCCAATTTCTAGATACGCCTGAAAGTTTGGTCGAGCGTGCCCTACATCAGCATATTTCCGGACTTTTCGGGCATGGCGCATCTCTATCTCAAGCGGATGCATGGAAAGAAGAAATCGGCCTAATCAACTTGGCCTTTCGCAACTTGGCAATTTCAAGACAAGAATGTCTTGAATGGTCTCTCGTTTTTGAATACGAATTACCTCTTGAAGGAGGGAGACGTCCCGACGTGATCATCCTTGGTCCAGGACGATTAATAATCATGGAATTTAAGCAGGATCACGACGTAAGTCGAGCTGGAGTGGATCAAGTATCTGCATACGCCAGAGATTTATCCGAATATCACTCTGAGACGCACGATCTCGATGTAATTCCCGTCTTGGTACCAACCAAATCGAAGAACCTCAACGTGCAGACGGAAAATGTCTTTGCCATTTCACCTGAGTTAATTTCAGCGACTCTAGACGGCATGCCGGATGGAGAACTAATCGACTTAGATCGCTGGATGAACGGAGATTACGCCCCTCTTCCAACATTAATTGCGGCTGCAAAAATGATTTTTAACAATGAAAGGCTCCCCGCAATAAAACGGGCAGAATCGCTAGGAGTCGGTCGCGCGGTGGAAGCTCTCGAGAGGATTTCGCTTAACGCGCGAGAAAATTCATATCGCTCCATGGCATTTGTCTCTGGAGTCCCCGGCGCAGGGAAAACGCTTGTGGGTTTGCAATTTGTACATCAAGAGTCTTCAGAAAAAGTCAATGCGGTATTTCTTTCCGGGAACGGACCGCTTGTTGATGTGCTAAGTGGAGCCCTAAAGAGCACCGTATTTGTTAAGGATTTGCATAGTTTCATCAAAACGCATGGACTCACCACAAAGATTCCAAAGCAACATATTATTGTTTTCGATGAGGCTCAAAGGGCGTGGGACGCAACACACATGGATAACAAGAACCGAGTTCCCTTCAGCGAACCTGATCTTCTGGTGGCAATCGGTGAGAGAATTGAAGATTGGGCAACCCTTGTTGGGCTTATAGGTCAAGGACAGGAAATCAATACGGGTGAAGAATCCGGAATTGTCGGCTGGGCCGAGGCGCTTAATGGATCCAAGTCTGGCGTCGAATGGCGAGTATTCACACCTCCTCGATTCACAAACCTTTTTGACTCGCACATCGTATTTGAGGTTCCCGAACTCGATCTAACGAAATCCCTAAGGTCAAAGAAAGCAGAGGACCTCCATGAATGGGTAGATAATCTCCTTGAAGGTAAAATCCCCAAGGCTGCATTAAATGCAATGAAAATGTCCAAAGACGACTTCAACGTTTTTGTCTCTCGCGATCTCGAACTCGCAAAAGAATATCTGCATAGTCGATACGAAGGTGCGGATACCGCTAGATATGGAATTCTCGCGTCCGCTAAGGATAAATCTCTTCCAGAATTTGGAATTCTCAACGGATTTATGGACACGAAGAAAATTAAGTATCGAGATTGGTACAACAATCCCAAAGGAGAAATTTCTTCGTGTGCGAACCTTGAAAGCCCAATGACCGAATTCGGATGCCAAGGACTAGAACTTGATATGGCTGTCGTCGCGTGGGGCGATGATTTTCTTTGGGATGGAAGCAAGTGGGAAATGCGAAAAATGCGCACACAATTTCCCCAGAAGGATCCCCATACCCTCCGCAAAAATAGTTATCGAGTGCTCCTGACAAGAAGCAGAGACGGACTCGTTATTTTTGTACCTCCTATTGAGAAATTCGATTTTACTGAAATCATTTTGTTGGCAAGCGGTGCAAAACCTTTAACTAAGACAGTCCCCCTCCCCGCAGTCAGTGGGCTTTGATACCGTTCCTATTGCGCGAGATGTGAGTCGCAAGCCCTCTGGCTGACTCGCTGCTAACCGCGTCCTTCGTACACGGTGGCTCCAGAGGAAGAGCTGCTCGTGTGTGAAAGCGCGCGGGAAGAGCGAAAGGTGCTGCTATGAAAAAAGACAAGATGTTTTATGCCATCCCGGGGAACATTTCAAAAATGTCAGATGAAGAAATTGAAGAGTGGGCAAAGAGCGTTTACCAAGACTTTGTCCAAAGCGCCAAAAAAGAATTTAGGCGATTGCGATTCTTCAACTAAGTGTGGCAAAAGTTAAGCACCATCTTGAGTGGGATCGGGATTTACTCAAAATGAAGGAGGTGCGCAAGTAAAGGAAGTGGACGAGATCTCTCTACTCAGGTTCTTGGAGGGCGATTGAAATTGTGTTGATGAGAGCGCGGATTGTCTCTTCACTCATGTCCCGCAGCAAAGGATTGGGGCGTTTGGAGTATGCAACGCTTCTGACCAAGGCACCATCGATCGGCACGCCAGGTACCGATTCCACGGCTTTCAAATATCTCTCCGCAATCTCGGGAAGGCTTTTCAGATCTTCAAAGCGCAACTCGATACTCGTTCCCTTGCGTTGCGTATAGAGACAAACGGGCCACCGAGATCCCGCGCCGACAACATCCATGCGAATAATGAGCGAGGGGGTCTCGGCTTTGCCTCCTGCAACTTCCAAACCTTCAGTCGCCAGCGCAAGCAGTACGACTCGCGCCTTGGCCGAACTCTCTGGCTCATGCTCATCAATCCAAGAAAGAAATTGTTCTTGAGTCCAACGTTCTCGATCTTCACGAGATCGTTGGGATTTAGCCTCGGCCAACTCCTCGCCATAAATCTGACGACTCAATATTTCAACTCCTTCATCTTCGCTACGCGAATAGACAACTGCAATCAGGGCAACTGATGGCTTGGTCACGTGGTTGAGATACTCCACAATGCGACGCAGATCGTCATTGATTTCATCCACCGCCAAGACCACACGGAATTCGCCACTGGAAAGACTTTTCTCAAGTTTCGTCCAAAGCTCATTCGAGTCACCCTCTTCGAAAAAAAGTGAGCGGCCAGTTCTTACCTTCCATTGCGCATCAAAATCTTCCACGCTCATCCGCCAAAAACGCGAAGCGTAATCGAGCACTTGACCAATGATTTTACGACGCACCTCACTATTGGAGGCAAGCTTGCATTCAACCAAAGTGAGTCCGTTCTCCAGATCAATAGCCATAACATCTGATGGACCAACCCCTGATTGAAATTCAATACACACGCGTGCATCTTTTCGCACTCCAGGTATCAACCAGGGGTGCTCCAGCAAAATGCTCTGCAGGTGAGCCTCATCGGTGTAGCCAGTTTGATTTGGCTCATGCCAAGATTCACCGCCTCGACGAATCAGAACGTCTGCCATTTAGTTTCCACCGCTAGTCGCACAAGTTGTCATACCTGAGGATAAAGCGACTCTTAGACATTGACCACAGTTTCGGACGTCATTTCGCAACTATAGATTGTTACATTTTTATCCTGGAACAAAGTTCCATTCGCTCATGGAATCGACTTCTTCGGCTAGCCCCCCGACCGACACCACTATCCGCTAGTCCGTACACGACAGGCAATTTGAATTCGGCACGGGTAAATGAGATTCAGTTCTCCTCGAATTTACCTTACGCATTGGCCGCTAGCACCAATCGGGTTGGCTTCCTAGTCCATGCAAGTACACGCCAGACTAAAAGCCAGAGCCCGACCGCGAGAAGTGAAATTAAAAGTGAAGGCAGAGGTCAAGTTGTGGGTTTGGCGGTTGAATAAAACGTCGCGCCAAGAAAGGATCCTCTGCCCTCACTGAAAAAAACGGTACGCCTACTCCCTGTGCTTTACAAGGACATTTTCTGTGAAAAGGGGGTTAGTATTTTTACAGCAAGCCGAACTCAGTGGCCTTTTCGCGAAGCGAATCGCGCACGTCAGGATGCGCTACGTTCTCAATGATGTTGCGTGCTTGCTCATTTTGTGAATGACCAAAACAATTTGCAATTCCGTACTCAGTTGCAACGTGGCTGTGTTGGAAACTTGTGACGTTGGTGGCGAGTCGTGGAACGATCGTCGAAACATTTGCCTTTGGATGCCAGGAAGGCAAAGCCATAAACGACTGCCCCCCTCGTGAATGTAGTGAGCCAACAATAAAGTCAGTCGATCCACCGAAGCCGGAATAAATCTCACCGCGAACATGGCTGGCATTTGCTTGATCGAAGAGGTCAATCTCTAGTGCGGCGTTAATACTCGTCATCTTGGCTTGACGAGCAATCTGGCTTGGATCATTGGTGCGCTCCGTGCGCATCATGCGCACCTTACGGTTGAGATTGAGCCATTCGTACAATTCTTGTGATCCAAAAATGAATGAGGCGGTCAGGAGAATTTCATCGTCGAGAATGCCGGCTTTATGCAGGTCAAGAACTCCGTCACTAAACATCTCAGTCCAAATGCGCAATCCTTTGCGTTGGGTGAGCCCGGCGAGCACTGCATCTGGAACGGCGCCGATTCCAAGTTGTAAAGTCGAATTATCTTCGATCAGGGCCGCGATTCGTGAGCCAATTTCTCGGGCAGTATCGTTGAGAACCGTTGGCGGTTTTACAGCCAAAGGTTCGTCAACTTCCACCAGATAGTCAATCTCGTTCTCATAGATTTGAGCATCGCCATATGTGTAAGGCATCTGCGCATTGGCTTGAGCAATCACGATTCCGTCGCGTGCACGCGCAGCTTCAATCGCCGCAGGAAGAATGTTGACCTCAGTACCAAGACTTACGGTGTCAAAGCGAGGTAAAGAGGTATTGAGCATCACTACATCAGGACGATAGTGATCACGATAAAGAACCGGTAAGAGACTCAGCCGAGTGGGGATGTAATTGAGGCGAGGGTGGCGACGCATTCCAGCACCGACAAATGCGGTTTCGTAGCTGATTCCTTCGCGATCTGGAATGCCCGGCTGGCCATTGAGCATGTGGAGTTTGAATTCCGAAATGCACGCATCAGCCAGAGAGAGCAGCGTTTTTGGTGTTGCGAAGTTGCCGGAGGAGACAATTCGAGGGTTTGCTGGCAGTGACGAGAGGATGGATTTCAATTGTTCTGTACTAATCACGCGCATGAGCAAAGGTTATCACGCGACTTTACGATGCTACTTTGAAAGTCCAATAGAGTTGGAGTCATGAAGCCCACTCGTTCGATGATAATTTTCTTAGCGTTAGTAACTGTGATGGGTATCTCGTGGGGCCTGTACACATATGTAAGCAATGCCGAGACAGAGCACGTTTATGCATACAACTGCGGACTCATTGATTACAAACCATTATCTCTCACTCCCTTCTGCGCAGATGCTGGCGTTGGAATTTCCGGTATTAAATGGGAGCTCTGGGGCGCCAAAAAAGCCGCGGGAGTTGGTCGGTACGAGATGAATTTGTGCGATCCATCATGCGCCGCCGGAAAGTGGGTTTACGCGAAAGTAAATGTGACTTTAACGAAGGCACTTTTAGATAAAGGTAAAAAGGTCCTATCGAGAATTGATTTTGCAAGTGTGGATGGAAAAAACTTACCTCTAAGCAATAAGTCAACGAACGGTTGGGATTTGGCGACGAAGCCGCTCAAGTAATGGCACGTGAATTCTTACCTCGCTCTAGCGCGGAGAGGCTAAAAGCAAAGTCGCTGCCAGGAAGAGAATTCCTACGGCAGAAAAGGCAGTGAGCGCGCGTCGAACCTGCGGTCTTGCCAAAGTAGCCGATGCCTTGTCAACGATGCTAATAAGAAAGGTATACCAAAGAGTCGAGACGAATGCTTGAACGCAGGCCAAAATAAATATCCCAGCCCCGAATGAAAAACTTTTTGGAACAAATTGCGGAATGAAAGCCACTGCGAATACGGCTGCTTTCACATTCGTAAGATTGGTGAGCAAACCTAAGCGATAGGCAGACCACGAACCCACTTTTGCACCGCTCTCGTCGTAATCGAATTTGCCATATTCGTTGCGCAAAGTAAGAAGTGTTTGGATACTGAGCAATACCAAGAACGCAACGCCGGTGTATTTGAGGACGTTATAAGCGGTATGCGAATGGGCGAAAACTTCGGAGAGTCCAATGGAAGATGCAGCTCCCCAGATCACAAGTCCAGAGCTGTTTCCAGCCACTGAAATGAAGGCCGCCCGACTTCCGCCGACGATGGATTGCCGCAATATCATCGCCACTCCCTGCCCAGGCACTATGGCCAGCAGTAACGCCGTGAGCGCGAAGGGTGGGATTACTTTGAGTAGATCAATCATCGATGTGCGCAAATTTCGAACGAATTCTCAGCCAAAAGTGATGTTGATGCGAGCACGGGCTTAAAGTAGCATCGAACTCTCAGCCAAAATTATGCCTTTCTGGTGCTAAACCCCTGCTTACCTTTGAGACGATTCCCCCATGAAAAAGAGTTTCTGGATCCCAACTCTTGTGCTGATTTTGGGCGCTGGACTTGGCCTTTCGAATTACTCCGCATCTGCTGCCGATCGCATCAAGCAGATGTGTCCGTACGATTATTTTCCCAATCTTTCTAATTCCGTAGGCGCTGGACAGAATTATTCAAAGCCAGATATTTCGGTGGCGTGCACGCCATCGGAGGCCATTGTCGAATCCAATGGCATGATCAGTTTTCCTTTCGTCAAGATGACTCCTAATTCTTTGAAAGAGCAGGATTGGACATGGCACATTCCGCTTTCTCCAAAAGTGGCATCGACTACCACCTCTATTAAAAATGTACTCGGAACTTTGGGATTTACTGTTACTGGACTGCCGATTTATGGACCAACTGAGGGGCCGATGCCTGCATCTCAGTCATTTGGAGATCCGGCGTATAACAAGATCTTAGATTCTTGTGGCGGGCACACGGGGCCATCAAGTGAATATCATCAACATGCGATTTACTTAGCCGCCGCGTGCAATCTCTCCAAGCAAACTATCGTGGGATACGCGCTTGATGGTTTTCCAATCTACAACGGAGTGGGTTGCCTCGATAAAGCGTGCAAGACCACAGCGAAAATGACTTCTGGTTATGTGATGACAGGAAACCCAACGACGAATAGTTGGGACGCATATACATATACAAAAAGCACTAAGACATCAGTGTTAGACGCTTGCAATGGTCGCACTGAACCCGATGGAACTTACGGCTATCACATCACTGAAACATTTCCCTACATCATTGGTTGCTATAAAGGAACGCCAACTCAGCAAGAAGGAAAGTCAGCAGCCGCGATGGCTCCGATGAAAATGGGTCCAGGACAAGGTGCTGCGCCAAAGCGGCCAGAACTAGATCGAAAAAGAATGTCTCCGCCCCCGGTGCTCGCGAAAAATATCAGCAAGAACTAAAGGGCGACAATCTTCATTGCGAAAGTTTTTCGATCGACAACCATGACATGATGATTAGGAAGCACAACCCATCCCTCTTGTGGCCACCCACTTGAGGCAACTACTACTCCCTCAGCATCACTTCGGTATTTCAATTCATAATAGGTTTCATCGCCAAACGAGGGACGTTTTGCAGGATCGTGCTCGCAAATGGCGATGTACGTCTCTTCATTCATGATCATCGCGTTGATACTTGAGTACTCGCATGCGTTTTTGATCTGGGCGACACCTTTGAGTACTCCCTCGATAAATCCATACTTCTCAATAGAGGTGAGCAACGCATAAAAATACCTTTCGCTATCGGTCTCCCCGGTGATGTTGGCCATGAACTCTGGACCAATAAAAGGTTCAAGGGATGAAGGGGGTTTGATCGAACCATTGTGGGTAAATGTGAAATCTCGATAGATAAATGGGTGAGCGTTGTTTTCACTAATCGGCAGGCCAGCGGTTGCCCAGCGAAGATGCAATAAACCCCCGTCAGCGCGGGATTCACTGATGGCTGATGCAAATTGAGGGCTGGTGTGGGCCATTTCGGCAGCGCGCAGGAGGTGGGCGATCTTCTCATCATGGCCAATCGTGGAAACCCCCCATCCGTGGCAATGAATAGAGGAAAGGGCGACGAATTCATCAAATCCCGCGCCAGCGATCTGGGGGAAAGAAGTCTTCTCGTGCGAGACATACCCCATCAAACGACACATTAGCAAGGTCCTTATCTCTCAAAATCTCTCAAAATCTCTCAAATCCCGATGCTACCGCGAATGTAAGAAAACAATTGAGAGGAATTCACGCAACTTTTACAAAAAGAAGTGCACATTTGTGAGACAAATTACACGTGACGAGGCACACTATCCCCTAGAAAGCCTTTCGGTATCCCCACCGAAGCGTACGACGTGAGCCAACGCGGACTCGCGGTTATCGCCTGTAGGAGGAATCTTGCCAAATAGAACAGATGACGAGCGTCGCTTAGCCGAGCTCGGATATAAACAGGAGCTCAATCGAAGTTGGAGCGGGTTCTCCAACTTTGCGATTTCGTTCTCCATCATTTCAATCCTCGCCGGTTGCTTCACGACCTTCGCACAAGGGTGGAATAACGGCGGACCGATCGCTATCTCAATCGGCTGGCCCGTAATCTCGGCCCTCATCCTTATTATTGGATTTTGCATGTCAGAACTCGCTTCGGCTTATCCAACATCCGGAGGAATTTACTGGTGGGCCTCCAAACTCGGCGGAGCAAAGGCTGGGTTCTTTACCGGTTGGTTAAACCTCATCGGGCTTCTCGCGGTAACAGCCTCGGTTGGTTATGGAGCAGCGACATTCCTTAACATTTTGATCGGTGATATTTCGCCTAAGTACGCCACGAGCTTTATGGGCGGGGACTACCTCAAACAACAGTTTGCTTGGTTCGTCATCTTGATGTTGCTCGTAACTCTGATCAATATCTTCGGGGGTCACCTACTTGCAATCATCAATAACGTCTCAGTCTGGTGGCACGTATTCGGTGCAGCCACGGTTATTGGTATTTTGATCTTCGCACCTTCACATCACCAATCACTGAAGTGGATGTTTACTACCCAGATCAACAACTCAGGATTTGGTGGAGGTAGTACCGGCTACTGGCTCTACGTCTTACCTCTTGGATTCTTGTTGACCCAATACACGATTACAGGATTTGATGCATCCGCTCACCTTTCCGAGGAGACGCAAGGCGCCCACCTAGCAGCGGCTAAAGGCATCTGGCAGTCAATCTTCTACTCCGCAATTGGTGGATACATCTTGTTGATGGCATTCCTATATGCCGCGACTCAGACCGACATCATCAACTCCTTTGACACAAAGGTGAATCCATACGGTGGCGGATCAATCATCACCCTGCTTATCACCGCACTTGGCGATGGGGCGCTCTTTAAATTAGTAATGATCATTACGACCGCCGGACAGATATTCTGCGTTGCCGCTTGCCTTACATCCTGCTCGCGCATGATGTATGCATTCTCGCGAGACGGTGCGGTACCTGGAGGACGGCTTTGGAAGAAAGTTAACAAGCACCGCGTGCCTTTGAACGCTGTTCTTGTCTCCTCTGTCATCGGAATCTTGATCACCGTGCCAGCTCTTTACAAGAGTCCATCGGGTGCTCCAACCGCTTTCTACGCCGTTGTATCGGTCTCCGTTATTGGACTTTATCTCGCATTCTTGATTCCAATTTACCTTCGTTGGAAAATCGGAGATAAATTTGTTCCTGGAGAATGGCACAATGGTTCACGATACAAGTGGATGAATATTGTCGCATCAGTAGAAATCGTTGTTATTTCAGTTTACTTCATCCTTCCTTTCGCACCGGCTGGAGTTCCCGGAAATAAGGACTTCACATGGACTGCAGTTAACTACGCGCCAATTCTTGCTGGTGGATCTCTTCTCGTCATTTGGATTTGGTGGCAGATGTCCGCAAAGAAATGGTTCAAAGGTCCAATCCGAACTATCGATAACTAAGCAATACGTCATAAAAGAACCCGTCGCTCATGCGGCGGGTTCTTTTATTGATTAATAAAGTTTTTCAACACTTTCTTCACAGTAGATGAGAACTGGCGGGGTTGCGAATTCAATGGAAACTGGAATACTTGCCAACATGTCAACTTATAGCGTAGATGAACTTAAAAAAGATATTGAGAGCAAGAAGATCGATACAGTGATCGTCGCGATGACAGATATGCAAGGTCGGTTAGTTGGAAAAAGAATTCATGGAGAACATTTTCTCAATGACACCCTCGCCCACGGTACTGAAGGATGTAACTATCTCCTTGCGGTAGACATGGACAACAACACCGTACAGGGCTACGAGATGTCATCGTGGGAACGCGGGTACAGCGACTTCGTAATGGCCCCTGATATGGCAACACTTCGACGCGTGCCATGGCAAGAAGGCGCCGCGATGGTCTTGGCGGATGTGAAGTGGCTGGACGATAAAGATGTCGTAGCCTCTCCTCGCCAGATTCTTCGCAAGCAAGTTGACGCTCTCGCTTCTCACGGTATGAAAGCAATGGTCGGCACCGAACTTGAATTCGTTGTCTTTGATAATTCCTACGAAGATGCTTGGAACCGTCACTACATAGGTCTGACTCCGGTCAACCAGTACAACGTTGACTACTCACTCATGGGCGGAGCGCGCATCGAGCCACTCCTGCGCGAAATTCGTCTTGCCATGTCCGGTGCCAACATGATGGTGGAATCAGTCAAGGGCGAGTGCAACTTCGGCCAGCACGAGATCGCATTTAGGTATTCCGACGCTCTGAGCAACTGCGACAACCACGTCATATATAAGAATGGTGCAAAGGAAATTGCTGCCGCTGCTGGATACGCCCTGACATTCATGGCTAAGCCCAATGAGAAGGAAGGCAACTCCTCTCACATCCACTGCTCGTTCCGCGGACTCGATGACTCCATGGTGATGGTCGATGATGGCGACAAAGAACACGGCATGAGCGATATCGGGCGCCAATTCATCGCAGGACAGATTGCTCACCTTCAAGAGCTTTCACTGATGTTCGCTCCAAATATAAACTCGTACAAGCGCTATGTGCCTGGATCCTTTGCGCCAACGGCTATTCGCTGGGGACGTGATAACCGCACATGTGCACTGCGGTTGGTCGGACACGGCGGCGGATTGCGACTTGAAAATCGCGTACCTGGTGGAGATGTGAACCCATATCTGGCGGTCGCTGGAATCATCGCGGCCGGCCTTGATGGCATCAAGAAACAATTGCCACTAGAACCTGCGTTTGAAGGCAACGCCTACGCTTCAGATTCCAAACGCGTCACCCCCACAATGCAACAAGCTCAAAAGTTGTGGGCAGAGAGCGCGTGGGTCAAAGAAGTATTCGGATCTGAAGTCCAAGCCCATTATGCCAATATGGCTGAGATCGAACTATCCGCTTACGGCAAAGCCGTTACCGACTGGGAACTATTCCGCAACTTCGAAAGGTCTTGATTCTGTGTCAACGTATGACGTTATTAACCCCGCAACTGAAAAACTTGTCACAACTATCGAACACCTCGACCTATCTGGCACGGATGCCGTCATCGCAAGAGCCGCGAAAGCTTTTGAAACGTGGCGACATGTCGCACCAGGTGAGCGTGGCAAGATGCTTCGTCGCTTTGCAGACGTTGTCGCAGAGCACAAAGAAGAGTTGGCGCAATTAGAAATTGCGAACTCTGGCCACACTCGCGGAAATGCTTTATGGGAAGTCGATAACGTCGTCAATGTTTTGACGTATTACTCGGCGGCCCCTGAGCGACTCTTCGGTCGTCAAATTCCCGTCCCTGGTGGTATCGACGTCACATTTAAAGAACCACTTGGAGTTGTCGCAGTGATTGTTCCGTGGAACTTCCCGATGCCAATTGCCGGTTGGGGTTTTGCTCCAGCGCTCGCTGCAGGAAACACCGTCGTCTTAAAACCTGCCGAGTACACGCCACTTACTGCGATGAAGTTGGGCGAACTTGCACTTCTTGCTGGAATTCCTGAAGGCGTATTCAACGTTCTGCCAGGCAAAGGAAGCGTCATCGGTGCTCGCTTTGTAACACATCCTGCAGTACGCAAGGTTGTCTTCACGGGTTCCACTGAAGTTGGTAAATCAATTATGGCTGGCTGTGCCGATCAAGTGAAGCGGGTGACCTTAGAACTCGGTGGCAAAAGTTCTAACATAATCTTCGCCGACGCCGACATCGCAAAGGCAGCAGCAAGTGCGCCTGGATCAGTATTCGATAATGCGGGACAAGATTGCTGTGCACGTTCGCGCATCCTGATTCAAAAGAGCGCTTTCGATACCTTCATGGAGCACTTTGAAGTCGCAGTCAAGAAATTCCGTGTGGAAGATCCTTCACTGGCAACGGCCGACATGGGCCCACTTATCTCGAAGAAGCAATTTGATGCTGTTTCTTCTTTCTTGGATGAGCCAGTGGCATTTACTGGATCTGCACCAACTGGTGCCGGGTACTGGATGGCACCTACCGTTTTGCTACCCAAGAACACACAAGCCCGTTCGTGGCGTGAAGAAGTCTTTGGTCCCGTCGTCTCAGTCATGACTTTTGAGGACGAGGCAGAAGGTATAGCCATGGCAAATGACAGCGAATATGGCTTATCTGGATCGATCTGGACCCGAGATGTCGGTCGAGCCCTTCGAGTCTCTCGTGCAATTGAAACTGGAAATCTTTCCGTCAATTCGCATTCATCGGTTCGTTTTTGGACACCATTTGGTGGATTCAAGCAATCAGGACTTGGGCGCGAGCTTGGTCCCGACGCACTAGATTCATTTACAGAGGTAAAGAACGTTTTCATATCTAACGACTAAGTACAACGATAAGGGAGCAATAGAAATATGTCACAACGTCTAGAAGGTCGCGTCGCAACTATTACTGGCGGCGGAAGTGGAATTGGTTTTGCTACCGCAAAACGATTCGCAAGCGAAGGCGCCAAAGTCGTCATCGTGGATATGAATACTGAGTCGGGCGAGGCTGCTGCAAAGGAAGTAGGCGGAATATTTGTTAAGGCCGATGTCACAAATACCGCCGATGTAGAAAATATGTACAAGGTTGCCTTTGATACGTATGGTCGCATTGATATCGCATTTAACAACGCAGGTATTTCACCCCCTGATGATGACTCGATTCTCACAACAGGACTAGATGCATGGGATCGCGTAAACCGCGTCAACCTCACTAGCGTCTTTCTCTGCTGCAAGTATGTAATTCCCTACATGCAAAAGGCGGGCAAGGGTTCCATCATCAACACTGCATCATTTGTTGCGACGATGGGCGCTGCTACCTCGCAGATTGCGTACACCGCATCAAAAGGTGGCGTGCTATCGATGAGTCGCGAACTCGGCGTGCAATTTGCACGTGAGGGCATCCGCGTTAACGCTCTCTCTCCTGGACCGGTCAACACTCCTTTGCTTATGGAGTTATTTGCCAAGGACAAAGAGCGAGCCGCACGTCGCCTCGTCCATATCCCCATAGGTCGTTTTGCTGACGCATCGGAAATCGCAGCAGCGGTTGCCTTCTTGGCAAGTGATGACTCGTCCTTTATTACCGCTTCAAACTTCTTAGTAGATGGTGGTATTTCAGGAGCGTATGTAACTCCGCTTGATGCCTAATTAGTCCTGAGACAAACGCCCCTTCGATTCTTTCGAGGGGGCGTTTGTATACCCACAGCTCTTATAATTCTATACAGAATACTGTACAGTTTGAGCATGAAGAAATTACTCGAATCGGCGCAAACCTTTTCAATTACCGAGGCCGCTGAACGGGGTCTCCCCTCTGTTGTGAGAAGCGCAAATGCTGGCACAGATTTTATTATCGAACGTCATGGAAAGCCTCAAGCGGTCATTCTGGGTATGGAGAGCATCCACAAACTCGAAGAACTTGAAAAAGACCTTCAGAGCGCCGCTTTAGTCTTAAGTCGCGTTGCCACTGACAACGGAAATCGCACCGATCTCGACGAAGTTATCAAGAAATTCGGCTTCGATCCAAGGAAATTGCGCGCCGAAGTACTCAATCAATTCGAAATTACAGAAGATTAACGCCCTGTTTTTCCTAGCGTGAAAGACTTATGGCTTACCTTCGATTAACTGATGCCGCGATCGAAGACCTCAATCATATCTTTCGACGCGATCCTTCAATTCTGCGAATTGTCTTCACGAAACTCCTTCTTCTCGAAAAGAATCCCAAAGCTGGTGAGCCGCTTCTAAGTGACTTGATCGGTTGGCGAAAACTTACCGTCGGAAATCGACATTGGCGGATTATTTGGAGAATACAGACTGATGTACACGGAGAGATTGAAATTGAAATCGCCCAGGTCTGGGCAATTGGCGCTCGCAGCGATTCACAGATTTACAACGAAATGAAAGAAAGAATTGCATCCGTCTCTCCTTCACCGAATGCAACGGCTATCAGCGAGGTGTTTGCGCTATTTGGAGAAAAATTTGGAGAAAAATTTGGTGAATCTACTTCATTAGTCGAACCGAAGGATCATCCTGCTCCTCCATGGTTGCTCGAGCGACTGGAGCACTCTGCCGGCATGAGAAAGGAACAAGTGCGCGGCCTTTCAGTAAACCAAGCTATGGAGATTTGGGAAGATTTCATCCGAAAAGAAAAGGATTAACTCTTCCAGCCGGCTTAGAGTGAGGCGCGCATAAGAGGTGCGCCTGCGATCTGATCAAGAAATTGATCAACAAGATTGTAGGCGCGTTTGTTTGAGTGAGGCTCTTGAAAACGGGTTTGCTCGCGAAGCGTTTCTACTACGAGTCCCTCACCTTCGACCTCGGCACACCCGCCATCCATCTCAAGCCAGAGATCCAGAACATAAGGATCGATCTCTGGATGAAATTGAAGAGCAAGAGTTCGTCCATAAATGAACGCCTGCGGACCGACATCGGTCCTCGCAATTTCAGTGGCTCCCGGCGGGCTCACCCATCGATCCCAGTGATATTGGAACCACGGGCCTGAAGGTATGAACTCTGGTCGGTCGGTCGCGATATCGAACCAACCAACCTCGGCCCGTGGTGCACGACCGACAGAGCCTCCTAAGACTCGCGCCATCAGTTGTCCGCCAAAGCAGATTCCCAGAATTGGAACTCCTGCATCATGAACTTCTCGCATGAGCTTTACTTCAGGCAATAGCCAATTACCAATGCGCTCGTCTTCCCACGCCCCCCACGGGGCGCCCATCACCACGACAACGTCAAATGAAAGTAAATCGGGCCATTGGACAGTCACATTTGGTTGATTGAAATTGGCTTCGGAAACAATATGGAAACGAGTGATCTCGAATCCTCGATTAACGAACTGCTCCCAAATGGGACCTGCTTCGCTCACATGGTCGTGCTCAATGAAAAGAACTTGCTTGCTCGACATCAATACATTACCAATCCGCCGTTGATATTGAGGTCATCACCAGTGATACCCAAAGATCGATCACTTGCAAAAAAGAGCACGCCCTGAGCAATCTGTTCAGGGGTCACATATTCTCCCGTTGGAACCATCGAGAGCCACTGCGCGTGCACCTGCTCTGGTGAAGTTCCTTCACTCTCTGCAACTTTTTCAATAACGGAGTCAAGACGTGGGCCACCGACATATCCCGGAGACACGAGATTCACTCGAACTCCGTGCGGAGCCAACTCGAGTGCCAGCGTGCGCATCAGCCCTACCATGCCAAGTTTTGATGCAGCATAAACACTGCGATTTACCAGCGGGCGCTTGCCAGTGATGGATCCAATAAAAATTATCGAACCACTCTTTCGAGCAATCATCGAGGGAATAACCGCTTTGGAAACTAAATACGAACCTTTGAGATTTGTATCCATTGTTTCGTCCCACTCGGCTTCGCTTAACTCCCAGAGCGGAGCATTCTTTCCCGCGATACCGCTGTTATTCACGAGAACGTCGACGTGTCCAAAGGTCGAGATGGTCTGTGCCGCCATTGATTCGATGTTTCTGGGGTCGAGCAAATCCATCTGACAGATAAGTGCAGGAGAGGCTCCATTTCCCAATTCGCCAATGAGCTGCGCCGTTTCTTCAAGCCCTGCAATATCTCGACTAGCAAGAACAAGCTGGGCACCTTCGCGCGCAAGAGCGATGCTGGTGGCCCGACCAATGCCTTTTCCAGCACCTGTAACAAGAGCGACTTTGTTGGCGAGCTGACCGTGAACCATTATGTAAGTCTAATTGGCTCTTGCCCGCGCGCAATCTGGCGCTCAAAATACACTTCGCGTTTTTCACTAAATCGAGCCGCGTCTTCACCAGAAGTCTTTAAGAAGACGGCGAGCTCTTCACGAGCCTTTGCGCCTTCGCCCGTGAAATCATCTCGTTCGAATACATTCCACGCTCGCAAAACGGGTGCTACTACTTCATCCAGATGTTGCTGTAAGTCGTAGATACCAGCAAGGGCAATCTGCACTGCCTTGCGGCCAAAACCGGGCATCCCTACTCCTGGCATTGCGAAGTTAGTGACGACATCAGTGATTGCGCGCATGGCGGCATTGGGCTCCAGATCAATCGCCTTACCCAACAAATTGCGATAAAAAATCATGTGGAGATTTTCATCGAGTGCAATCCGCTGCAACATTCCTTCGCATGTTGGGTCGTTAGAGATTCGACCTGTATTGCGATGAGAAATACGGGTGGCAAGTTCCTGAAATGAAACGTATGCAACCGTGTGCAACATATCTGTCTCATATGGAGTTTGATAGCCCAAAGACATATGAGCCATGCGCAAATCTTCTAACTCGTAAGGATCAACTCCGCGTGTGGCCATCAAGTAATCCCTCATCACGATGCCGTGGCGATTTTCCTCAGCTGTCCATCGTTCGATCCAATTACCCCATGCCCCATCCCGGCCCATCGCAATCGCAATTTCAGTGTGGTAACTCGGCAGGTTGTCCTCAGTCATCAGGTTGAGAACAAGAGAATCTTGAGCAATAGCGGTCAGTTTGGAATCCTTTGCCTCCCACGCGTCCCCGTTGAGAGGTCCAGCGAAGGTGCGACCTTCACTCCATGGGACATATTCGTGTGGATACCAATTCTTTTGGACCGCGATGTGACGTTCGAATTCGACGGCAACCGCAGGCTCTAAATCTCTAATAAGTCGAGATTGAATAGCTGGATCTAGGTTTGCCACGCCCTCAACAGTACGCGAGGGCTAGCACTCAAGGCGAACTCGGATGGGCGTGTTCTGCCCGCCAGGTGGCGATCGCCGCATGATTGCCACGTAAGAGAACCTCAGGAACTGCAAGGCCGCGCCAATTCGCAGGCTTGGTGTAATTCGGGTATTCCAAATAACCCTCCTCCACGTGGGATTCCTCTGACAACGATTGAGGGTTTCCAAGCACGCCGGGCAAGAGTCGTGTGATCGCTTCAATCATCACAAGTGCAGCAACCTCTCCTCCACCAAGTACGTAATCGCCAATGCTGATGTAATGCACTGCGAATTTTTGCGCTGCATAATATTCACCCACTCGCGCATCGATACCTTCATACCTACCACATGCAAAAAGTAGATGTGATTTCGTCGCGAACACTTCAGCCATACGTTGCGTAAATGGTTTTCCCGCTGGAGTAAGAATGATGAGATCGGTTTCAGGAATCATGAGCGGGTCAAGTGCCTGGCCCCAAATCTCGGGTTTCATCACCATTCCCGCACCGCCGCCATAAGGAGTGTCATCGACGCTGTGATGGTTATCTATAGTGAAATCTCGCAAATCATGAATCGCGATATCGAGAATTCCACTCTCTTGAGCTTTTCCTAAAAGTGAAAGTTGAAGAGGTGCAAAGTAATCAGGAAATATCGTGACCGCATCAATCTTCATCGCGCACCGGTGGGATTACTATCATTCGTCGATTCTTAATATCAACTACTGGGACCAATTGACGGACAAAGGGAATAAGTACTTCACCGTTGGGCGTATCGATTGCAAGTAGATCTTGACCTGGGAGATTTATGACATCACTTACTCTGCCAAACTCTTCATTTGATTCTAGAAATGCTTTGCACCCAACGAGTTGCATCACGTGATAGTCATCCTCATATTCACTGGGTTCTTCAATGTTGACTTCGCAATACATCAACGTGTCCCGCAACTTTTCAATCGCATTGCGGTCGTGTATGCCAGCAAAACCTAAAAGCAAAATGCCGTTGTGAATTCGATACGAGGTAATGGTCAATTCACCAAGCGTATCGGTCTCAACGCGAGCGCCAATGGCAAAGCGGGATTCAGGCATATCGGTACGAACTTCTACCGTCGCTTCACCGAGAATTCCGTGAGCGCGACCAATCCGCCCCACGAGCAAGCGCATGGTTACCTTGGTTCGTCTGTCTCGACGAGGTCAACACGAATAGATCGGCCAGCCAATGCGCTCACAACGGTGCGCAACGCTTTTGCGGTGCGACCGTTGCGGCCAATGACCTTGCCAATATCTTCTGGGTTCACATGCACTTCGAGGGTACTTCCGCGACGATGCGTCTTCTCTTTGATGACTACATCTTCGGGGTGATCAACGATTCCCTTAACCAAATGTTCTAGGGCTTCATCAATCATTGTTATTCAGCAGCCTCTGCTGGTGCATCCGCTACAACTGCAGATTCGACAACAGCCTCTACAGCGGGAGTCTGGACAACAGCCTCAACAACAGCCTCAACAACTGGCTCAACAACTGGCTCAACAACTGGCTCAACAACTGGTGGAGCAGATTTAGCGGCAAGCTTTTCTTGCGCCTTCTTCTTGAGTGTTGTTGCACCTTCTTTTGGCTCATCCATTGCTTGCTTGACGGCTGCTTCGTAGGCGATGCTCTTGTGAGGCTTAGGTGTTGCAAAACGAAGTGTGCCTTCAGTCCCAGGGAGTCCCTTGAATTTTTGCCAATCTCCAGTGACCTTCAAGATCGCCTCTACAGCAGAAGTTGGTAGAGCGCCTACGCCAAGCCAATAGAGAGCGCGCTCAGAGTTAACCTCAATAATTGATGGCTCTTGGGCTGGTGAGTAGCGGCCAATCTCTTCGATCGAAAGACCATTACGTGCTTTGCGCGAATCGGTAACAACGATGCGGTAGTAAGGGGTGCGGATCTTGCCCATGCGCATCAAGCGAATTTTTGTAGCCAAGTGTTGTGAACTCCTATAAGTGAAGGTCGTACGAGATTCTCGCAGCGGGGTGCGCGATCACACACGTACTAACTATGAATACGAATGTTTGGGGGTAGAGGGCCCCGAACAGGGTCGTAATTCTGCCATCTGGGGGGCCAAAGGCGAAATCGCGTACGGTTTTTAGCCGCGCTCCTCGGCTGCTCGCTTGGCCGGATTACCAGATTTAGACTTCTTTTTGTTGATAGGCCTTTGCCTCTGTGCAAGAGGCATCCCCGCACCCATCCCCGCAAGGGCCGGAGGAAGACCTTGGGGAACTCCCCCGCCTCGCATTTGACGCATCATTTTTTGGGCTTGAGCGAAGCGCTCGACTAAGGAATTCACCTCAGAAACGGCTCGGCCACTGCCCTTGGCTATTCGCGCGCGCCGTGAGCCATTCAGAACTTTCGTATCTCCTCGCTCCAATGGGGTCATGGATTGCACGATTGCTTGGGTGCGAACGATCTCGCCTTCATCAAAATTCTCAATCGCTTTCTTCATCTGTCCAGCACCGGGCAACATTGAAAGCATTTTCGACATTGAGCCCATCTTTGACATAGCTTGCATTTGCTCAAGGAAATCATCCAAAGTGAAATCCTCCCCACTTGCGAATTTAGTTTCTAATTTTGCTGAGGCCGCAGGATCAAATGCCTTCTTCGCTTGCTCTGCAAGAGTTGCAACATCTCCCATACCAAGGATTCGAGAAGCCATTCGCTCCGGATAAAAAATATCAAAGTCTGCAATTTTCTCACCAGTCGAGACGAACATGATGGGTCGCTTAGTCATCTGTGCAATGGATAGTGCGGCTCCGCCTTTGGCGTCGCCATCCAGTTTTGTCAAAACGACACCATCAAATCCCACACCATCAAGGAATGCTTGCGAAGTTCGCACCGCGTCCTGCCCGATCATGGCATCAACTACGAAGAGAATCTCATGTGGACCGATCGCATCTCGAATTGCGATCGCTTCTTTCATCAAAGTCTGATCCACGCCGAGTCGTCCTGCTGTATCCACTATGACCATGTTGTGTTGTTTGGCTTTTGCAAAAGAGACGCTATCTCGCGCAACCTTGACGGCATTTCCCACGCCATTTCCCGGCTCAGGAGCAAAGACAGGAATACCAATACTCGAACCAACAACTTGCAATTGCGTTACTGCGTTGGGTCGTTGTAAATCAGATGCCACAAGAAGGGGTGTATTGCCTTGGTCAGCGAAATACTTTGCTAACTTGCCAGCCAAAGTAGTCTTACCAGCGCCTTGCAGACCAGCAAGCATGATGATCGTCGGACCAGTCTTGGCGAATCGCACTCGGCGCGCATCATGACCAAGGATCGAAATAAGTTCAGAGTTTATAATGTCAAAGATTGCGTTGGCTTGGTTTGAGCCAGATTGCAAAGTTGGAAGTGCGGCTAGGGATTGCGCGCGGACATTTTCAATGAATTCATTAACAACGGAGAGGGCCACGTCTGCTTCTACTAGAGCAAGGTGGAGCTCATCACATGTTTTGTCGATATCACCTGCAGAAATTTTCCCTCGCGAGCGAAGATTGGAGAGAACTCCCCCGATGCGCTCGGTCAATGAATTGAACATAATGTGGGAGCCTACCAAGCCCGCCCGCGTGGTTTTCCACGCTCGATTCAATTTCTACTTTAGACTACCCAAATGAGAAAATCTAGAATCTTCCGCACCGTCATTTCACTTGTGATTGGCGTTATCTGCCTTTCTTCATCCTCAACTCTGGTAGCAAATGCATCAACAGCACAAGCACCTAAATCTGGTGCTCCATGTACCAAGGAAGGGATTCGGCAAGCCGATGCAAAGGGCTTGGGGTATGAGTGCCTTCGATCTGGAAATAAACTTATCTGGTCTGCTCCGCATGAAGGAGGTATTGGACAAAACAATAGTTCAGGTTCCTTTTCTCTTGGGCCTATAGGTTCGTCGTGTAGCAAGAACGGTCTCCTTGCCTTCAATGGTCAATCGACTATGACATGTAAACTAGGAAAAGTTGCTTACCCGCTAGCATCGGATGTTCCGCCTACTCCTATCTCCGGCTATAAGGCTCGACCACAGTGGTACCCAACCCTCGCCCAAATTTTTCACGGAGAATCATCGGGTGAACCTACATGCTCGCCCCGATCAATTACTTTTACAAAACCAGTTCTCCCTCTCGATCAATTAGCTCCATCCATCCCCTATGGAATGACCGTAGGTGATCATGTCACCCCCATCGATCATGCCTATCTCGGTATCAAGGCTCTCTATCTTTCCGATGCAATTCGAGCTACGAAAGATTATCTTCCGATAACTTCTCCCGCAGATGGAACGATCGTCGAAGTATCAAGCCTCGGGTCTCCCGATTCACATCGAGTTGTCATCGACCATGGATGCAATCTCTTCAGCGTGTACATGGTGATCAATAAAGTGACGGGAGTACTTGCTCCATATGCAAAAGTTGTCGAAACAAAACGCTACCTTGCTCCCAATTTGAAAATTAAAGCAGGCCAGGAATTCGGACGTCAGCGCGACAATATGTTGGATTTCAATATATTTCGAGGAGACGGATGGCTATCGGGATTCCAAAATGTTCAAAGTTATCTGGGTGCCGAACCCTGGAAGCCATATACAGCAGATTTTCTTCCATTCTTTACGCCGAGTATCCGAACCGCAATGGAAAATCAGATGCAGAGAACTTCGGCTCCGCGGACAGGCAAAATCGACTATGACGTCGCTGGAACTGCATCTGGAAATTGGTTTCTGTCAGGAACGCATGGATACAGCGGAATTTCGAATAGCGTCTTTGCCAACGCAAAAACAATGATTCAAGGAGGAGTACCTACTGGGAAAAATAGCTACGCATGGAGTCATTTATCCATCGCACCCGAACAGGTGGACCAGAGCGCCTGGGTCTTCTCCGTAGGTTGGTGGAGTGACCCCAAAGGGGATGCCCGACAATCACTACTAGTGGTGGGTAAAGATCAACCTGCCCCTGACAAAATAACGGCCTCTTCGGGAATGGTCGTCTATTCACTTGCTCAGCTTTCATTTGTAGAGCCCGCGAATGCGCCTGCTACCGAACCCGGATCGAGAGCCCCGCGACCTATCGGATATACCATATCGAAAGAGGGCCAGTCAGTCGGGGTGGTTGCATTACAAGTCAATTCCGATGGTTCTCTCAGCGTTGAAATTAATCCAAACGGAGGCACCATCAGCGCCTTCAGTTCCGCCAAACGCACGTACAACCGATAGCTAACTTTTAAGAGAGAGCTTCTCTCAAACTATTGGCTACTTCTTTGGCCCGATCTTCACTTAGTTGGCCACCGGAGATTTCGGTGACGTACAAAGTATCGATGGCTTCGGCTCCCAAAGTGGTCACAATCGCAGATCGAATATCTACCCGAGCACGCGTGACCGCCTCACCAATGCGAAAGAGAAGACCAGGTTGATCATGACTGCGAACTTCAAGAACAGTGCAATCAGTGGATGCACCTGCAAAAGTTTCGACTACAGGCGCCGGCACGGGAATCGAGGGAAGTTGTGAATACGAATTAACGCGTTCTTGAATACGTCGAGCTAAATCTCCTTGTCCTTTAAGGGCATCATCAATATCGCGATGGATCTTTTCTGCAGTTGGAACAGGTGCGTGAGGATCTAGGGTAACAATCCACTTCATTACGGCTGACTGGCCATGTGATTTCGTACGCGCTGATTTCACATCTAGTCGGGCCAAGTTAAGGACCCCCGCAATAATTGAAAGCAAACCGGGGCGATCTGGAGCAATAATATTTATCGCGTATTCATTGTCATGGGTAGAGACATCAACTCTGAGGGCGCCAATTTCTGCAAATGACCTCTGCTCTGACGTAATTTCAGGTTGAGGCGCAATGGTTGTTCCGCTCATTGCGGCCCGCACACGACGAACGAGATCAGAAACTAGAGTCGCTTTCCAATCACTCCAAGCAGCGCTCCCAGTTGCCTCTCCATCGGCAATGCTCAGAGCATGAAGTAATTCAAGAGTTTGAAGATCCGGGACCAACTCAAGCACGGCAGAGATAGTTGCAGGATCATTAAGATCTCGGCGGGTGGCGGTAGCAGCAAGCAATAGATGTTGTCGAACGAGCAATTGCAAAGTCAGAACATCTTCTTCACTAAAACCCATTCTCTGTGCCATGGGCTTAATGAGAGATGAACCTCGCTGCGAATGATCCTCTCGCCCACCTTTACCAATGTCATGAAAGAGAGCAGCTACGAGAAGGAGATCCGGTCGATGGACGATGCGCGTAAGAGCGGCCGCGTGTACCGCTGTCTCTACCATGTGACGGTCGACAGTGTGTCGATGCAAAAAATTGCGTTGCGGAAGAGAGCGCACTGCACTCCACTCAGGAAACCACGAGGTGATGATGCCTTCTTGATCAAGGGCTTCCCACACTCGCACCATCGCGGTTCCAGCACCAATCAAAGAAACCAAATCTTCTCGCGCCTCCGGTGGCCATGGGAATGGCAAAGAGCCAATTCCATCGTGTATCGATTTTGCTAAGACAACGGCAGAATCAAGTGAAAGCGGGAGGCCAAGTTGAGCTGCCCGTGAAGCGGCTCTGAGTCCTAATACAGGGTCTTGTGCGGAAGGTGCATCAATATCGATCACTACCTCTTGATGAGCAACGCTAATACCGTGCGCAACACTTGTCGTACGCGGCTTTCGTAGTATTCGCCCTAAACCGTCCTTACCCTGATGATCTAAACGGTGCCACGTGGACTGCATTAAATAATCCACATCCCGCGCAGATTGAGCAACAATTCCCATCAATTCATCTGCGTCTCGGTAACCCAACTGCAAAGCAACCTTATCCTGCTCTTGGAAAAGCAACCGATCGCGCGAACGTCCACTCACTGTGTGAAGGGCTTCTCGAATATCGGTGAGTTTCGATTCTGCGGCGCTAATGCGATCCAAAGGAATCTCGATCGCTCCCGCTGCTGCCACTGCTCTTAAAGCGGTGATATCACGTAAACCACCGCGCGCTTCTTTAATATCTGGCTCCAAGAGAAATGCTAATTCGCCTGCACGTGAATGACGATCGGAAAGCAACTTCCGCAATTCTGCAAATCTGCGCTTTGAATCCTTACGCCATGAATCAATAGCATCGTGTTGAACCGCAGCAACAAGATCTGGATCACCGGCTAGTAAACGTATATCCAACAATCCCATAGCGACTTTCACATCAGATTGTGCAGCTTCGCGAGTTTCGATCCGAGTACGAACTGAGTGATCAACGCTTCGAGGAATTGCTGCGTTCGCCGTGGTGCCGTCCCAAATGGGATAGAGAAGAGCATTCACGAATTCCAACAATTTTTCTGCTGATAGTTGATCGTTATGCAAAATGAGAATGTCTAAATCAGAACCTGGACATAACTCGCCGCGGCCGAAACCTCCAACCGCGGCGAGGGATATGCCCACTATCTCTCGCGTGCGCTCTCCTCGAGCCTTCTCGTGTGCAGCAAGGAAGAGTGAAGTTAGTTCTCGGTCGCTCTCGTTTGACCGAGCCCTACGCTCACGAGTGCTCACTAAATGGCATCGACTCCACGCTCGCCTGTGCGAACGCGTACGACCTGATCAACGGGGGTAGACCAGACTTTGCCATCTCCAATGGAGCCAGTAGATGCTGCCTTGACGATGACACCGATGACGGATTCGGCTTCGGCATCATCAACAAGAACTTCTAAGCGAACTTTTGGAATGAGATCGACCGTGTATTCAGCGCCTCGATATACCTCCGTATGTCCACCTTGGCGACCAAAACCACTCGCCTCCGAAACAGTCATGCCTGTAACTCCATGCCCTTGGAGAGCATCCTTAACTTCATCAAGCTTGAAAGGCTTCAAGATTGCAGTAATGAGTTTCATAGCGACGAACCTCCTCGTGACGAGCTTGCCATTTCATATGATGATTCCGCGTGCTCATTAAGGTCAATGCCCTCAACTTCTGCGTCGCGAGTAATGCGCAAACCAATGGTCTTGTGAATCGCAAAGCCAATGATCAAGGTCATAATGAAAGAGTATGCCAATACTAGGAGTGCGCCGAACACTTGCTTTCCTAGGAGAGTGGTTCCTCCACCATAAAAGATTCCGTCCAAACCGACTGAATTGACGACGTGGGTTCCGAAGAATCCAATGGATATGCATCCCCATAATCCGCCCACTAAGTGAACACCAACGACATCGAGGGAATCATCGAAACCCAATTTATATTTCAGGCCAACGGCCATCGCGCAGAGTGCGCCGGCAATAAGCCCGACAATCACCGCGGCCCACGGGGCAACAAATGCGCATGCAGGTGTGATTGCAACTAAGCCGGCAACGGCACCAGATGCTGCACCTAATGAAGTGGGATGACCATCGCGAATTTTCTCCACGATGACCCAACCCAGAAGTGCTGCAGCAGTCGCGACCTGAGTGTTCATAAATGCAAGACCCGCCAGACCATTTGCAGCAAGAGCGGATCCAGCGTTGAAACCAAACCACCCAAACCACAATAGACCCGACCCGAGCATTACCAATGGCAATGAGTGAGGACGCATTGCTTCTTTACGCCACCCAACGCGCTTTCCAAGAATCAACGCAAGAGCCAGACCTGCAGCACCTGCGTTGATATGAACAGCAGTACCACCGGCAAAATCTTCTAAACCTTTTCCAGCTAAGTAACCTACGCTGGTAACTTTATCGCCGACTTTGTTACCAAATGCGAACACCCAGTGTGCAACGGGGAAGTAAACGATTGTTGCCCATAGAGTTACAAATACTGCCCACGAAGTGAATTTCGCGCGATCAGCGATTGCTCCTGAGATCAACGCTGGAGTAATAACAGCAAACATCAATTGGAATGTCGCAAAAACAAGAACGGGAATCGGATATACGCCGCCATTGTTGGCGAGGTCGTTAACAACTCCCCCGAGTCCGGAGAATGAAAATCCTCCATACCAAGGTGAGTCACTGGAGTGACCAAAAGCTAATTCAAATCCGAAGATCACCCAAAGCACGCTGACAATTCCTATGGTAATCATTGACATCATCATCATGTTGAGAACGCTCTTGGTGCGGACCATACCGCCGTAGAAAAAAGCGAGGCCAGGAGTCATGAGAAGAACTAGTGCGGTACTCGCCAACATCCATGCGGTATCGCCAGAATTAAGAACAGTAGGGGCCATGTGTCACGCTTTCGTGAGATCTACTCGCCGTTGAGATGTAGCGAAATATGGACTATGTGCGTTACGCGAAAACGTGTCGCAGGTTTCCACTGGGTCACAAAGTCGGGCAGAATGTTACAGAGACGTTAAATCAGGGCCGAACCTCCAGGGAATCTTGATAATCCAGCCAGCCAAAGGCGGTCTTGGCGATTTCCTCCCACCCCGGTTCATTGCAAATAAAGTGAGAGCGAGAGGAAAACTCTCTAAATTCGACGTCGCCTGCTTCATGCGAATAAGCTGCAAAATTTCTCATCGCCAAAGCAAGAGGTATCAAATGATCCGAGCCCCCAGAAATCATCAAAAGCGGTACATGGCTCTTTCGAAAATCAATTTTCGCCTGATTGGTCAATGTACTTCGCGGAACGTTGCGACTTTCTGGGACTACGTATGCGTCATAAGCAAGATCTGAATCGGCTCGAGCCATTGTGTTACAAAAAGTAAAATGAAACCTCTCGCGTGTCATGCAAATCGGACGGTTTCCAGCAAAAGGATTGATATGCGGAAAATTCGCCTTCAAGAATGTGGCATCTAAAGTCATGATTCCCTGCGGTGGTGCCGAACTTATGGTTACGGCGGCGCGCGCGTAACCATCATTCACAAGTTTCTGAACTACAAGCCCACCAATGGAATGTCCGATGAGCAAAGGTCGCGAATCCATTGAATCAATCTGGTCTTTGTAATACTGCACGATCTTTCCAAAAGAAAGCTTTCCCAAACTTGGATCGATCTTATCCCTCAAAATCTCGGGTAATCCCTCATGATATGGCCATGAAATCGCATTGCACTCGAAATTACTTTTTCGACCAATATCAACCCACGGCGCCCAACTTTTTGCGTTCATGTACATCCCGTGCACGAAGAGAACTTCCTTTGTCATAGCAAAGAGTCTATATACTCTTTCGAGTCAAAGGCTTTAAAATCACTTGCGCCTTCGCCAGTACCAATCCACTTAACAGGAACGCCAAGGCTTGCCTCTATGGCCAGTGCGATTCCCCCTCGGGCGCTTCCGTCGGTTTTGGTCAAGATTATTCCAGTTAACTCAACTGCTTCTGCAAAGACTCTTGCTTGAGCCAGACCATTTTGCCCCGTGGTCGCATCTAGAACGAGTAGCACCTCAGTAACAGGCAACACTTTTTCGATTACTCGCTTTACCTTGCCTAACTGATCCATCAAGTCGACCTTTGTATGCATACGGCCCGCAGTATCAACAATAAGGAAACTCACGTTGCGTGCCAGACTTTGTTGAGCGGCATCAAAGGCAACAGAGGCAGGATCAGCGCCTTCCTTCCCGTACACAACTTCGATATCGAGTCGCTCACCCCATGTACGAAGTTGATCTACCGCTGCCGCGCGAAAAGTATCTCCCGCTGCGAGAAGTACTTTCTCGTCGTTGCTTACCAATAATTTCGCAAGCTTCGCAGTCGAGGTCGTCTTTCCAGTTCCGTTTATTCCGACAACCAATATCGCACTGGGTCCTGATGAAGCACGCTCTATTTCGCGACTCCGATTGGAGAGAGAACTTGCAAGGGTGAAAGTGATTGCATCGAGAGCGCTTTCCGTCTTCACTGATCGGGCAGCCATTACGACTTTACTCGAGAGTTCTGGACCAATATCCGATTGTAAAAGTGCCGCCTCGAGTTCATCCCAATCAGCAGTCGTTGCGTTCGGCGTCCGCGTAATCTTTGAAATGAACTTTCCAAAAAGTCCCATGCAACTTCCTTTGACTAAACGGTTTGCGCATCACGCAAGCGCTGCGAAATAACTTCAGTAACGCCATCACGTTTCATCGTCACTCCGTAGAGCGCATCTGCAATTTCCATTGTGCGCTTCTGGTGCGTAATGATGATCAACTGCGAACTTTCGCGGAGCTCTTCAAAGATTGCCAATAGGCGACC
>JANYDL010000023.1 GCA_025363635.1 Actinomycetes bacterium
GTGAGTCCATCATGGAGAATGCTTAGAACAATGACCTGGGACTGACTATTTGAACGAGGGGTAGGAGACATCCCTTATTTAAACCAAGAGTGTCACCTATGTCTGGACACATCTGTAACCTATGTCGTGGAACAGGACACCCTCAGCTCCACGGAATTACTAGATCCAGGAAGAGAACCACATCAAATTGCTCCAATGTGAATAGGTAATGATCGTTGCCGTAAAGAGAGGCCAGAAATAAATAAAGTTAAGTGCAATCGCGATAATAAAGAATGAAACGATAAGTTTTCTATTTGACCTCGGCGGTTCTGCTCCGAGAATTTTTTGAGCGCAATAGACGAGAGCTAAGACAACAAAAGGTTCTATAACGATCGCATAAAAAGAAAATACTGTTCTTTTCTGAAAAGCAAACCATGGTAAGTATGATGCAGCGATTCCAAGGAGAATGAAGCCAGCAGAGGAATCAAATTGACTTCGCATAATTGATCTGAGCCAAAATCCTAAAACGACAAAAAGTGCAAGGGTTCCCAACCACCAAAGAAGTGGAGTACCTAAAGCGAGGACTTCTTGCGAACACGATTTCGTGCCACATCCTTTGGGTGATTGATAATAAAAAGATGTCGGTCGTCGCATGACCAACCAACCCCAAGGGTTTGCTTGGTAGGTATGTTTTGTGGTGAGCGTTCGATGAAAGTGGAGCATCTCTGCGTGGTAATGCCACAGTGATCTCAGCGAGCGAGGAATAAATCCCCATTGAGTTTCGTGGCTGTCAGCCCACTGTCGATCCCAACCTCGAGAACTTTGAAACCATCCAATCCATGTCGAGATGTAAACAAGCACGGGAAGGATTCCCCATTGCATGATTCGCTTTGGCAAGAGCCTTGTCCAAGTCTGGATTTTGACCCTGTCTCTATAAATGGTCAACAGGCCGAAGGCGACGATGAAATAGAGTCCGCTCCACTTAGTTCCAGCTGCGAGTCCAAAGAAGAAAGCACTTCTCCAGTAGTGCTCCTTGAGCCATTCATTCAGACCCAAAAGTATGAAGAGAGTGAGAAAGAGATCTAGGAGTGCGGTGCGTGAATGCACCAGGTTAAGCCCATCCAGGGCCATAAGGAGGCCGGCAAGATTTGCCATCTGGGTTGAATGAAATAGGCGAAGAGCAATCCGAGAGACCAGATACACCGTGACCGCTCCAGCAACCGCAGTGGCAATACGCCAACCAAACTCGTTATTTCCAAATAATTTAATTCCTAGAGCAATGCACCATTTACCGACGGGAGGATGAACTATGAATTCTGGATTCAAACCCTTTACTTCGACTCCGAATTTAAGATAATCGCGTGCGCCATCAACGTAGTACAACTCATCAAATACCAAGCCTTTAGGTGTGGCTAAATGCCAAAGGCGCAGTCCAAAAGAGAGTAGTGCGATCATTATGGAGGTCACTGGGCTAGCCTAGGCGAGAACACAAATTTATTGAGAGGATTGCGAAATGGAGCTAATCCTCGCTGCAACCCCCTTGGGTAATATCAACGACGCCAGTGCGCGCCTCAAAAGTGCGATTGAGAGCGCCGAGATAATTGCAGCCGAGGATTCACGAAAGTTTCATCGCTTGGCCTCTGACCTTAGTGTCACATTTTCGGCTCGCATAATTTCTTTCTTTGAAGGAAATGAGGAAGAGCGCACGGTAGAGATACTCACGCTTCTTAAGGCTGGTTCTTCAGTGCTTGTCCTATCTGATGCCGGAATGCCAACGATAAGCGATCCAGGATTTCGCCTGATGAGAGATGCTATTGACCTAGGAATTCCGGTGAGAGTGATTCCCGGCCCTAGTGCGGTCACAACTGCAATCGCTTTGGCAGGCCTGCCAACAGATCGTTTTGTCTTTGAAGGATTCTCACCGAGATCTGTGGGAGCTCGAGGAAAATTCTTTGACAATTTACGCAATGAAGAGCGCACCATTGTCTGGTTTGAAGCCCCTCATCGGCTCGCAGATGCACTGCACGATGCCGTCGGGGTTTTTGGATCCGAACGCAGAGGTGCAATTTGTCGGGAGATGACAAAGAAATACGAGGAAACCATTCGAGCGCCGTTAGGTGAATTAGCAATGTGGGCGGCTAACAATGAAGTTTTAGGGGAAATTACAATGGTTCTTGAAGGGGCGCCTCTTCAAGCCGCGCAGAAGAATTCGGCTCAGATGGTCGCTCGCGTCGGTGAATTCGAGCAAGCGGGTATGGATAGAAGAAGCGCGATTGCAACTGTGGCAGCGGAACTTTCGATCTCTAAGCGCGTCGTTTTTACGGCAATGGTCGAGGCAAAAGCAAGCGTCTCAACCACCTCTAAGATATGACCGTGTCAGAGAAGAAGAGCTTTTACGTAACCACGCCGATTTACTATGTGAATAGCGCACCCCATATTGGTCACGCCTACACAACAGTTGCGGGAGACGTTCTGACAAGGTGGCACCGCCAAAAGGGTGAGAGCGTTTGGTATTTGACGGGCACAGATGAGCATGGTCAAAAGATCATGCGTAGCGCACAAGAGAACGGTGAAAATCCACAGGCGTGGGTTGATCGCCTCGTCGATAATGATTGGAAGCCCAATTGGCGCGACCTCAATATTGCCAACGATGACTTTATTAGGACCACGGAAAAACGCCACACAGAAAGAGTGCAGCGCTTTTTGCAAAGTCTGAAGGATTCGGGCTATATCTATGCTGGAGATTACGAGGGCCTATATTGCGTAGGTTGCGAAGAATTTAAACTTCCTGGAGATCTCACAGAGCGTTCAGGCAAGCAGATATGCAATATTCACGAAAAACCCGTCGAGATGGTGAAGGAAAACAACTGGTTCTTTAAACTCTCCGCTTTTGTCGATCCTCTTTTAAAGTTATATGCAGAACATCCTGAGACGTGCCAACCTGAGAGCGCTCGCAATGAAGTAATCTCTTTTCTGCAAAGTGGCCTCACTGATCTTTCGATATCTCGCTCAACATTTGATTGGGGTATTCCCGTTCCTTGGGATACAAATCAAGTGGTGTACGTATGGTTTGACGCTCTTCTCAATTACGCAACCGCTGTCGGTTTGGGCGATGATCCGCAGAGCGAAGGTGGTAAAAAGTTTGTTCAAACGTGGCCTGCGGATGTTCATCTCGTTGGCAAAGAAATTTTGAGATTTCATGCCGTCATTTGGCCAGCAATGCTGATGGCAGCGGGTCTAGATACTCCGAAGAAGGTTTTTGCTCATGGCTGGCTCTTGGTCGGTGGCGAAAAGATGAGCAAAAGTAAATTAACTGGAATTGCGCCGCGCGATATCACTGATCATTTTGGGGTGGATGCATTTCGATATTACTTCCTCCGTGCCATTCCTTTTGGAACTGACGGTTCATTTTCCTGGGAAGATATGCACGCGAGATATACCAGCGAACTTGCAAATGATTTCGGCAATCTCGCTTCTCGGTTGGCAGCGATGGTTAACAAATACTGCGACGGAGTTTTGCCTTCCGTGAGCCACGATGCCGGTTTAGAGAGATTCCTCGCTGAAACAGTTGCAAAGGCCGATGCAGCAATTTGCGAATTAGATTTTCAAGGTGGGATTTTGGCGATCATGGAATTCTGCAAGCGAGTCAACGGATATGTGACAGAGAAGGAGCCTTGGATCCTTGCTAAAAATCCTGCAAATGAACCACTGCTTCGTGAAGTTCTATACAACACGGCAGAGGCTCTACGCGCTTTGGCCGTCTTGCTTCACTCTGTAATGCCAGCGACTTGCGAAATTCTTTGGGATTCTTTGGGCGCCAATCAATCAATAGGACCGATTGCTGATCAATTGATTTCTGAGGTGGCGAAGTGGGGACAATTACCACAGGGTGCACTCATCACGAAGAGTGCGATCCTGTTTCCTCGTCTAGAGGTTAGTGCGTAGATCGATGAGCGATCGCATCACGCCAGATAAACGGCGTCACGCAGCACCCCTGCCCGATCCTCTTCCAGTTTCAACGGTGGATTCGCATGCGCATATGGAGATCATTTCCGAAACCTCACCAGACTCACCACAGATCGGGGAAATTCTTAGTCAAGCGAAATCAGTGGGGATAGATCGCGTTGTAAATGTTGGGTACAGCGCGGAACAATCGCAATGGTGTGTTGATGCCTCGGAGTATTGGAGTACGAGCGTTCTAGCCGCAGTTGCTTTACATCCTAATGAGGCACCGAGAGTATTAGACCTGGATCATGATTTGGCGATAATCGCTCAACTTGCAGAGCGTCCTCGCGTGCGGGCGATAGGAGAGACAGGTCTGGATTATTTCCGAACGCCTCCTGAATTACGACTGCGCCAGCAAGAATCTTTTAAGTGGCACATTGAGTTAGCGAAGAAACTTAACAAAGCTTTGGTAATTCATGATCGTGATTCACACGATGATGTTCTATCGGTTCTCTTGGAAGTTGGAGCACCAGAGAGGACCGTTTTTCATTGCTTTTCTGGTGATGTTGAGATGGCAAAAAAGTGTATCGATCGCGGATATTTCTTGTCCTTTGCAGGAACGCTCACTTTCAAAAACGCTCCGCAACTGCGCGATGCAGTGAAATTAGTTCCTGTAGATCAATTACTAGTCGAAACCGATTCTCCCTTTCTGACACCTTCGCCACATCGCGGCGACACAAATAGCCCCGCACAGATAGCGCGTATTGTGCGGGCAATGGCGCATGAGCGAAATGAAGATCTCGGAGAACTAGCCACGGCTTTAGGTACAAATGCGGAGCGCATTTTCGGTTCTTTTTCCTCATGAGTCTTTTAGGCGCGGCCGAGATCCGAGCTTTGGCTGCCGCTCTCGATCTCAAACCCGCTAAAGCGCTCGGACAAAATTTTGTTATTGATGCGAATGTTTGCAGGAAGATTGTTCGATTGGCTGGAGTCGGAAGTCAAGACATTGCTCTCGAAATTGGTCCTGGACTTGGTTCGCTAACCCTTGCGCTTCTCGATGAGGCCGATACGGTAATTGCAGTCGAAATTGATTCACGTTTAGCCACACAACTGCCGCTAACAGTCAAGGCGCATTCAGATCGACCAGAAAACCTGACAGTAGTGAATCACGATGCACTGCAAGTGAACGAACTTGCAATCGCTCCCACAGTTTTAGTTGCAAATCTGCCCTACAACATCTCTGTACCGGTTTTACTCCACTTTCTGGAAAAATTCTCAAGCCTTGAAAGAGGCGTTGTAATGGTCCAAGCCGAAGTTGCAGATCGACTGATAGCGAAGCCAAGCACGAAAGAATATGGAATACCTAGCGTGAAAGCAGCGTGGTGGAGTACAACCTCAAACGCTGGTTCTGTTTCACGATCCGTTTTTTGGCCAGTGCCAAATGTCGATTCAAAATTAGTTGGATTCATTCGTCATGAGCCACTGGGCGATGAAGCGCTTCGAAAAAGAGTTTTTTCACTAGTTGATGCTGCGTTTGCCCAACGCAGAAAGATGTTGAGAGCTGCTCTGGGAGGTTTGTTTGGTGGATCCTCCGGTGCCGAATCTGTTTTAGTAAAGGCAGGGATCGATCCGACTTTGCGCGGGGAGGCGCTTGTGATCGAACAATTTCTTGCGATTGCCAACGCGTCGAGTGAAATGGGTTAGGGTTTTAGCATGACGCGCCATGCACCGAATTCAGTCGTTGTGCGTGTTCCTGGAAAAATTAATCTACAAATTTCCGTGGGGCCGAAGGAAGATGATGGTTACCACGGAATCGTCACTGTATTTCAAGCAATTTCACTTTTTGATGATGTCACGGTGACGAAGAGAGATTTGGGACAAGGTATTTCTCTAGATATTGCAGGGGATCACACCCACGGCGTTCCTGCTGATGAAACAAATCTTTCTGCCAAGGCCGCCCTACTAATGGCTGAAAAGTATGACATTCCAAGCGATCTCTCTATACATATTCGCAAGTCTATTCCCGTTGCAGGGGGCATGGCTGGTGGGAGTGCGGATGCAGCTGCGACGATTGTCGCAATCGACTCTCTTTATTCATTAAGTCTTTCTCGAGAAGAAATGCATTCAGTCGGCTCGTTACTTGGTAGCGACGTGCCATTCATGTTAACTGGCGGCACTGCGGTGGGCCGGGGGCGTGGTGATCAAGTAACGGCGGCACTCTCGCGCGGCGTGTATTACTGGGTACTCGCGGTTTCGACGGTGGGACTTTCTACCCCTGCCGTGTACGGAGAATGTGATCGATTGCGTGCGGGTATGCAAATTGCAACTCCGAAAGTAAATGATCAATTATTACAAGCCTTACTTGCCCAAGACGCTGTTACTGTCGGCAAATCTCTAGTCAACGACTTGCAATCGGCAGCGTGTTCATTGCGACCGGCTCTTCGACTCATTCTCGATGTCGGTCATGAATACGGCGCGCTAGGGTCGCTTGTTTCTGGCTCCGGCCCGACTGTAGCTTTCTTGGTTTCTGATGAAGAACATGCACTTGATTTAGCTGTCGCTTTAACCTCTAGCGGAGTAGTAGGAAGTGTTACTCGCGCAACGGGCCCGGTGCACGGAGCACGTGTAACTGAGGTTCGTTAGTTTTCTTTTTGCGCTTCGATATCTTTATCAAATGGCGCTGCGATGGCGCTGAGATAGGACGCTAATTCCTTTAACTCTGATTTAGGCAGCATCTTGAGAAAATCTCTCTCACGTTCGAGCAGATCTTCCATCGCCGCGTCGACAGCTTTCATCCCACTTTTAGTGAGGGTGACAAGGGATCCCCGACCATCACGTGGATCTGCTTGGCGAGTGATCAGGCTCATTTGTTCGAGACGATCCAGTCGATTTGTCATCGTGCCACTGGTAACCATCGTCTCCTGGATGAGTTGTCCGGGAGTTAATTGATGCGGCTCGCCCGCACGGCGAAGCGCTGCAAGGACGTCGAATCCCCATGTATCAAGTTCGGCGAAGGCGTTGTGACGGGCGATATCGAGATGACGGGCGATGCGGGTGATTCGGCTCAGGACTTCAAGAGGAGAAAGGTCTAAATCTGGGCGCTCGCGTTTCCAGTCAGAAATGAGGCGATCTACTTCATCGCGCATAGTGCCCTCTAACCCCTTTTTCTGCGTAAAACTGCGGAACCCTGCGGTAGATGGCTAACGATACTGCTCGCGCCCTCGTGGTTATGAGCACGGGGTTTCATGCGAGAGAATACGTGTTCCGCCATTGTGTAGTGGCTAGCACATGGGCCTTTGAAGCCCAGGGTCCAGGATCGATACCTGGTGGCGGAGCAACGAAGTTGCTCAGCCCGACAAGGTGGCGGAGCAACGAAGTTGCTCAGCCCGACAAGGTGGCGGAGCAACGAAGTTGCTCAGCCCGACAAGGTGGCGGAGCAATTAGGATAAGCCCAGACCCCATATTCATGAGCGCTAACGCTGGGAGCCTTAGTTTGAGCCGACTTGATTACGCAATCGTCTTAGCGGCCGGCGAAGGCACGCGGATGAAATCGACAACGCCAAAGGTTTTACATTCCATTGCAGGTGCCTCACTTCTCAACCACGTACTTTCCGCCGTTGAGGCTCTTGCTCCTGCGCAAGTGCGAGTAGTCGTCGGGGCGGGACGTGTAGAAGTTGAAACCCATTTAGCCAAGATCTCTCCGAATGCGATTTCAGTTTTTCAAGAACGTCGCGGAGGAACAGGTCATGCTGTGCAATTGGCATTGGCCAGCGCCGATGCCAAGGGAACAATTCTTATCGTCGCTGGAGATACTCCTCTACTTACCAGTGCGACTTTGATGCAACTTGTCAAAGCACACAATGAGGGTGGATACGCGGCTACGGTGTTGACCGCAGAGTTACCGGACCCCACTGGGTACGGTCGAATCATTCGCGCTGACAATGGTGATTTGTTACGTATAGTTGAAGAGCAAGATGCATCAGATGTCGAGCGAGATATAGAAGAAATAAACTCTGGAGTTTATGTTTTTGATTTAGCGAAGTTGACGAAAGCAATCACTCAGCTCAGCGATTCAAATGCGCAAGGAGAGTTGTATTTAACTCAAGTTATAGAGATTTTGCGTAACGCGGGCGAGCGGGTTGTACCAATACTGACTCCAGATTTTGTTGAAATATTGGGTATCAATGATCGCGTTCAATTAGCCGAGTGCGCGGCAATCATGAGAGACCAAATCAATGATTCCTTTATGCGCGCGGGTGTGCAGATGATTGATCCAACGACGACATGGATCGATACTTCTGTAAAGATTGCGAGTGACGCTGTTATTTATCCTGGTACGGCCATTGCTGGAAAATCAGTAATTGGCTCGGGAGCCACCATCGGGCCGAGAACGACGCTGATTGATTGTGAGGTTGCGGCGGGGGCGAGTGTTATTGAGTCATATTGCACTGGCGCGATAATCGGTCTCGATGCAAAAGTCGGCCCATTTACCTTCCTGCGCCCCGGCACCGAATTAGGAACGAATACCCGCGCTGGAGCATTCGTGGAGATGAAAAATGCCAAAGTGGGAGAGGGTTCAAAAGTGCCGCATCTGTCTTACGTTGGTGATGCGACTATTGGGGTAGGCAGCAATATTGGGGCCGCCACCATTTTCGTTAATTACGATGGGGTCAACAAACACCACACAACGATTGGCGACCACGCCCGAATCGGTAGCGACACAATGCTCGTCGCTCCGATTGCTATTGGGGATGGTGCATACACCGCCGCTGGTTCGGTCATAACTGAGGATGTTCCGGCGGGCGCAATTGGCGTTGGCAGGGCGAAGCAAAGAAATGTTTTAGGGTGGGTCTTACGCAAACGACCTGGTACTAAATCCGCAGATGCCGCACAATCCAGCGCTGAGAAAGGGAAACCAACTTCATGAGCGAATTACGCCTCGCCTCCGAAAAGCGTTTAAGAATATTTAGTGGCCGCGCATTTCCAGAGTTAGCGGAGCAAGTCGCATCAGAGTTAGGCATTCCACTCACGCCAACTTCGGCCTATGACTTTGCCAATGGTGAGATATTCGTTCGTTTTGAAGAGAGCGTTCGAGGCAGTGACGCATTTGTGATTCAAAGTCATGCCAATCCAGTGAACAAACAAATCATGGAACAATTGATAATGGTTGACGCTCTCAAACGTGCTTCAGCGAAAAGAATTACAGTAGTTGCGCCTTTCTATGGTTATGCGCGTCAAGATAAGAAGCACCGAGGTCGTGAACCGATTACCGCCAGACTCATGGCAGATCTATTTAAAACGGCCGGTGCAGATCGTTTGATGTGCGTTGACTTGCACACTTCTCAAATTCAAGGTTTCTTTAACGGACCTGTAGATCATCTCTTCGCTCTTCCACTTCTTGCGAATTACGTCGGCAGCAAAGTCGATCGCTCTCGTCTTACTATTGTTTCTCCGGACTCAGGTCGAGTGCGGGTGGCCGAACGTTGGTCTGACATTCTCGGTGGCTGCCCTATCGCTTTTATTCATAAAACCCGTGACCCACGTATTCCCAATGAATCCACGACGGGTCGAGTAGTCGGCGATGTCCAAGGACAGACATGCGTGGTTATTGATGACATGATCGATACCGCGGGAACAATTACTAAAGCGGTAGATGCGCTCTTCAATGAAGGAGCGAGCGAAGTTATTGTCGCTGCAACTCATGCAGTTCTTTCTGGTCCTGCAGTCGAACGTCTGAAAAATTCAAGAGTGAGTGAAGTTGTTGTCACTGATACTTTGCCGATTGCCGAGGAGTCTCGTTTTGATCGATTAACTGTGCTTCCCATTGCCCCGCTCTTAGGGAGGGCAATTCGAGAAGTCTTCGAGGATGGGTCCGTCACAAGCCTCTTTGACGGGCTTTCGTAGTCCTTAAATCCTAAGGATTTGGCGATTCTTCGGCTGATTAGGTAGCCTTTGCCTCGTTCCGGCGAGGGTTTTTACCGTAATCGACGGCTTTTTAATTAAAGTCGCTTTTATGCGCACATCTCTCATCGTGACCAACGTGAATTATCCGAAGGTTATAGCGAGGGAGATTAGAAATGGCCGAGATCAGCATCAATGGCGTTAGCCGAACCGAATTTGGCAAGGGCGCTTCACGTCGCGCACGTCGAGATGGATTAGTTCCAGCAGTTATCTATGGCCACGGCGCATCTCCCACTCACATCAATCTTCCAGCACGCGAACTCGGTGTCGCACTAAAGACCTCGAACGTGTTGCTCGACATTGTCGTAGATGGAAAGACCGAACTCACTCTTCCAAAGTCTGTTGTTCGTCACGCAATCAAAGGAACCCTTGAGCATGTTGACCTTGTCATTGTTCGTCGCGGAGAGCGCGTAGTTGTTTCCGTTCCGATCCACACATCAGGTGAGCACGATCGTGACGGAATTCTTGAGCACGTCACCACTTCTATTGAAGTTGAGACTGAAGCCACTGCAATTCCAAGCTTCCTTGCTCTTGATCTCACTGGACTTGTCGCGGGTCTCTCTCTATATGCAGAGGATGTAAAACTTCCTGCGGGAATGACACTGGTCAGCGATCCCAAGTCCACCGTTGTTCACCTTTCAGTCCGCTCTAGCCATGATGATGTGGCTGAAGCCGATGCTGCCGTTTCGGCGGCGGCATCTGCAGCTTCTACTGCAGTGTCTGAAGCGGCCGCGGCAAAGGCGGAGGCGTAATTCACTCTTAAGCCGTTACGCTTAAGAAATGGCATGGTTGATAGTCGGACTCGGTAACCCTGGTCCTGATTACGCTTCCACTCGTCACAATATTGGCCAGATGGTCGTGGACTGCTTGGCTAAAAGACACTCTGCAAAATGGAGCGCGCATAAGTCACGCACCGATGCAACGGCGTACAAACTCGGAGTTGGCGTCGATGCCGCCTCAGTAATCCTTGCGAAATCAATGGGCTTTATGAATGAATCCGGTGGGCCAGTTAAAGCGCTCGCTAACTTTTTTAAAGTCGAACCTGATCATGTGATTGCAATTCACGACGAACTCGATATTCCATTCGCCGCGATTCGATCGAAATTAGGGGGAGGAGATAATGGCCACAATGGTTTGAAGAGTCTCACTTCATCTCTTGACACTTCCGATTATTTTCGAGTCAGAATGGGGATAGGCCGGCCCCAAGGACGCCAAGATCCCGCAGACTTCGTTCTCAAGCAATTCTCAAGTGCAGAAAAGAAAGAACTAGAACTCTTTATTGAGCGAGGTGCCGACGCAGTGGAATCACTCGTAGTCGATGGCTTAGAAAAGACTCAGCAGAACTTCAATATTTAGCGGGTTGCGATAAACACGGCCGAATAACTAGCGCTAAACACCAAGGAACTTTGTTTGGGAATGTCAGGCCTCTCTTCTAAGGTATTCCCATGTCCTTCACTTTCATTGACCTATTCGCAGGAATCGGGGGATTCCACGCCGCTTTAGGGGCGATGGGTGGGAATTGTGTGTACGCCTCGGAAATAGATAAGGACGCGGCAAGAATTTATCAGCGCAATTGGGGACTGAAGCCAGACGGTGACATCACGATTGCGGCAAATGATGAAACGATGAATGTTCCTGCGCATGACATTTTGGTCGGTGGATTTCCATGTCAACCGTTTAGTAAATCTGGCAAACAGCAGGGAATGGAAGAAACGCGCGGAACGTTATTCTGGAATATCGCGAAAATTGTTGAATTTCACCGACCTCCGATAGTGCTGTTGGAGAACGTTCGTAACATTGCGGGTCCACGCCATATCCATGAGTGGGGCGTAATCACCTCGACTTTACGCCAACTTGGTTACAGAGTGAGTGATCAACCGCTGGTCGTTTCTCCCCATCTCATTCGTCCAGAATTTGGAGGAAGACCTCAAGTCCGCGAGCGAGTGTTCATTGCAGCCACAAGAATTCCCAAAGGGATGAGAGATAACGGACATTATGTAGAAGTCCCGAGCCTCGAATCATTCACAATGAACTGGGATCCTCAGGATTGGAATCTGAAGGTTGATTTACCACTGGATAGATACAACACCGCGCTGTCAAGAAAGGAGGTCGCACTTTCGGAATCAGAGATTATTTGGATTGAAGCGTGGAATGAATTTGTTGAAATTATGCGATCGCGCTTGAATGGAGCGACACTTCCCGGCTTCCCGATCTGGGCGGACGATTGGGTCGATATAGAAAGTCTAGTCATTCCAGTGGGGACACCGGACTGGAAAGCGAACTTTTTGCGTAAAAACGCTGAGTTTTATTCGGCTCACAAACCAGTTCTGGATAAATGGTTAACACGTTGGAATAACTTGGCAGATTTTCCACCGAGTCGACGCAAATTGGAATGGCAGGCGCAAGATGCTAAGAATTTGTGGGAGACGGTTATGCATTTTCGACCTTCGGGGATTCGGGCGAAACGCCCTACTTATGTCCCCGCTCTGGTAGCAATTACGCAAACATCAATTGTTGGTCCGCAAAAACGCCGTATTAGTACGAGAGAGGCCGCTCGATTACAAGGTCTTCCTGATTGGTTTGACTTTATCGACCAGGCAAACTCATTAACTTTCAAGCAACTTGGCAATGGAGTAAATGTTGGAGCCGTTTACAACGTACTTCGAGCACAAGTACTCAGGGACATCGACTTACTAGCGGAACGTCCAGATCTCGTACGTTCAATACTTGGAGCTCCTCCAAGCCCAGATTTAATTTTGGCAAATCACGCGAAGTTCCATGAAAAAACGGTCGAATCAATGGATTTTGTTCTAGATTTGGGAATCCCTTTAAGATTAGTGAATTAAGGATTAAATAGGCAGAATTTCCCATCCGAATATCTGGCCCCTTCCTCCGCAAGGATGTCTCCAAGCCCCTTCAAAATTTTGAATCTCCACTTTCTTGACAAGTCCCCTGGACACAAAAATCTGATTTGCGAATTCAACCATGGGCATAACACCCAAATACCCAGAAGAAGGATCATTCTTTCTACACACTTCTCGAATATTTGTGACGTATTCTGAATGACTTGGATGCATCAGCATCGCTTCAATGCAAGTAGTGAAGTCATATTCAAAGCAGTAGCCAATCACGGCCTGACGTTTACCTATGGGATGTCGCCTCATGCGATTTATGTCGTGAATCAAAGAGCGGTCCTTGAGATATGGAGACAAAATTTTTGCGACACCGTAATCATTGTTTTTTCCGTTGTTGCCGACTAGGGCGATGTGCTTGATTTCAATTGCCCATTCAGGAAATGAAATAGGAGAACCGTCGGTACTCATAATCAAGTCACAACTGGCACGAGGAAAGTTTGGGTAAGGAATTTCACGATCGATTCCACTTGAAGGATTAAAATCGGTTCCATGATCTCGAAGCCACCATGTCACAAGTTCTTCAACAAATTTCCGTTCATTTAAAGTTTTTACTCCAGGCAGATATACCTCTTTTGTCCTTTGATTGGAAGAGTGATGATGGGTTTCAGCATCGACAACAACGAGCCCTTCGGCAAATCTCTGAAGAATCCCAACAAGTTCCATACAGCGCCTCCAAAGGTATTATTCAGCATCGTTAGATAGTAGGGCAATTATTGAGGTAAAAGGTTCGTGGAAACGCTGCATTCTCGAACTTGTGACTGGCCACAAAAGACTCAGCAAAACTTCAATCTGTAACTCGGGTTGCCCCGATAAGGTTCCCTCATGCATTCATTCAGAAAAGTTTTAGCACTTACGAGTATCTTCCTCATTGTTTCAAGTTCGATGGTCGTAGTTGCAGAATCTACCAAGAGTGCGAGCGACAAAATCGCTGCCGTCGGTTGCAAGCAATTCACATTATCGATGACAATAAATGACACTTTTCTCAATCTCAGCAAAACTGCTCAAACGAAAGAAAAGATGAAGGAAGCTATTGCGTCAGAAAATCGGGCGCTAGCCACGGCTTTGTCCGCTTTCAAATCTGCGGCGAAGAAGGATAAGTCGTGGAAGAGCATTGCCGATAAATTAGAAACCGTAATTCATACGGACAAAGCAGATGCATACACCAAATCGTTTTCGGCGGTCCTAGCTGCATG
>JANYDL010000060.1 GCA_025363635.1 Actinomycetes bacterium
GGGGCTAACTCTATAAAAACGCTCAAAAATTCTCATTCGATCATCTGCAGAAATCCCAGACCCTTCGTCCCGTACTGATAATTCCACATTTTTGCCAGAGTCCTTTGCCTCTATCCTGATACAGGATCCAGGTGGACTATACTTGATGGCATTGTCTAGTAGGTTCGCGAATGCCCTCTTAATCATTTGATGGTCCGCAGAAACGGTCAGATCACCCAGCTTCGTGGCGTCAATGCGCTGCCCCTTCTCTTCGGCCAGAATTCCAAGCAAGTCGATCATCTCGTGCACAAAATGCTGTATTGGTAACGGCTGGCGGCTCATCTTCACCTGCCCGCTATCTGCACGTGAGAGGAGTAAGAGACTGTCAATCAAGTCCTGCAGATAGTGCCCCTCCTCCAAGATACTTGCGATCACCTCATATGGGTCTTTGCCCGCATGTTCTCGCAGCTTGATGGCCACTTCACCCATCGCGCGAATGGCCGTCAGCGGGGTGCGTAATTCATGAGACGCGTCCGAGCTAAAGCGCCGCATCTGATGAAACGACCGCTCTAAGTTTTCAAAGACCACATTGAAAGCTGCAGCTAACCGCCCCAACTCATCGTCTGGATTTTCAACGGGCAACCGCTGCCCGAGTCTCGTAGCAGTGATTTTTCGAGCGGCTTCTGTCAGCCGATCAACCGGCAGCAGGGCTCGCCGCGCTAAATAGAAACCGACGATAGAAGAGAGCAGCACCACAAGGGGCGCCCCAAACCAAATCATTTCAGAGAATTCGCTCAACCTAGAGTCAATTTGTTCACGCGTTCTGGCGACCCGAATGAAAGAATGACCGGGGTGGGAACTAGATGCGCGGCAGTAACTTCGAACCTTGAGCCCGGTCGTGGCTGTCAAACTTTCAGCTTCGGGCCCAGACGTGCACCCATTTTCCTGAGAACCCAAAAGATAATCGGTCGGCAACCCAGAGGTAAAGGTCCGCGTACCGGTCATGTTCCAGACCTCAACCAGCCAGCTCTCAGGATCCAATCGCTTCGAAAGCTGACCGTTCGCGGATTCTGCATCGGAGGTCAGCAGCAGTTCTAGCGCGTCGTCTGTAATTTCCAAATCCTTGCGAAGTCTAACGTCGAGAGCGTCATACAAATTGGTTCGGTAGGTCCCATACAAACCAGCTGAGAACGCACCGATGAGGAACGACAAGGCGAGCGCAAAGCTGAGAGTTATACGAGATCGAATATTTCTGGGCATACTAAAGTGCACCGTCACACCGGCATTTCGCGCAAAGTGAAGCCGGCACCGCGGACGGTGTGAAGTATTTTAACTTCAAAATCATGATCTATCTTCTTGCGCAGGCGTGCAATATGGACGTCGATGACGTTATCCAGGGAGGTAATGCGGGCTGGAACATTCCACACCTCTGCCAGCATATCCCGACTCACCACTTGTCCGGGGTGGCGCATCAGAAATTCTAGAAGTTCAAATTCCTTGTCCGTGAGCTCAATAACTCTGCTACCTCGATGGACGTGGCGTGTCACCAAGTCCATGTGCAAATCCCCGACGCTGAGAAGCAGCGCCTTGCCATCGCGCCCCCGCCGCATCAAGGCGCGAACACGCGAAACGAGTTCGGCAAAAGCAAAGGGTTTGACGAGATAGTCATCCGCACCGGTATCTAGGCCCTTGACTCGATCCTCGACACTGTCACGAGCCGTGAGCATCAAAACTGGGACCATCTGTCCCCGCTTGCGAACGGCATCAAGGATATCTAAGCCACTTCGGCCGGGTAGCATGACGTCCAGAACGACGAGATCAAAGCTTTCGGTCGTCACTTGAAAAAACGCATCTTCGCCCGTCGAAGCCGTCGAGACCTGAAAACCTTCGGCCTCAAGTCCCTCTCTTAGGGCCTGGGCGGTTTTCACTTCATCTTCAACCACAAGGATGCGCAAGAATTTCTCACATTTTGGCAGGCTGCCAATCGTGGGTTTCGCCCATGTGGTGCTGGCACCAAGCATAGAGCGCATCATAGATGATCGTGCCATGCTTCAGCATTTCATGGTCATCGGTAAAATTATGCCCCAAGCCAAGTGTGATCGCCAAAAGTCCCGCGCAAACGTTCGACAGCTGGTGCTCGTCCGTATCAGCGCCACGTACGATCAGCGCAAGCTTCGCAAGGGCCGGATCCGTTAGCTTATATTTCTTGATGAATGCGTCAAAGCTGCAGAACTCACCGTCATGGGTCAATTCAACGCCCGGAATATCGTAGGGCACGGCCTCTCGCTCGGCAGCGACGGCGAGTACTTTGTCCTTTGGAACATAGAGAAATTCGGCATTCTTATCGACAAACCTCTTTATGAGCCAAGGGCAAGCAATGCGGTCAATCTTCGGACGTTCGCGGGTGATCCATTTCATGGGTAACTCCCTTATTTCTGTATATATTTGTACCACACCGCCCTTAAATCACACCTGAAGACTTTGTCAGAATAGGGCATTTTTGAGGGCCAAACCAACGAGTCCAGCACCAGCGATCAAAAGGGGCTCGGGCAAACGCTTGATTTTCAGAAGTGCCACAATGGACACCGCGCAGATCACCGCCGTCGGCACATCAATGATCGCTCGTCTGCCAAGAACGATAGCCGCTCCAGCGATGGCCCCAACAGCTGCCGCAGTCACTCCAGCGATAAAGGCCTTAATGCGGGGTACTTTTGCGTACTTCTGAAAATAGGGCGCCGGAATAATGACAAAAAGATAACAAGGTAGAAAAACGCCAATGGCCGCAGCGCATGCACCCAAGCCGCCGGCCACAAGATAACCAATGAACGCCACGGTGATCACAACGGGGCCCGGAGTAATCATGGCCACTGCCACCGCATCGATAAATTGACGTTCGTTGAGCCAACCAAACTCATTCACAACGCCCCCATGCAAGAACGGGACAATCGCGAGTCCACTGCCAAACACGAAAGCGCCGGCTTTGGCAAAGAAACCAAACACTTGCCAGAGCTTGTCCCTGTCGGCCGCGCCACTAAGCCCCGTCACGATCCAAGGTGGAAAGAAACCCTTCGCGCTAGGCTGCAACGGAAGTTTAGGCGGCGTGCGAACCAATAGGTTTAACACCCCCGCCCCAAGAAAGACCCAAACGGCTTCTTTCTCCGTCACAGCGGTCATGACCAGAGACACGCTGCCGATCAGCCAAAGTAAGGGATCTTTGCCAATCGTTTTGACCACGAGTTTGCGGACTCCGAGGGCCATAATGGCAATAACGGCCGCACCGATTCCGTAGAAAGCCCCCTGAATCCATGGCAGGCCGCTGAAATTGACATAGAGCATCGCAAGTGCAAGCACTGCGATAAAACTTGGAATAATAAACGCGCCTGCGACCAGAGTCGCACCAACTACGCCAAAACGCACCCAACCCAAGAAAATAGCTAGTTGAGCTGCCAGAGGTCCGGGAGCGAGCTGGGCGAGAGCTAGCCCATTTTCAAATTCTTCGTGAGATACCCAATGACGATCATCCACTAAATCCTTGCGCATATGGGAGGTCAGAACAATCGGACCGCCAAAGCCAAAAGCGCCCAAGCGCAGAAAATAGGCGAGATAACTCGGCAACGCCACCGGCTCAAGTGCAGGGGTATCTGAACCGTGCATAGGCGCAGGCCTCACTTGCCAGATCCAGCTGCGCCTCGCTGTGCCGCCAGAGCCGCGCTAAGTCCATTGGCCAAGC
>JANYDL010000004.1 GCA_025363635.1 Actinomycetes bacterium
ATGTCAGCGTGTAACTGCAGGCTGGAAGAAGGGTCCAAATGGGTTCAAAGGAAGTATTCGCAAGAATCTGAAATGTTGATCCTTGTTGAATTGGAGGAATCATTGCGTTCTGCCAGCCACCAAATGAATATCCAGTTTTTACTAATGTTCCATGTCCAAGAATGAAGACAGTAGCTCCCGAGTTGTATTGTGTTGTGTCAATGGGTGGAGCGCCGGTCGTACTTCCAGTTCCAACATAGGTGACCGTGAAGGGTGCTGCATTGGCATTCGGAGCGGAGGAAAAAATAGCCAGAATAAGGGCCAACGATATTGCGGACGGTAAAAATTTTGGAAAGCCTGTTCGCTTCGAGTTTTTCATGGTGGCCCTTTCAGGGTTCGGTACCGATGATATTAAAAGAGTACTCGCCACGACCACCCATTGATATAGGAGCCTAAGGAGGTTTTCCAATCAGAGAGTGCGAATCTTGAAGAATCTTTGATGATGTCAATCTCTCGCCACATATGGGCGAGATTGCGTTTGCGTTCATTGGTGGAACGTTGATATCTCATGGCCACTTCGGGTGACGTATGGCCGAGGACGTCCATAACTTCGCGGGTTGTTGCACCAGACTGGTGGCAATTGTTGCAGAAAAAGCTCGCAATGAATGCACATAGATTACTGAACGAACCTCAGCTCGCTCGCGAGCGGCAATGAATATTTCCCGGAAAGTTGAAGCAGAGAGATAGCCACCTTTATGGGCTTCAAAGATGAAGGCTTGTGATCCTGGCTTCGTGAACCGCTCTAGATGTTCTATGAGTTCAAGTCGAACAGAATCCGGAAGAACGATGTCCCGGATACTTCTTTCTGATTTCGGTGTATCTAGGTCAATTCGGCCATTGGATATGCGATAGACGCGAACACCGTTATGTAGCACACCAGAATTCGAATTGAAGGAATCACGGGTGAGGGCAAGTGCTTCGCCAATTCTTAGTCCTCCCCAAGCCAAAATGCCTACGAGTGCCCTATAGCGTTCAGGAGTGTTCTCCATAATCTTTTCAATTTCCCAGACCTCAGGCATGACTTCCTCGCGTTTCACCTTCGGAATCCCGGCGTTGCGCAATGTGCGAGGGTTAGAGGCTAGAAGTCCTTCGCTTATGGCGTGATTTAGAAGAGTTCGCAATAGTCGGTAACTTTGAGCGGCCACAGTAGAGCCTTTGGATTTCATCTCTCTATTCCATGTGGCGATAAGTCCAGGTGTTATTGCTTCAAGCCGATACCGCCCAAGAGGTGGAAGAATATGAAGGCGTAGTTGACTCTCATAAAGATCGCGAGTGGTGGCTTTAATATCGTCGCGATTCTTCAGCCAACGAGGAGCGTATGCAGCCAAGGAGAGTTCAGATTTCAAAGGCGCCTTCCATGATTGACGCGTTATGTCTGAATCAACGGTGGCGAGATATAAGTTCGCATCAGTTTTTGTTTTGAAGGTTTCAGGAGCGTTGTAGCGCACATTATCTATGGAGTACGAGGCTTGGAAGCGGCCTGAGGGGAGTTTTCTTATTGCTCCGAATGTTCTGCGCCTACGTGTTTTCTCTGTCATCTACGACCCCATAAAATTGTTTTACCGTGCAACCTGCGTGCAATGGCGTAGCGGAAAATGGCGTATTTTGGTGGCATTTGGCGATATTGGCTAAAACGAGTTAAGTGTGAAAAAGGAGCGTTATATAAGGGTTTCACGCTTACAAATTATGGAGCGGGTGACCGGGATCGAACCGGCATGGCCAGCTTGGAAGGCTGGGGCTCTACCATTGAGCTACACCCGCATAAGGGAGGCGATTTTTCCGCCTGCTTGCGAAGGTTAAGGATAACGGTCTAGGTAAAAAGTGGTTAATTCTTACTCTAGACTGCTCACTTACGCCGCGGGGCGTAGCGTAGTGGCTAGCGCGCCTGCTTTGGGAGCAGGAGACCGGGAGTTCGAATCTCCCCGCCCCGACCAGTTCTTTTTATAGTTCATAACTAATTTAGGAGCATTTGTGAA
>JANYDL010000033.1 GCA_025363635.1 Actinomycetes bacterium
CGACTTGCCCTGGTGATGGCATTCTCCACAGTTTTTTTCGAAAATGGGCTTCAAGTCACGAGCAAAGGACGCTTTATTTGGATCCGAGCTTGGCGGAGGAATTTCGGCAACCGGCTTCAAAGTAATATCAATCACGTTGTCCCCGGCTTTGAGTTCAACGGCGGTCGCCGTGCCACTGTATTTCGGACTGTTGGATTCATCCAGCGAGAGAACGAAGTCATCCTTCTGCCCGATGGGCAAATCACCAATCGTCATCGAAATTTTGTTGCCGTCGGCTTTCACTGAACCGGTGCGAACAACGCCGGCGTACTTAACCGTAAACGTCAAATTAGCAAGATTAATGTCGCGATTAATCGCCGACCGGGGCAAAGCCACTGGCACTGCGGCCCTCGGCCCGGCAGTTGATTCAGACTGTGACCCGACTGGGGGCCTTCCATTTTCTGTGGCTCCTGCAGCCGATTGATCGCCATCCCTCTCGGGGCTGCGAACGGGGCCACTGGGCGCGGTCTTCGTACAAGACAAAGCCATCAGAGCAGCGGGAACTGCAACACAGCGAACCAGATCCATTGGTTTCATAACATCCTCAACGCAACAAAGTGCAAGGGCACCAATGCAAGGGATGAGCCACTATTTAAGATATTATTATTAGCTAGTTATAGACCACTGGGCTGTCAATTTACTAGACGACAAGCTTTTCAGCGAACTAGCGGCGGAGGAAAACTAGTAGTGGTTGCGGCCAGGTGATCCCACAATCTGCGGGTTAGGAAGAACGACCATTGGCGAAAGAGAAGTTGCCGCAATCTCAGATGTAGATGAGCCATCGACAGGATTAAAGACCACATGCATGAGATGAATGGGCATATCTCCACCCGCGACTGGATCAAGATTGAGGACGAAAAATATGTGTAGCATATCGTCACTATCTGCGGCTATCGCAACGCCTTCCGCGATGTCTTGCTGTGTGCGAAAGGCCATTTGCTCGATCCCCAAATCTGCGGACCCACGAGAGTCTCCACAGCGAACGAAAATGCCAGAACCCGGTCTAACATAGGCCACACACAATCGACCCGTAGTCGGCAAAGCTGCGCCGTCATACCCAGCTGTTTCGAGATTGCCAACCTTTACCGCGTTCGATGGGGTTGCTGGATCATTCATTTGCTTGCTACTTAGGTGAAGCTGTTGGAGTCCTGCAACAGAACAAAGGTGAGGCGCATAGACATAGCCTCCTGAATGGTCACCCGAGATGTGAGTGCGATCAAAAGCTAGGATGGCACTGTCGACCTGATGGCAAGAATCATCGGAGCCGATTGGACCGGTCCCAATCCTAAGGTCGAAATCAGTGGAGGCATTGTGGCTCCATCCACCCGAAAACAGCAGAGACGCGTGCTTAGTCACTACATCATGACTTCCATCGCCAATTGCGACTTTGACAGAAATTACTGGCTGATCATCACCGTCGATGACCATGTCCATCTGAGAGCCAAAGCTAGCAGGGAAAATGAAACTATCTTCCAGCGGATACTGCATCGATGCGCCGATGAGTGGATCGCGCATAGTATAATACTTAAGCTTGCCGATCGGATTCGAGATCCCGTCAAACTGATGCACCAGCATGTGGACTAGCCCCGTGCTGTCGACCGCCATGGTAGATGCAAGTGATCCAAAACCCATTGAAGCAGCGTCACTAACCGGCATATGCTGCGCTTTTTCATAGTAGCGCAATTTCTCTTCGGTTCGGACAAGAACATGAAGTGTTCCCCATTGGTCCGCGACTATGCTGCCTCCATGCACCTGAGCGTCACTTGACCCTTCTTTGAATATTTCCGAAAAATCGGTGGACGAATTCCCAGCTGGCTTCGAATAGACCGCCATTGTAGACCACTGAAATCCATCACCCCGCTCCACTGCGACAAAAATCTCCCCAGAGGCCGCGAGAGACCCGGCTTGTCCATGGGTTGGGATGGCCTTCTGAGCAAAAGACCCAGTCCCTCACCGCACCAACTTGTAAAGTCCGCCTCCCAGGAAATCCACCAAATCCAAAAGGTCCGGGTCAGCTATCTGCTCTTGGGCAAAGATGGTGGCGCACTCGCGAACGGACCCGAGAGCAAAGCGGTAGAACCG
>JANYDL010000080.1 GCA_025363635.1 Actinomycetes bacterium
CAAGAGTCGCCCGTTTTCTACAGTGAATCTTTAGCGGGTTGGGTACTTCTGACTTACAACGATATTGATTCTGTCTTGAAAGATGCTGAAACATTCTCAAGTGCGGGACGAGTTATACACTTAATTGATCAGTTAGAACCAGAAGTAAGAGCCCAACTTCAACTTCTTGATTCGCATTTCTCAACTGGTTTGGCACATACGGATGCCCCAGAACATAAACGCCTTCGTGGTCTGCTAGCCCGTGCATTTACTCCAAGGATGATCGAAAACTCTCGGGACTACGTAAATTCGGTCGTGCGCGATTGCGTAGGTGCCTTGCCGAGTGAATTTGATTTGATCGAAGACCTTCTTGTGCCCATTCCCGCCCTTGTGGTGGGCAAAATGTTGGGATCAGGGGAGGACGACATTCCTCATCTCATTCGATGGGCAGGTGCAATAAATGGTTTGTATGAACGAGGAGGTCGAATAGATCCAGACAAAGCGTTGTACGCCGAAAAGATGTTGGAGGAGATCCGTGAATTTGTATTGCGGTTGGTCGCTCAACGTCGAGCGAATCCGGATCTTGACCCGAACTCTGATGTGCTAGCCGGTCTTGTGTTAGCAGAATCAGATGGTGATTCGCTGACAGAATCTGAGCTTGTTTCAACTGTTGTTACTTTATTCGTGGCGGGACATGAGACCACCACCCATTTGCTTGGGAATGGTTTTCTTGCGCTGTTGAGCGCGCCTTCTCTATGGAAATCCATACAGGGCAATGACGATGTTGTTGCCAATGTTGTAGATGAGATGGCTCGCTTTGATGGATCAGTCCCTCGCTCGTGGCGCATTGCAAAACGTGATCTTGAAATTAACGGTGTCGTGATATCAGAAGGAAGTCTTGTTCTACCGATGCTCACGGCGGCTAACCGCGATCCTACAGTTTTCGCAAATCCAGATCACTTCGACATCTATCGGGATTCGCGACGTCATATCGCATTTGGCAAAGGAGTGCATGTCTGTCTTGGCGCTCCATTAGCGAGAGTTGAAGGTCAAGAAATTCTCAAAGTCCTCTTGGAATTGAAACCGAATCTGGCCTTGGCTTGCAGTCCAGAAAAACTTTCGTGGAGAAAAGATGTTGCCCTACGTGGGCTCATCTCTCTTCCCGTGAAAAGTTGAGTTAATTTCTTTGGCTGTATCCCCAACTTAGAAATGAAGCAGTGATGACCCAAAGTTGGTACGGAACCAACGCTATGAAAATTGGCACAGAGGCTTTGTACGCAATGATAAGAAGTGGAATGGTTGATAAGGCGGCAAGAGTGAGTGCGATGGAAGCCGCAGATAAATTATGCGGTTTATAAAATTGGTAGGCCCATGTCAGCGCGCAGATCACGCTAAATGCGAATATGGCAACCCACGCCAGACTTAGTTTTGCCGAAAGTTTTTGGCTTACGATCACGGATGAAATTCCGAGGACGATGAAGTTATATGGCCATATCACTCCGAAAATCCAGTCAGGCGGTTGCCATGAGGGGGCGTTGAGCGAGCGATACCATTGGTCGGCGCTCGAGACCCAAATTCCAGAGCCTGCGGCATAGAAGATCACAAGCCCAATTCCTATGGCAGCGTTGATCGATCGAGAAAGGCTCATTTGGGAAGGGTAGCAACTGAATTTCACTGGAAAAGACAGTGGAGAGGATTCCGATTAGATTGAGCGCTTAAGTCGAGCAGGAGAAAACAGGAGGAGAGATGGCAACAACACGTCGTGCATCTACAGTTTGGAATGGACCGCTTCTCACCGGAACTGGTGAAGTCACAATGGATTCATCAACAATCGGCACCTTCCCGGTCTCATGGCCAGCGCGTAGCGAAGAGGCAAATGGGAAAACTAGCCCAGAAGAACTTCTAGCCGCGGCCCACGCCACCTGTTTTGCGATGGCTTTTTCCAATGGTCTTGCCAAAGCGGGTACACCACCTACTCAATTGCGCACGGCCGCAGAAGTTGATTTTCAACCAGGTGTCGGAATTACCGCGATTCGCCTTTTCGTAAGTGGGGATGTCCCGGGTCTTGATCACGAAGGATTCACAGCGGCTGCTACATCTGCGAAAGAAAATTGCCCAGTGAGTAAAGCACTTAGCGCGGTTCCCATCTCCTTAACCGTTGGCTAGTTGCTAAAGGCCTTGTAGAAGTCCATTCATGGTTGAGAAATCGATAAATGTTTCGAGGGCAATGCCAAAGCAATTAACGCTCGCTCCACGTTTGGTCAAGATCACGCCACGATCTGGCATTTCGATTCGCCGCACTCTGCCACATCGAAATATTCGGACGATCGGTGCCTGGTGTTTTGTGGATCATTACGGTCCGACTGATCAAGTGCACGCGATGAGCGTGGCAGCACATCCTCATTCAGGTCTTCAAACTGTGACATGGCTTTTCTCTGGTGAGATTGAGCATCGAGATTCGTTGGGCAGTATTCAGTTAATCAAGGCCGGGGAATTGAATCTGATGACATCGGGTTTTGGAATCGCTCATTCAGAGCTCTCTATAGATCAGAATATTGAGCTGCATGGGGTTCAGTTGTGGGTGGCTCTACCAGATGGCGACAGAAATATTGCTCCATCATTTGCCCACCATGCTGACTTACCGGTCTTCGATTTTGACCAGATCACTATTCGATTAATGATTGGCGCATTTCTAGGGCATCAATCAAGTGCACAAACTTTTTCACCACTTGTCGGAGCCGAACTTTTCTTCAGAGAGAAGAGCGATCTTTACTTTCCCTTAGAAAGTGATTTTGAATATGGATTGCTTATCGATACCGGATCTGTTGAAATCAATGGATTCAAAGTAGAAGAAGGTAGTTTGCATTACATCTCCAACGGATCATCGAAGGTGCGCCTTTCTGCGACGAAAAGTTCAAGAGTTATTTTGCTCGGGGGTGAACCTTTTGAGGAAGAGATAGTGATGTGGTGGAATTTCATCGGGCGCAGCCACGAAGAAATCGTTGAGATGCGTGCAGCGTGGGAAAACCATTCCAATCGTTTTGCACCAGTTGTCGATCGTCTTGAGAAGCGAATTCCCGCGCCCGTTATGCCCAACGTTCGTCTTACCTCGAGGTCCAATCGAACGCGCTAAAAAGAAGTTCTGCGTTACTCTTTGTGTATGAGCACTTTTGCCGGTCGCAAAAACTCTGCCCTTCTCGTTATTGACGTCCAAAATGGGGTCGTTTCGGATGCGTGGCATCGAGATGAAGTCATCAGTAATATCAACTCCTTGGTCGAAAGCGCGAGAGATGTCGGCACTCCGGTAATTTGGATTCAACACTCCGATCCTTGGATGCCGATAAGTTCTGATGAGTGGCAAATTGTGGAAGAGCTAAAGCCAGATGCCGAAGAAGTCCACATTAAGAAGTTGTATAGGAGTTCCTTTGAAGAGACTAATTTGGAAGACACGCTTGCTGAATTGGGAGTCGGTCATCTCTTGATCACGGGTGCACAAACCAACAACTGTGTGCGGCATACTTCGCACGCCGCACTGGAGCGGGGCTACGACATCACTCTTGTAGAAGATGCTCACACAACTTCAGATAGCGATTGGGATACGGGATCGCTATTGGCATCGGCGATAGTTGATGAAGCTAATCAGGCTTTTATGGATTATTCGCTACCACATCGGAGATCAAGATTGGCAACAACGGAAGAGATTCTTAAACTCCTACATGAATAGTTGAGGGCCATTTCATCCATTTGGCAATGGGTGTTATTTGATTGCTGACGACAACGAATGAATGCCCTCCGGAAGGTTTAACAATTGCGACTGGAGCTTTAACGGACTTTAATTTCTTACCCCAGAGGTCTGCTTGGCCGTGAATTGGTTGAGTAAAATCATCCACGCCTTCGGCCAAATACCATCGAAAATTTATGGCAGCTGAAAGAAAATTCGATGGGTTTTGGTAGGCAATCTTTTTAGCGCCCTCAAATGCTGCAGTGATGTCATCTGTAAGGAAATATCCAGAGATTGTTACGACTTGGCCAAAGAGCTTGGGATGGTGCAGAGCGATTATGGCTGCTCCGTAACCGCCCATAGAAAAACCAAAAATGGCGCGCTCACTCCTAGGACGTATCCTCCCTTCCTCGACTCTAGGAATCACTTTGGTTGTTAGCCACGTCTCTACCATTGCCTTCTTGTCGGATGAATCTGCCCATTCAGAATCGGGATGCGTTTTAGCGTTGCCATCCGGGAATACTGCGATGAATGGTGAGGCACCTTGTGAGAATGCAAGTGCCAAAGGTTTTTGTACCGCGCTAATCATTCCCGCAGGCGATCCCGACCAACCGTGAAGCATGTACACCACCGGGAGCGTTTCTGGCTTAATTCCGTTCAATTTTGGCGTTAAGACATATACATCTCTGACTGGGTAGTCAGATTCGGCACTGGCAATTCGTAAGTGAACAAGTTTTCCTATATCAAGGGCTGCAGCGGATCCGGGAGTTGGCTCCAGAATGGCGGATGTGAAGATTATGAGAAATAGGGGCGCTGAAATCCGAAGAATGAGTGCTCTTCGGGTTGTTCTGCACCTCATGTGAGAAAGATTATCGGAGGATTAAACAAAATAGTGTCATACTGATTCTGCGAAAATTCTGGCAATTGAGGGGGAAGGTATGAAAAGAGCGCTCATCTCCAGTGCAATTGTTTTCCTGATTACTTCTTCTTTACAAGGTCCATCTTTTGCCGTGGAGGTTCATAATTCTCCCTCGGTGAATTTGATGAGTTCTCAAGGATCAATATTTTCGCTTGGCGCCA
>JANYDL010000047.1 GCA_025363635.1 Actinomycetes bacterium
CCGACACAACTTTGAATGCCATTTTTCTTCAAGCAACGACTGGAGTTGATCCTAGCTTTAATCCACAGGCGTATCTTGCGCAAATTACGGGATCCCCAGACAGGGTGAGATTGGCCACCAACGCTGGCGCCTTGGCGGATGAGATTTTGAAGTTTGCATTTCCCGAGCTCGATGTCGTCGAGAGCTCGGCAAAGGGAATTTTGCGTATCGAGTCTTCTGGAACGTTGGGAGCCGTTGAGCTGGAAAAATTTGAAAGAAATCCCGCCAAGAAAGGCGTGTGGTCCTACGCGACAAAGCCCTTTAAGCCACAGGGGAAGACGGGCGTTGAGGTTGTGAATCAAGTCTCAATCGTCGCCCAGGACAAGGCTGGTAAAGAGCAGACAGCAAATGTCGTGATCAATTTCAAGCAACTCGACTAAGTGAATCTTTGATTCATTGACGGGCCCTCTCATCTTTTTTGGGGGCCTTTTCTTTTCTGTCTTCCACAGAAGTATTTTTAGCTTCTGATTTGGGCGTGGGACTACTCTTTGGCTCTTCCTTCGGCTCAATTTTTTCCTTTGGTGACGCGACGCTTGCTCTCTTCTCGGTCTCTTCAACGGCCTTTTTCACGGGCGTCGGAACCGGCGAGATGATTTCGACTTTCGTCGTTTCTTTGGGGACCTCCACGACTTCTTTCTTTTCCACTTCTTTAGCAGTCGTTTTTTCTACTACTTGAGGTTCTTGGACGATCTGACTCTTATCCTTATCCCTTTCCTTTTCCTTTTCCTTTTCCTTCACCATTTCCTTTGGTGAATCCTCAGGTACCAAAAGCTTCGCGGACTCTTTCTCGACTGCTTCTTCGCGGTCTTCGCGCTTTTCACTCTTCATTTCCTTCAGTTTTCTTTGTTCGGCATCTTTTTGCAGCCAAAGCAGCTGCTGTCTCAACTGCGACGTCCTGTTTTTCAAGACCTTGTTCCGGTCCCCATCTTTCTTTCCTGAGTGCTTGGCACTTGCTCGATCTTGATTCCCTTCAGCTTCCTCAACGAGCTGATCCGCCGTACGCTTCCCTTCGTGCCGATCATCCAAAGCCGAATTTGCCCCCCTTCCTAAGACGGGTTTGGACTTTGCAGTCTTCATTTTCTTTTTATTTCGAGTAACCACCTGAACCGCAAATTCACCCTTGGGAACAGTCGCAGCATGGACCTCGGCAACAGTCGGTTCCTCTGGCTTGCCAAGCACGGGCACATAAGCTTCTTCTTCGGTCAATCCAAGTTCACCCGTCGCAGGATCCAGCCACTTTACCTGGCCGTCGCTCACTATCGAAATGGCAACCTCAACGCTATTTTGATTGGGGGGCAAAGTGAGAACAATCTTGGTCTCAATTTCGTCCGGGGTTACGACAGCTGATTGGACTTCTACAGGTCTAGCCAAGGTCGTAACCGTGGTGGGTTCTCCGATCGACAGATCGGCTAAACAGGTTGCAACCATGTAATCAGTATTCGGCTTGAGGCGGTCGGAAGGTACGGAGGATGAGCAAGAAGGGAATTCGGCACTTGCGGCTGGCCCCACTTCGATCACCGCTACAGATGGCACTTCCACTTGGGGAGTGGGAGTCAGATCACTCGCGACTACAGCCGAGACCGGCGTTGGAGCACTTTTGGTCGGATTCACGGTGGTCAGGGCAATTGAGTCTGACGTTACATCGAGACTGACTGCGACGGGAGCCCCCGGCGAGCCCACCGCTGGAGGTAGTTCGTACTTGGCGATTTCCACTGGGCCATCAGGCAGAAGCACACTGCCGTCGATCTTTATGACTGCCACAGTCTGATTGACCACCGCTTCATCAGCACCACCCTTAGCTGGACTCGCCGCGGAAGGTGCTGTTGATTGCGGAATATCCTTCACCGATTTTTCAAGGCCCCCGCGAACATCCTTGTAGTCCGTCCCACGTTGCTGTTCGACTTGCACCCCGGTAGGAGCCGAGGTTGGCGTACAAGAAAACGCGGCAGACAAGATCAGAATGAACTTGAGCGCACATCTTGAGCGCAGTTTTACCCATTGCTGTAGGCGCATATCATCCTCCACCTGGCTCACGGTTCCTTGCGTCCTAGCTTTCGGAGTCGCTCGAAAAATATTCAAAGCGATATGATTTTAGTGTGTATTTATAACTGGTTAAGATTTTTTAGCAAAAAAAATAGCTGAAAGTGAGCATAGGCCGGAGTCAGCCAGATGCCATTTGGTACGCTGTGACGATCAAGCCTGCGGCTTAGCTGAAGATTCTGTAGAAGGCTGCGATTGAGTCTGTGGCTGGGCAGGGGGAAGCGTCTTTTGAGGCTCCATTGTCGGTGCTTGGGCCTGAGCCTGGGGAGGGGGCTGAGTTGCGTTTGCGGCAGAAGTTTCGACGTCCTTGACAGACTTTTTGAAATTTTTCAGAGCTTCGCCAAACGCACCGCCCAACTCAGGTAGTTTTTTTCCGCCGAACAGCAGAACGACAATTGCCAAAATGAGAATGATGTTCCAAAAGCCCGGTGCATGCATAAACGGCCCCCACAAATGCTAATCACCTTGGGTTGAATAGCCTTATGTCCACGATGAAACAAGCTAAACTTCCCCGAATGGACAGGCCAAAGAATAGCCTTACATGTCATAATATTGCGATCCTCCCTCGAGCGGGCTTCTCTCCCTTTTTACGGCCAAGATCAAGCACCGGTTGCGCTGAAACTCGGTTCTTTTTGTTGTCCAAAAAAAGGCTTTAGCGATCGTTTTTGGGGCCCTTGCTTCGGGCCCCGGTTAAGAAGAATCAGCCCCACCAACCTATTGAAAGTACAGCTTTAACCCGACAGTTTAAGTCCCTCACCACATGCCACCGATAAGTATTGCAATTATGGGCGTCAGCTATTGAAGGGCAGAAGAGACTATGACTACGAGAGCATTAGCCATTTGTGGGCTTTTGATCACCGTATTCGCTTGTCAGACCGCTAAGAAGCAGCGGCCTGAGACAACGATCGCGGCCAAGGCTGCCGTTCAACTCAATAAAGACGAAGGTCAGACCGTTAAGTGGCGCTGGTATTGGAATGGTAAAACAGCGACACTTCGCGAACCGTTCCTCTTTCAAATCATGTATGCGAACGCGCCTTATCTTGGGTTGCGGGCCGACAACAGCATCGCGGCAGCCACGGGATGTGTCGCAGGGGCTGACTGCAGTGTCGATTGCAGCTTCGAAGTGTACCGGCCTTCTTCTAAGGACGGCGAAGTCTTGACCGACCGGTTGCAGGTTTCTTGCCTGTTGCAAAACCGGTCATTAGGCCGACTCCCAAATCAAATCTTTCTGTCCGGCCTCATCGACGGACTTAATGTGTCGTACCGGCCCAAAACGGACGGCGAGCGCAGTGTTGCTTTGCGTGGGCCATTTGCTAGCGAGCTATTCTTCAGCTTCCAGAAAGCTCAACAGGCGGGCCGGTTCCTTGCCACTGCGGGTCTAATCTCGCAGCTGCAACCTAAGCCGGCGAATTACCAATATTTGGTTCTCAAAAACAATTGGTACTTCTTGTTCCGGCTCGACAACCAATCGCCAGTTCCCGGCGACACAAACCTATCGCTGCTTTGCTCACCACCGCCGAGCGACGCAGATGATAGCACCTGCGTCTTTAAGCTGTAGCCCTCAGTTGGCTACCTCTCGCAATGACCCCGCGTAAACCCCGTCAATGTCAGCCAACCCTTGGCCCGACATCGGCACGCGCGGATAGCCTTGAGTGGGCGCGCCAGCTAGCCGAATGAATCGAAACCCTTCAGCTTTG
>JANYDL010000057.1 GCA_025363635.1 Actinomycetes bacterium
CCGCCTTTGGCTTTTTCTTGGTCTTCATAGCGACGCGGATATCCTTGACCAGGTCGAGTCTCTACATTGTTGAACCAGGCATACTCAAGTCCGCTCCGGTTGGTCCATGCTTGCTTGCACGTAACAGAACATGTGTGACACCCGATGCACTTATCGAGATTCATCACCATGCCCATTTGGGCCATAACCTTCATTAGTACTCCACATCCTGAGAGCGGCGACGAATCACAGTGACTTCATCGCGCTGATTGCCAGTAGGTCCAAGGTAGTTAAAGGCGAAAGTGAGTTGGGCATATCCGCCGATGAGGTGAGTAGGTTTGAGCATTAATCGAGTCAACGAGTTATGAATACCACCTCGCTTACCCGAAGTTTCCGCGAGTGGCACATCCACCACTCGATCTTTGGCGTGATACATAAACACTGTTCCGCTTGGCATGCGATGTGAAACGCATGCACGTGCAACGACAACGCCATTGCGGTTATACGCCTCAATCCATTCGTTATCTTTCACTCCGATAGTTTCAGCATCTTCGACGCTCATCCAAATTTCCTGCCCTCCGCGAGAGAGGGAGAGCATGAAGAGATTGTCCTGGTACTCAGAATGAATGGACCATTTGGAGTGTGGCGTCAGGTATCGAACGGTTACTTCCTTCTCCACACCATTGGCTTGATTACCGAAGATTCGGTGCATGTTAAGTGGCGGACGGAAGACAGGAAGTTGCTCACCTAACTCCGACATCCAATCGTGATCAACGAAGAAATGTTGGCGACCCGTCAATGTATGCCACGGTTTGAGTCGTTCCACGTTGATCGCAAAAGCGGTGTAGCGACGACCGCCGTGTTCGGAGCCAGACCATTCCGGACTCGTGATAACTGGTACGGGACGTGCTTGAGTGTCTGCGAAAGTGATGCGCTTGCCTTCATTGTCCAGCGCTAAGTCGGTGAGTTTCTGGCCCGTGCGTTTTTCCAATGCACGAAATCCAGCAACCGCCACGCGGCCATTGGTAGTTCCAGAAAGTGCCAAGATAGTTTCGCAGGCATCAACATCGCGAGCCAGAGAGGGTCTTCCAGCTGCAACGCCGTGCGAGATGACGCCGTTGATTCGACCGAGTAGTTCAATCTCTGGACCGACTGAAACTGGAACGCCTTTGGTACTAGTCCCAAGTTGGTCAATCAGTGGTCCCAGCGCTCCCATTTTTTCACCGATCAAGGTGTAATCGCGTTTCACCACTACCAACTTCGGCATTGTTTGACCAGGAATCGGCTCGATTTCACCTTTCTTCCAATCAAGTACAACGCCGCCAGGATTTGCCATGGCATCTGGAGTGTCATGCAGCAATGGAACGACGACTAAATCTTCGCGCTCTCCCAAATGTCCTTTGGCTTGCTCGGAGACTTGGCGTCCAAGCATTTGGAAAATTTCATAATCAGTCTTGGTCTCCCAAGGCGGATTGATCGCCGGCGTAAAAGCATGCACGAAAGGGTGCATGTCGGTGCTGGAGAGATCATGTTTTTCATACCACGTTGCTGCTGGCAAAAGGATGTCTCCAAACAGCCCAGTGCTTGTCATACGAAAATCCACCGAGACGAGTAAGTCAAGTTTTCCTTCAGGAGCTTCTTCACGCCAAGTCACTTCACTCGGACGAGAATTTTCATCATTCTCTTGTGCACGTACCGAGTTATCTGTCCCGAGAAGATGTTTGAGAAAGTATTCGTTACCTTTGCTCGAAGATCCGAGAATATTGGCCCGCCATACAGTCAGCACTCGCGGCCAGTTCTCCGGTGCGTCAGGATCCTCGATGGCGAACTTCACTTCACCGCTCTTAAGTTTATTGACAACATGCGCGGCGGGCTCGATTCCGAGTTGCCGTGCTTCATCGACTAAGTCGAGCGAGTTCTTATTAAGTGAGGGATACGAAGGCATCCAACCCATTCGCGCAGATTGCGCGAGAACATCTATCGCCGCCATATTTTTGAATCGGCCTTCGCCAAGGGGAGTGGAAAGGAGTTCTGATCCCATTGCGTCGTATCGCCATTGATTTGTCGATACATACCAAAATGCAGTGCCGATCATCTGTCGTGCGGGGCGAGACCAATCAGCACCGAAAGCCAATTGCGCCCATCCCGTCACGGGTCGACATTTTTCTTGTCCAACGTAGTGCGCCCATCCGCCGCCGTTGACACCTTGGCAGCCGGTGAGCGTGACAAGGGCGAGAAAGGTCCGGTACATAGTGTCGGAGTGGAACCAGTGGTTAGTACCTGCTCCAAGCAAAATCATGGAACGACCTTCAGAATCAATAGCATTCTGAGCGAACTCTCGCGCGATGCGAATTGCCTGAACCGCCGGCACGCTAGTGATTTCTTCCTGCCATGCCGGCGTGTATGGCGAAGTGTCGTTGTAATTGGAAGGCCATTCGCCTGGCAGGCCAGGGCGAGCGACTCCATATTGCGCGAGCATCAAGTCGTAGACCGTTGTCACTTTCTTGCCGGCAATCTCTAGAGTCGGCACTCCACGTCGCAGCACACCTCCGCTTTCTGATTTTTCTTGACCCATATCGAAGCGCGGCATAAGCACTTCTGCAGTACTTCGATTTTTATTGTCAAAAAGTGAGAGCTCGGGATCCTTGCCTTCGAGGTCCAGATTCCACTGACCCATAGATGAATCGTTATAGCGATGTCCGAGTGAGCCGTTAGGGACGAAGGTCTCGCCGCTCGCTGTATCCAGCATGACCGTTTTGAATTTCGATCCTTCAGAAGTGTCGCCCAAATCGGCTGCGACCAAGAATTTATCAGGAACCCACGCTCCATTTTTTTCGCGCAGCGATACGAGATACGGCAAGTCGGTAAATTGTTTCACATAGCTCGTGAAGCGAGGCGTTTGCTTTTCAACAAAGAATTCTTTCAATATAACGTGGCCCATCGCCATGCCGAGCGCTCCATCAGTACCAGGGTGCGGTGCGACCCACTCATCGGCAAACTTTGTGTTGTCGGCATAGTCAGGACTGATTGCAATGACTTTCTGTCCGCGATATCTTGCTTCGGTCATGAAGTGGGCATCGGGGGTGCGTGTGACAGGAACGTTTGATCCCCACATAATCAAGTAGGAGGCGTTGAACCAATCGGCAGATTCAGGGACATCGGTTTGATCCCCGAAGACTTGCGGAGAGGCTACGGGGAGATCGGCATACCAGTCATAAAAGGAAAGCATCGAGCCGCCCATGAGAGAGATGAATCGAGCCCCTGCTGCGTGTGAAGCCATTGACATTGCTGGTATCGGGGAGAAGCCGAAAACGCGATCGGGGCCGTATTTTTTTATCGTGTGCACATGGGCTGCGGCGATGATCTCTGAAATCTCGCCCCAATTGGCGCGCACTAGACCACCTTTACCTCGAGCTTTGTGATACTTCTTGCGCTTCTCTGAATTATCGACAACGTCGCCCCACGCCAGTACTGGGTCGCCTAAACGGGCTTTTGCTTCTCGATACATTTCGAGAAGTACTCCGCGAATGTACGGAAAACGAATGCGGGTGGGTGAATAGGTGTACCAAGAAAAAGCAGCTCCTCGTGGACATCCGCGTGGTTCGTACTCAGGTGAATCGGGACCGACGCTGGGATAGTCAGTCTGCTGCGTCTCCCAGGTAATGATTCCGTCTTTGACATAAACCTTCCACGAACAAGATCCTGTGCAGTTCACCCCATGCGTTGAACGAACAACTTTGTCGTGGCTCCACCTATCACGATAGAAGACATCTCCAGCACGACCACCGCTCTTGGTAATACTGCGCAAATCAGCAGAGACCTCACCCCTTGAGAAAAATCTTCCAACTTTGACGAGAGCATCTTCTGGGGCAGTTTGCATGTCATCTAGTGAACTCATGGATTAAGTGTGGGCTCTCATCATTTTGAAAGAAATGGGTCTAAAGACCCTATTTCTCATTTGACCCAATAAGGGAGATTTAGCACTGTCGCAAGAGAGTCGCTTGGGGAGGCTGCATGAAACGGAGTTCGGATTCAACGCGAGTGTTATCGTTGTCGACTTTTGCTTTCACTTTGATGTTCGCGGTCTGGTTAATGTTCGGCGTTTTAGGAATTCCGATTCAAAAGGAATTCGGTCTGAGCGATTCGCAGTTAGCGTGGCTCTCGTCTGTTGCAATCTTAAACGGCTCTATTTGGCGCCTCTTTTTGGGGGTATTGACCGATCGAATCGGCGGTAAGCGGGTTACCATCGTTATGCTTCTGCTGACATCTATCCCTGCCTATCTCCTTGCCCATATGAGTTTGAATTACCACTGGCTCTTGACACTTGCTTTCCTAGTCGGTTTTGCAGGCAACCTTTTCAGCGTCGGTATTGCATGGAATTCTCATTGGTTTGCCCGGGAGAGAACTGGTTTTGCCCTTGGAGTTTTCGGTGCAGGCAATGTCGGAGCATCGGCAACGAAGTTCATCGGCCCTGCAGTTATCGCGAGCACGCTAGGAGGATCTTATGCTGGAGGAATTATTCCGGGAGGTTGGAGGTTCGTTCCTGCACTCTATGCAATCTTGCTTGTTCTAACAGCGATTACAATCTTGCTCTTCACGCCTGCTGATTCTGCGCGAGTGCAGAAGACACGTTCCTTGAGAGAAATGTTCAGACCTCTCCGCTTCGTACAAGTCTGGCGATTCAGTCTTTACTACGTGGTTGTTTTCGGAGCCTATGTTGCTCTTGCATCCTGGATGCCGAAGTACTACGTCTCGATCTACAAAATGAATTTACACGATGCAGCTCTACTAACTGCGCTCTTTATATTTCCAGCCTCATTGCTGCGCCCATTCGGTGGGTATCTCTCAGACAAAATTGGTGCGCGCAAATTAATGTATATGTCATTCGGAACGATGCTCTTAGCTTTGCTTCTTTTGGCCGCTCCTTTCGGACATATCGTTTTACAGACACAAGATGGGGTGAAGAACGTCCTGCCCTATTCTTTGGGAGTTCGCCCCTTTACATTCCTACTCTTCATCGTGGGTTGCGCCATGGGCATCGGCAAAGCTGCAGTTTTCAAGCACATCCCCGAATATTTCCCTAAAGATGTTGGAGCGGTAGGCGGATTAGTCGGAACGCTCGGCGCGTTGGGTGGCTTCCTCTTGCCTCCTCTCTTCGTCTCAGTCAAAGGATGGACCGGACTGCCGCAGTCAACCTTTATCGTCCTCTTCCTCTTGACCCTTGTAGCCAGCCTGTGGATGCATTTTGCGATTATGAGGATGCTCCACCGCGCCAGCCCTGAGCTAAGACACAGTATCGATACCCATCCGTCAGGAAAATTCCTGCGTAATCCATTAGAGAAAGTTGGCGCATGATATGTCGAGTTCATCCATTACTCAGAAAAGTGGAAGAGAATGGCTGCAGAATTGGAATCCAAATGATGAAGCAAGTTGGGATTCCAAGATTGCTTGGCGCACGCTTTGGGTAACTACATATGCGCTGACTTTAGGTTTTATCAGTTGGTACTTGGTATCAGCTCTGGCTCCTAAACTCAACAACATAGGTTTTGATCTCACCAAGAAAGAGTTGTACTGGCTAGCTGCTATGCCCGGGTTGGCCGGTGGTAGCTTGCGCCTCTTCTGGATGTTCATGCCGCCGATCTTCGGTACTCGTAGATTGGTCACGTATTCAACGGCGCTCTTGACGCTGCCATTGATCGGATGGTCTTTCGCGGTGCGCACGCCATCCACACCTTATGTCGCATTGTTGGCTCTGGCATTTCTCGCTGGATTAGGTGGAGGAGTCTTCTCGGGATTCATGCCCAGTACTTCGTATTTTTTTCCAAAGTCAAAGCAGGGTTTGGCATTAGGAGTACAGGCGGGCATCGGCAACTTCGGCGTGAGCATTGTTCAGTTTGTGACGCCGCTCATCGTCGCCTCTGCGATGGTGGGCTCCACCTTCGGGGCACCGCAACATTTCGTAAATAAAGCCAAAGGCATTGATAAGTCCACGTGGTATCAGAATGCTGGCCTACTCTGGGTGCCATTTGTCGTCGTCGGAGTAATTCTGGCATGGACTTTACTCAAGAGCGTTCCAGTGACTTCCCGCGGGGTGAAAGATCAACTTGATATCTTCGGGAACAAGCACACATGGTTAATGACAAGTCTCTATGTCATGACTTTTGGAACATTCTCCGGTCTAGCTGCGCAATTTGGCCTTCTCACCAATAGCCTTTTTAGTAATTTTGCAAACGCTCCTGATCCAGTGAAGTTCGCTTTCTATGGACCTCTTGTTGGTTCTGCCGCACGCATTGTGAGCGGGCCAATCTCTGATCGAGTCGGCGGTGGAAAGTTGACTCTTTTCTCTGGTGTTGGAATTGCGGGTTCGTCACTCTATACAGCACTACATGTAAACCCGACGAGCAGCAATGATTTCTCCATGTTCTTCTGGGGCATGCTGGCGATCTTCTTCTTTGCCGGCGTGGGAAATGCAAGTACTTTCAAGCAGATGCCCATGATTTTTGAACCGCGACAGGCCGGTGGAGTGATCGGATGGGTAAGCGCAATTGCTGCCTTCGGACCTTTCATTTTCGGCGTTCTCCTCTCTTTCATCGCGCCGAAAGTTTTCTTTTTCGGCATAGCGCTCTTTGCGCTCAATGCCGCCGCGATGGCCTGGTTTCATTACGTCCGACGAGGTGCCGAGAAACCGTGCTGATGTATTAGCCCTCGCATCGCGCATGTATTTCGGGCAGACTCCCGCCATGGTCTCCAATCGGTTGGAAGCGCTATCTGAAGCGGTTATTGACATCGCCAAGGGCGAGGATTTGCGCGCATCGCTACGACGACTGGTCGAGAATGCGGTCGCGATTTCGGGGGCGACCTATGGCGCTCTCGGAGCCATGGGTTCGGATGGAAGTTTAGAAGAGTTCAATTATGTCGGTTTCAGTGAAGAGACAGCCGATGAGATTGCCTCTTTCCCAGCGGGCAAAGGGTTGCTCGGTCATCTTCTGAGCTACCCCACTTCGCTTCGAGTTAATCCGATCAGTTCGCACCCAGCATCGAGCGGTTTTCCTGAGGGACATCCTGCGATGCATTCTTTTCTTGGTGTGCCGATTCGCATTCGAGATGAGATTTACGGCTCGCTCTACCTGACGGAAAAGCGTGGCGGTGAAGATTTCACTGAAGAGGATGAGCAGTTGGTCACGGCTCTGGCCTGCGCCGCTGGGGTGGCTATCGACAACGCTCGAGGCCAAGAAGCCCAGCACCGGGTGATCGTGTTAGCAGAACGCGAACGTATTGCACGCGACTTGCATGATCTTGTCATTCAACGACTTTTCGCAACAGGGCTTTCGTTGCAAGCCATTACGAAAGACCCGCAATTACCAAAGCGTGATTTGGAACGGGTCAAAAATGCGATCGACAATCTCGACGACACTGTTCAACAGATTCGCAATTCAGTCTTTGCTTTGCAAGATCAAGGAGGTGTCCATGGATTGCGACGCCGGATTCAGTCCGAAGTTGTTTCTCTGCGGAGCAGTTCGGCAATGGAGATTGTTTGCGAATTTGTAGGTCCCGTCGACACCATGTTGGATGGGGAGATCGCAGATCAGATTTTTGCAGTCGTCAGAGAGTTGCTCTCCAATGCCATCAAACATTCGCAAGCCGGTATGGTGGAAGTAAAGGTGTGTGCCTTAGTTTCTCACTGTGAAGTGCGCGTGGCAGATAACGGAGTTGGCATCAGAGAAGTGGTTGAGAAGCGTGGACTAGCCAATTTGGAAGCGCGAGCGCTGAAGTATGGGGGAGAGTTCACTATCTACAAACGCGCTGCCGGCGGGAGCGAGGCAATCTGGAGAGCGAAAATCTAAGGGCGGCCTAAGCCCAATCGGACTGCTAAGGCGGCTGCTTGCGTTCGTCTTTCCAACCCCAATTTTGCTAAAAGCGAAGAGACATAATTCTTTACCGTCTTTTCGGCTAAGAACATAGAGTTGGCGATTTGGCGATTTGTGAGCCCGCGTCCAATGTGTTCGAGAACTTTGCGTTCTTGATCCGTCAGTTCATCAATCCCGCCGGCAGGATTTGCACTCTCCCTTAATCTTCCTCGCACTTTCTCGCGCACCTGCTCATTCAAAAGAGTTTCACCGCGTGCCACACGACGTATTGCGTCAAGCAAATCTAAATTCTTTATATCTTTTATGACGAAGCCACTCGCACCTCCGAGTACAGCGCCGAGTAGTGCTTCATCGTCTGAGAACGATGTCAGCATTAGCACATGAGTGTGGGAGTAGAGCGAACGAATTTCCCTGCACAGCTCAATGCCATTGCCATCAGGAAGTCGGACATCCAGTACCGCAACTTCTGGCGCGACCAAGGCTATTTTTTCGAGTGCATCATGCACACTGCCGGCCTCGCCCACGACTTCCAAATCTTCTTCCGAATCAATGAGGTCAATGAGTCCGCGCCTTACCAATTCATGGTCATCGACGACGAAAACTTTGATGACGTTAATTGACGAAACCTCGAGTGCCATCAGAAGTTAAACGTTAGCAATGTGTTCTGAAAGTCGGGCTGCAGTTGCGGCCACCGCCGCTGCGTGAAGGCGACCTGGTTGCCTTCCTAAACGTTCGATTGGACCGCTAATGCTTACCGCGGCAATAACTTTTCCATTAGGTCCTCGCACTGGTGCAGAGACAGATGCAACCCCGGCCTCGCGCTCGCCCATACTTTGCGCCCACCCTCGACGCCGAACCGCGGCAAGTTGGGCAGCAGTGAATCGCGCATTTGTTAGTCCGCGATGAATTCTTTCTGAGTCTTCCCACGCAAGGAGGACTTGTGCAGCAGAACCTGCTTGCATTGTCAGTGCGGCGCCGATTGGTACAGAATCTCTGAGCCCCGAAAGTCGATCGGCAACTGCAACACAAATTCGAAGGTCGCCTTGGCGCCGATACAGTTGTGCGCTTTCACCGGTGGCATCACGCAGGGCAGAAAGCGCTGGTGCCGCTGCTGCGAGTAAGCGATCTTCACCGGCTGCCGCGGCTAATTCACCCGAGCGCGGACCAAGAACAAATCTTCCGCTCAGGTCTCGAGCGACTAAGCGATGAAATTCCAAAGCAACAGCAAGGCGATGGGCTGTTGGTCGCGCAATCCCCGTGGCTGCCACCAATTCAGCCAAGGAATGCGGCCCGGATTCAAGGGTCGTCAAAATCGATACCGCTTTATCTAGTACGCCAACTCCGCTATTCTTTCTGTCCACGATGTAATACTAGCATCTCAATCCCTGAGACGCGCAAGTGGTGGGTCAAGGAGTCACTATGGGTAAGACATTGGCTGAGAAAATCTGGCAAGAGCACGTTGTAAAAAGTGCCCAAGGTGAGCCTGACCTTATCTACATTGACCTGCATCTCATTCACGAAGTGACTAGCGCACAAGCATTTGATGGTCTTCGTATTGCTGATCGAAAAATACGCCGACCCGAATTAACAATTGCAACTGAGGATCACAACACACCCACCCAAAATATTGATAAGCCAATTGCCGACCCTGTTTCGAAATTGCAAGTAGATACTCTTCGCAATAATTGCGCAGAATTTGGCGTTCGAATCCATTCTCTTGGAGATATCGATCAGGGAATCGTTCACGTGGTCGGGCCTCAGCTCGGTCTAACGCAACCTGGTATGACAATTGTTTGCGGTGATTCACATACATCGACGCATGGCGCTTTCGGTGCTCTTGCTTTTGGGATTGGTACAAGTGAAGTGGAACATGTATTGGCGTCTCAGACCTTGCCATTGGTACGTCCAAAGACAATGGCCATTAATGTGAATGGCACTTTGAAAAAGGGAGTAACTTCCAAAGACATCATTTTGGCGATCATTGCTCAAATCGGAACTGGCGGCGGACAAGGGTATGTATTGGAATATCGCGGTAGCGCTATTCGCGCACTTTCCATGGAAGGTCGCATGACCGTGTGCAATATGTCGATTGAGGCTGGTGCTCGTGCAGGTCTTATTGCGCCTGATGAAAAGACTTTTGAATACATCAAGGGCAAACCACATGCTCCGGAGAATTGGGATGAAGCCCTCGCCTATTGGAGAACTTTGTTTACTGATGCTGACGCAAAATTTGATGTTGAAATCAACGTTAATGCTGATGAATTGGAGCCCTTTGTTACGTGGGGTACAAATCCCGGTCAGGGTGCGCCACTGAACTCCGTCGTTCCAGATCCCGCTTTGATCAGTGATGTTGAAGAGCGCGGTGCTGCAGAACGCGCACTAATTTACATGGACCTGAAGGCAGGAACCCCACTTAAAGAGATAGCAATTGATACTGTCTTTTTGGGCTCGTGCACGAACGGCCGGATTGAAGACTTACGAAGCGCTGCTTTAATTCTTGACGGCAAGAAAATTGCCTCCTCTTTAAGAATGTTGGTTGTCCCCGGCTCTGCTCGCGTTCGACTTCAAGCTGAAAGCGAAGGTTTAGATAAAGTATTTATTAACGCTGGTGCTGAATGGCGCAACGCAGGATGCTCCATGTGTCTTGGAATGAACCCAGATCAATTGTCGCCAGGGGAGCGTTCCGCATCAACGAGCAATCGAAACTTTGAAGGCCGACAAGGTAAAGGTGGGCGTACCCACTTAGTCAGCCCACTGGTAGCAGCAGCAACCGCAATTCGCGGAACTCTTTCTTCACCGGCAGATTTGTAGAAAGGCTCACTTACTATGGAAAAATTCACAACACATACAGGCAATGCGGTACCACTTCGTCGCAGCAATGTTGATACCGATCAAATTATTCCAGCAGTTTATTTGAAACGAGTAACTCGATCTGGCTTCGAAGATGGTTTGTTCGCTGCATGGCGAAATGACCCAGATTTCATTCTCAATAAAGAGCCGTTCAAGCACGGATCAATTCTGGTGGCAGGTGCTGATTTCGGTACTGGTTCTTCAAGAGAACATGCGGTCTGGGCCCTTCAGAATTATGGTTTTAAGGTGGTTATTTCTTCTCGCTTTGCAGACATTTTCCGTGGCAATAGCGCGAAGGGTGGCCTGTTGACGATTGTTCTTTCGCAAGAGGAGGTAGAGGAGCTCTGGAACGCCATTGAGGCTTCTCCAAACCTTGCCGTGACTGTGAGCCTTGAAGATCGCGCGGTGTCATATCAGAATGTCAAAGTCGGATTTGAAATCGACGATTACACGAGATGGCGTTTGATGGAAGGTCTTGACGACATCGGATTGACCCTCAACCATGTCGCTGAAATTAGCGCATTTGAAAAGGTGCGCCCATCTTTCAAACCGGCAACCCTTCCCACGAAGTAGGGAATTTACGCTCATTTTTGCTGTTTTTTAAAGCGAATTCAGCGAACTCTCTACCTTTTCTTGAGACTCCGATACTCCTCAATGGGTATAAAAGTACTGATTTTCTTACTCTTTTGAGTAAATGCCAGTAAATAATTGTTCGCGACACGCGCCGAAAGAGGTGGACTCACGCGTAAATACTGCGTAAATTTCTAATCACGTTAGGCGGATGCTTAACATTTACGCGTAAAAATAAGGGGATTTTGATGAATAAGACCCAATTCATTGCCTCGTTGACGCCACACTTCAACGACAGCAAGAAAGAGGCAGCACACGCCGTAGATATCGTTTTTGATGCTATTACTCGCAATCTCGCCAAAGGCGAAGATGTGACTATCAATGATTTCGGCAAGTTCAAGAAGGTAGATCGCAAGGCCCGCAAAGGTCGCAACCCATTCACAGGTGAGACAATTCAGATCAAAGCCAGCAAGAAGCCACGCTTCCTGCCTGCAAAGGGACTGAAGGAGATCATTGCTGGAACTCGAAAGCTTGAGCCAGCGCCAAAGCCTGCTCCTAAAGTTGTTGCCAAGCCTGTTGTCAAGCCGGTAGCAAAGAAGGCTGTTGCTAAGAAGCCAGCAGCAAAGAAGGCTCTTGCTAAGAAGCCAGCAGCAAAGAAGGCTCTTGCTAAGAAGCCAGCAGCAAAGAAGGCAGCCCCAAAGAAGGTTGCTAAGAAAGTAGCTAAGAAGAAGTAGTTTTTAGTACACGACGGGGCAGACTGCAGATTGGTCTGCCCCGTTTTCTATTCCCTCAGCGATTTTCATTTCGGAAGGTAGGCTCAGGGTTGTGAGTGAAGAGCAGCAGGAGATTGTTTACGCTCCACCAACCGGCCATCCCCTCGGAACGAATAGAGCATTCACCACCTGTGCCCGAATTCTGATTCCCATTATTGGTCTATTCACCAAGCGTGATTGGACCGGAACCAAAAATATCCCAGCCACTGGTCCCGCAATAGTTATAAGCAACCACGTCTCGTACGTCGATGTACTTTTCTTTGCGCAATTTCTTTATCTCAACGGACGAGCGCCACGTTTCATTGGTAAGAAATCAGTTTTTGACATTCCTATTATTGGCAGGATTATTTTGGCAGCGGGGCAGATTCCAGTAAATCGCGAAACTGCCACGGCCAATACCGCTCTTGCGCACGCGGTGGCTGCTCTTAAGGCAGGACATCTGATCGGAATATACCCCGAAGGTACTTTGACGCGCGACGAGAATTTATGGCCGATGGTTGCAAAGACTGGTGCAGCCAGACTTGCTATCTTGACTCAAACTCCAATAATCCCGGTTGCTGCTTGGGGGCCATCAAAAGTCTTGCCTCGTTACGGCAAACGAGTGCATTTTTTTCCGCGAACGAAAGTCACATTACGTGCGGGTGCACCGATTGATCTTTCGGTTTGGTATGGAAAAGCCGACGATCAGGCCGCCTTGGTAGAAGCGACTGCTTTCATGATGAAGCCCTTGACTGAACTCCTTGCTTCTATACGAGGTGAAATTCCACCAGAAATTATTTTCGATCCACGAACATCGGATCTTCCACGCACGGGCAATTTCAAAAAAGGCAAGAAGTGAGTGCAGTAACCGTACTTGGCGCAGGTGCGTGGGGTACGACTATGGCGCAAGTTTTAGTTGATGCAGGAAATGATGTTCTCATTTGGGGTCGCAGCCAAGAAATCGTAGATGAAATAAACAACACCCACTCCAATGCTCGTTACCTTCATGACATAGTTCTGCCGTCACTCTTAGTTGCCACCAGCAACGTTGAAGCCGCATTTGAGCATTCACGAAATTATGTATTGGCAGTTCCGGCGCAGACATTGCGGGAAAACCTCACGCAATGGCGACCTTTGATAGATGAAGACTCCGCCCTCATCAGCACACTTAAAGGCATCGAAGTTGCGACGCAGATGCGGATGACTGAAGTTTTGCGCGATGTTCTCAAATGCAAAGAGGAAAGACTTGCCATAGTGACAGGGCCAAATCTGGCCAATGAATTGATCCTGCGACAACCTGCAGGTGCGGTCGTGGCTTCATCATCCGAAGCCCTCGCCCTACGAGTTCAGGCGCTCTTTGCAACTCCTTATTACCGCGTATATCTCTCTCATGATGTTATCGGGTGCGAGATGGCCGGTGCGGTAAAAAGTGTCATTGCACTAGCGGTGGGAATGGCCGTCGGAATGGGATTGGGGGAGAACACCCAAGCGATGCTGATTACCCGAGGGCTCAATGAAGTTGCGCGATTGGGCGCGGCCCATGGCGCAGACCCGTTGAGTGCCGCGGGACTAGCTGGGATGGGAGATCTCGTGGCTTCATGTGGATCGCCTCTCTCACGTAATCGTTCCTTTGGCGAAGCCCTGGGATATGGCGGGACTGTCGAGTATGCGCGGTCACACGTCGCAAAAACTATTGAGGGCGTTGCTTCGGCAGGTGCTGTTGTTGAACTTGCCCATCGAGTCGGAGTGGAGGTTCCCATTATTGAAGCCGTCTCCGATGTAGTTCGTGGGAGTATTTCTCCACTTCAAGCAATGCAGAGATTGATGGAAATAAGTATACGAGCTGAGGAGTTTATTAAGTGATCAAGATCGTTGTCGCAATTCTCTGCGGAGGTCGCAGTAGCGAGCACGAAATATCGTGTATTTCTGCCGGCGGCATATTGAGTGCGATCAATCGCGAAATATATGAACCGGTATTGATAGGTATTACTCGGACTGCCGGGCGTTGGGTTTTGATTCCTGAAAATTATTCTTTAGGAATTGTGGATGGAGTTTTGCCGATCGTGCCTGAAGATGCGCAAGAAATTAGCACTGACTTGCATGGTTTTTCAGTAGATGGAAAACCGCTTCACGTGGATGTTATATTTCCGATTTTACATGGACCTTATGGCGAAGATGGAACAATCCAAGGGTTCTGCGAAGTCGCTAACATTCCTTATGTCGGAAGCGGCGTGCTCGCATCATCGGTTGCGATGGATAAATCCTTTGCGAAGGCCATCTTTGAGGCGCACGATATGAAAGTGGCGCAGGGCATTCTGATTACCACGGAACAATGGGCGAACCAACGCACAGCATGCGAAATGCGACTTTCCATGTTGACCTATCCAGTATTTGTGAAACCGGCCCGCGGTGGATCAAGTCGAGGTACGACAAAAGTTCGCTCTGTAGAAGATTTTGAAGATGCGCTCAAGGAAGCCCATCGATTTGACCGCAAGGCTCTCATCGAAGAAATGGTCTCGGGGCGAGAAATTGAATGTGCCGTCCTCGAAATGGATGGAGTGGTGCGCACATCGGCACCTGGTGAAGTTATCATTGACAATCGATTTGAATTCTACGATTTCGAGGCAAAATATCTTGACGGTGCCACCGCTGCCAAGATTCCCGCCGATATTCCGGAAGAATCTCGATCGGAAATTCGACGTTTGGCTGCTCTTGCATTTACCGCTTTGGGATGTTCTGGATTAGCCAGAGTTGATTTCTTTTATCGCGACAATGGGCAGATCGTTATTAACGAACTCAACACAATTCCAGGATTCACACCTACATCAATGTTTCCCAATTTATGGGCAGAGAGCGGAATTGATTACAGCCAACTTATTCATGAATTAATTAAGACAGCACTAACGCGAGTGAACTCCGTCTTGGGGAATTGAAGAGAAGTTAGTAAGTAGTTACCGGGCAGGTCAGGGTGCGCGTAATCCCGACGACTGTTTGCACTTTTGACAAAATGACACGACCAAATTCCTCCATGCTGGGAGCTTCGGCGCGCATAATGACGTCGTAAGGACCAGTGACACCTTCGGCCAGAGTCACACCAGCAATAGCAGAGACCGCGTGCGCCACGCTTGATGCTTTCCCGACCTCAGTTTGAATCAAGATGTAGGCCTGTACTGACATGGGAGATCCTTTCGTAGATCCATATGCGAAGGCGACGGTATCGCATTTCTAGGCCATTCGGGGAGGGGCCGATCGTTGAGAACCCATTTGCTAAGAACGTTTGTGCGTAGGCTACCCACGTGGAGTTTTCGGAGGCCGAGATCATCGCCGAATTGGCGAAAGTATTCACGCGCCCCGATTCACGAATTGTTGTAGGCATCGGGGATGACGCGGCTGTCGTCACGACTTCTCGTCGTACTGTGATCACGACGGATATGGCGGTAGAGGGAGTTCATTTTCGTCGCGACTGGTCGAGTGCATTTGATATCGGACGCAGGATTACAGCGGCGAATTTGGCTGACATATTCGCGATGGGAGCTACCCCAGACCACCTCGTGGTGGGAGTAGCACTTTCAGGAAGCGAAAGTTTGGAATGGATTAGGGAGTTAGCGATCGGCATTGATCAAGAAGCGCGCAAATGCAATGTAACTGTCGTGGGTGGCGACATCGTTCGTGGATGTGAGGTGATGATTTCTATCACCGCAATTGGAAGGGTAGGAACGCCTATTCTGCGATCTGGAGCAGTAGTCGGAGATGAAATTTTTATTTCAAATCTCCCAGGGTGGTCCGCTGCAGGTTTGTATCTACTCAGTGGCGACGTTGATTTGGAAAGTCTCGACCTTCGCGCACGTGCAAGCGCACAGCGCGCCTTAGCTCAGTATCGAGCCCCCACCGTGGCATACGAGGATGCACCCTTTATGCGCTTTGCTCACGCCATGATGGATATCAGTGATGGGTTAATGGTTCAGGGCGAACAAATAGCGCGCGCGTCGAGCGTCCATCTCTCCTTCAACGCATCGCTAATTCAACGGCACCCTGATTTTGTAGATTTATCAGAACTCGCGCAAGCAGTGGAGGCCGAGGTATGGGATTGGGTTGGAGCGGGAGGAGAAGATCATATTTTTCTCGCGACAGGTAAAGGGCTCCCAGGTTTTCTCATTGGCGAAGTCAGGCAAGGTGAGGGAGTTGTGATTGAAGGTTTAGAAAAACAACCTTCGGGATTTAAACATTTCTAATAAAAGCAGTTCAAGCGCGAGCGGTATTCAAACTTGGTAAGAATTTAGCGAGTGACCTTGCCAGCCTTGAGGCATGAGGTGCAGACGTTCTGACGCTTGGTTGAGCCACCAACAAGGGTACGAACACGCTGAATATTTGGATTCCAACGACGACGGGTCTTGACTTGGGAGTGAGAGACGTTGTTGCCAAAGCTGGGGCCTTTGCCACAGATATCGCATGTTGCAGCCATCGTTACTCCTCAAAAGCCTTGGGTTTTTTGCAAACCAGTTCGTGAACGGCGCTAAGGGTAGCGTTTTGTCGCCAAAGTCGCGAATTGAGCGTAAAAAAGGGGCGCTAATCCACACTGATTTAGCCTTAACCCTTTCGTGAGTAAAACTTCGCACAGGCCAACTAGGCTCGATTTGTCGAAGCGCCCAAGAGAATACAGGTATGGACGAGCAGTTGAGCTGGCTCTTCAAAGGCGAGGTGAAAGCCAGCCTTGGATCTAGAGAAGTCGAAGTTTGCCACGACTTCCGTCTACCCGTTCCTCATGGTACCGATGATGTTCGGCATGGACTTCCTGGTGGCTGGCCTCCAGACCGCTTGATATCGCACCAATAACCGCAAATATTTGAGAGCCATCAAGTTCTTTGGATGACTATTTCGCTTCAACTTTTCAATAGCCGCGCTCATAGGAATTGTTCGCGCATGGCTTGTCTTCATCACGCATTTAAGTTGGAACCTCGGGACTGAGATTATCTTTATCGAGAGATGATCAAGTTTGGACGCGTTAGGCCGACATTCGACCAGTTCAAGAGAGAATACCTTCGTGGCCTCCTTGGATACCAAACTCGTCAATGTTCTCGGAGATCGCACAGCAAAGGCGTTGGAGACAGGCATCGGCGCAAAGACAGTGATGGATCTTTTGCGACATTATCCGCGCAGGTACGAAGTGCGTGGCGAACTCACCGATATTTCAACGCTAAAACCCAATGATGACGTAACTATTCTGGCGGAAATCTTTAGCGTGAATGTCAGACCTTTGCATGGACGCAAGGGGACAATTCTAGAAGTTGTGGTGACAGATGGATCAGCAAAACTCTCGCTCACTTTCTTCAATCAAGCATGGCGTGAACGCGATTTACGTGTGGGAAGACAAGGACTCTTTGCTGGCAAAGTTGGTGAATTCAATAATAAGAGACAATTGGCACATCCAGATTATGAACTCATTACGGATGGCGCGGATGTTGATAGTGCAGTAGATCAATTTGCAGGCAAATTCTTGCCCGTCTATTCAGCAACCGGAAAGTTGCCATCTTGGAAGTTAGCGCAATGCATAGCACTTGCAGTTGAAGCTTTAGATGACATTCCCGATTTTCTGCCAGAGAGAATTCGCCTTAATCATCGCTATCCGACTCTTCGAGAAGCGCTGACCTGGCTACACAATCCCACTGACTTATCTCAAGCTGAGTCGGCGCGCCAACGCCTTACCTTTGATGAGGCTTTTCTTCTGCAACTTTTACTTGCCCAGCGCAAGGATCAATTGCGCAAACTCAGTGCAACGGCTCGTCCTGCAAGGTTAGGTGGGTTGCTAGAAGCCTTCGACCTTTCACTTCCATTTCAACTTACTCAAGGACAGCGCGAAGTCGGTGTAGAAATTGAGAGCGACCTCGCGCAATCCCACCCTATGCATCGACTTTTGCAAGGTGAAGTCGGTTCTGGCAAGACGGTACTTGCGATCAGGGCAATGCTTGCCGTCGTAGATAGTGGAGGGCAAGCCGCATTGCTTGCTCCAACCGAAGTGTTGGCACAACAACATTTACGTACGCTCAAGAAGTTATTGGGCCCGTTGGGAGAAGGTGGAATGTTGGGTGGCTCCGATCACGCAACGCAAGTAACTCTAATTACGGGTTCTCAAAGTGCTGTTTCGCGCAGGGAATCGAACGCATTAGCGGCAAGTGGTGACGCGGGCATCGTTATCGGTACTCATGCACTCTTGAGTGAAAGTGTTGCTTTCCATGACTTAGGACTAGTTGTAGTTGATGAGCAACATCGGTTCGGGGTCGAACAGCGCGACGGGCTGAAAGCAAAAGCTCAATTTCCTCCCCACCTTCTCGTCATGACTGCTACTCCAATTCCACGAACCGTCGCTATGACGATATTTGGTGATTTAGATGTTTCAACTTTGCGAGAACTTCCCCTGGGCCGCCAGCCAATCACCACGCACGTTATTGCAAGTCTTGAAAAACCCGCACACTTGTCAAGAGCGTGGGCACGTATCAGAGAAGAAGTAGCCCTGGGCCATCAGGCATATGTTGTTGCTCCGCGTATTAGCGCCTCTTCACCGACCGATGCGGACATGGAGTTTCTCTTTGGGAATGCCAGCCAAGAGTTGACCTCGGTTGAAGAGTTGGCGCCAATGTTGCATGCAGGTCCATTGTCCGGGCTTAGAGTGGCAATTCTTCATGGTCAACTTAACAGCGATGAAAAAGAAAAGACGATGAGTGCATTTGCTTATGGAGAAATTGATGTCTTGGTATCCACTACGGTAATTGAAGTGGGTGTGGATGTACCTAACGCGACAATGATGATCATCATGGATGCTGATCGCTTTGGCGTTTCTCAACTTCATCAATTGCGCGGTCGCGTGGGGCGAGGCGATGCGGCTGGCCTCTGCCTTCTTGTAACCACTGCGGAGCCGGAAAGTTCTGCCCGAATCCGTTTAGAGGCTGTCGCGGCAAGCAATGATGGGTTCGAGCTTTCGCGCATTGACCTTGAACAACGCCGAGAAGGCGATGTCCTAGGGGTAAGTCAGTCGGGTACACGTTCACATCTTCGACTGCTGAGAGTTCTAAGGGACGAGAGTCTGATTGACCTTGCACGCAAGGATGCTCAAGATCTTGTTCAATCCGATCCTCTACTCAGCCACCACCCTGACTTGATCCAAGAACTCAAAAAGATTAGCGCGGATGAATCGGTCGATTACATAGATAAAGGGTGAAAGTAGGATTTACGAATGCGAATCATTGCTGGACTGGCCAAAGGAAGAACTCTCTCTACCGTGGCTGGCGCAACACGACCAACCTCCGATCGCGCTCGAGAGGGACTCTTCTCCTCTCTGGTCTCTGAATTTGGCGATTTTGTGGGCATTCATTTTCTCGATCTCTTTGCTGGTTCCGGAGCCATTGGTCTTGAAGCCCTTTCCCGTGGCGCCTCCGTAGTACATGCAGTGGAGAAGAATGAGGCTGCATGTAAAACTATTTCTACAAATTATGAGTTGGTGTCTAAAAGTAAAGTTGCGGGCTCGTTTCATCTATTCGCAATGGCTGCGCAGAGATTTGCAGAAGGTGCAGCCCCTACACAATATGACATCGTATATCTGGACCCACCCTATGAATTCGCAGATGCCGAATTGCTTAAATGTCTGACGAGTCTGAGGGTTGGGAATTTTTTTAACAATGGCGCAGTAGTTGCCGTCGAGAAAGGCAGTAAGACATCAACACTCATATGGCCGAGTGGATATGAGTCATTTCGCGAAAGGGAATACGGGCAAGCGAGGATTTACTATGGGAAAGTCGTTTAAGTGCTGGGAATTCGCATAAGAATGGATATGAGTAGCAATCATTGCTAGCGTTTGCCGCATGAAGAACGCAGTGTGTCCGGGATCCTTCGATCCGATGACGTATGGCCACCTCGATATCGTGGAAAGAGCAAGTGCGCATTTTGATCAGGTGATCGTTGCAGTCCTTGAGAATCGCGCCAAAGCTAGTCTTTTTACGGTAGAAGAGCGGATAGATTTAATTCGCGAGAACACAAAGCAATTCTCTAATGTCATTGTGGATTCTTGGTATGGGCTCCTGGCCGATTACTGCAAAGAGCAAGGAGTCACAACGATCGTAAAGGGCCTGCGAGTCTTGACCGACTTCGATTACGAACTTCAAATGGCTCAAGTGCATTTGCAAATGAATGTAGAGACCATGTTTATGGCAACTGCGCCAACGCACTCATTTTTATCCTCTTCATTGGTAAAAGAATTGGCACATTTTGGTGGAGATGTATCTGCCATGGTTCCGCCAAATGTCAATGATGCCCTGCGCATCAGATTGCGAGGGGAGTGAAGATGGATTCCGTCGAAAAACTCAATGCTGCGATTACTATGGTTGAGGAAGCTCGAAGCGTCCCGCTTTCGGCTTCATGCGTTGTGCACCGCACAGAACTTCTTGAAATTCTTGATGAAGCGCGCGGTGCTCTGCCACAGGATTTTGCGAGCGCTCAGAATCTGCTGGCAACACGCGATGCGATTATTGAAGAAGGCCGTCATAGCGCAGAACAATTAATCTCCATGGCTCGGGAAGAAGTTGCCAGAATGGTCGAACAGACTTCCATTGTGCAGGCGGCACGTGATGAATCGCAAAGAATTTTGAATGACGCAAGAACCACGGCTGCACGCGAGCGCGAAGAAGTCGAAAATTACATTGATTCGCGGCTTGCCACGCTCGAAGTTATTCTGAGCAAGACTATGGATGCGGTTTCGCGCGGGCGCGAACGACTGGCTGGAGCGGGAGATAACGACGTACTTTCGCAACTCGCCAACGACTAAGACATCTAATACGTGATGCATAAATCAAAAGTTTTTCTCTTTAACGCTCACGACCTCCCGCGTCGCTCGGGCGAAATGAAGGAATATAGTTTCGATATTGCAATCCCTGAACCGATCGGACTTGATGTCATCGCAGTTGAAGCGGGCGAGGCAATCCATGTTGATATGCGACTTGAATCGGTTTCACAGGGAATTTTGGTGAGCGCGCAGATTGCAGCCGTGGCCGATGGCACATGTATGCGTTGTTTGGAGCCCCTTGAAATAGATTTACATCATCGTATTCAAGAGCTATACCGATATGCACCGGATAAGAAGGTACATACAAAAGCTCAGAGAAAAGCCGCTGAGGTAGATGATTTGGATGTCGATGAAGACTTCATGCTTGAAGGCGATGATATTGATCTTGAAGGTCCCATTCGTGATGCAATCGTGCTAGGTCTACCTATCAATCCACTCTGCCAGCAGGATTGCCCTGGCCTGTGCTCTGGATGCGGTGTGAAATGGTCCCTGCTTGAAGCAGATCACGAGCATGAAGTAGTCGATCCTCGCTGGAAGGCCCTACTCGATCTCGGCCCCGAAGATCCGAATGAGAACCTCGATTTCAAGAATTAGCCGTTTTAGGGGATACTTGGCGCCTAGCCACTGAAGCTGCCATGTGGATTCACGGCTGAGAAACGAGTAGCAACCTATAGAAATCTATAGGGATATATAAGAATCTATAGGAACCTTAAGAAAGAGGAACGTAAAGTGCCAGTACCAAAGCGGAAGATGTCTCGCTCGAAAACTCGTTCTCGTCGAAGCCAGTGGAAGACTACCGCGGCTGCTCTTGCTGCATGCCCACAGTGCCAACAGCCTAAGTTGCAACACACTGCATGCCCAACCTGCGGTACCTACAACGGTCGTCAGGTAATCGAGGTCTGATCTGTACTCTTCGCTAATTAAATCTTTGGGTATCGAACTGAGCCCAGATTTATTGGATTTAGCGCTAACACACCGCTCGTATGCTTACGAAACAGGTGCGACCCAGACAAATGAACGACTGGAATTTCTCGGCGATTCTGTCCTAGGTCTGGTGGTCACTGAAGAGTTGTACCGTCGCTACCCAGATTTAGATGAGAGTCGCCTCTCTCCTTTACGGTCTGGTGTTGTCAATATGCGAGCACTCGCCGCGATCGCACGAAGCCTTGAATTAGGTTCAGTTATTCTTTTAGGAAAAGGCGAAGAAAATACTGGCGGACGAGATAAAAATTCACTTTTAGCTGATGCCCTTGAGGCGATTATTGGCGCCATATATATAGAACATGGTTTTTCTCAAACCTCTGCTGTGGTTTTGAAGTTGATTGAAAGCACTCTTGAAAGTGCGGTCTCTAAGGGTGCAGGCCTTGATGGCAAGACAGCTCTCCAAGAATTGCTGGCCTCGAGCGGTAGAAGTGCACCTGAATATCTCGTGACAGAGACCGGTCCAGACCACGACAAGAGTTTCACCGCTCTTGCGATGGTGGGCGGAGAAGCACTTGCAGAGGGCCAAGGTAAGAGCAAACGCGAAGCCGAGCAAATAGCAGCGCGAATCGCTTACGAACTCCTTTCGGTTGCACATGAGGAGCCAAACCTAGAAGTGTGAGCCCCTAGGGTAGGTTTGCGTTGTGTATTTGAAGAGCATCACCCTCAAGGGCTTTAAGTCCTTTGCCTCCTCAACCACTCTTCGCCTAGAACGAGGCATCACCTGCGTCGTTGGACCCAATGGTTCGGGAAAATCCAATGTGGTCGATGCTCTGAGTTGGGTGATGGGAGAGCAAGGGGCCAAGTCTCTTCGCGGCGGCAAAATGGAAGATGTCATATTCGCTGGCACGAGTGGGCGCGCGCCTCTGGGTCGGGCCGAAGTCTCCGTCACGATCGACAATACGGACGGCGCTCTGCCCATCGATTACACCGAAGTTACTATTTCTCGCATCCTTTTCCGCAATGGTACAAGTGAATATCAGATCAATGGAGATGCCTCTCGTCTTCTCGATATTCAAGAACTCCTTAGCGATAGCGGTATTGGTCGCGAGATGCACGTCATTGTGGGACAAGGTCAGCTCGATGCCATTTTGATGGCCAATCCTGAAGAACGTCGCGGATTTATTGAAGAAGCCGCAGGTGTGCTTAAGCATCGCAAGCGCAAAGAAAAAGCGCTGCGCAAACTCGAATCTATGCAAACAAATTTGGCGCGAGTACAAGACCTCACGGTAGAACTTCGTCGACAACTTCGTCCACTTGGCAAGCAAGCAGAGGTTGCTAAGAAGGCCGCAACGATTCAAGCCGATCTACGCGATGCAAAGTTGCGATTACTTGCTGATGATTTGATCTCTCTTACACGCACTCTCGATGCTGAGGTTGCAGATGAAACCGTTCTTCGCGAGCGTCGAGCGCTGGTCGAGGCCGAATTAGAGGCAACGAGAAATCGTGAGGCCGAGCTAGATGAACAAGCCGCCATCGATGCGCCGCGGTTAATTAATGCCCAAGAGACTTACTATCAGTTGAATGCACTTCGTGAAAAATTCCGAGGAACTCAAAGTTTGGCGCAAGAACGCTCGCGCTTTATGGCCGAAGAGGCAGATGATGCGCGGATTTCAGGACGTGATCCTGAAATACTTGATCACGATGCTGCTTTGTTGCGGGCGGAAGAAAATGATTTACGTAATTCAATTCAAACACTTCAAATAAATTTGAAGAATGCAAGTGAGGCGCTTGCGGTTGCCGAACACGAACTTAAATTAGAAGAAGATCGAGTGGCGGCAGGCTTACGGGCTTTCGCCGATCAACGAGAAGGAACAGCGCGTCAAGAAGGCCACATAAAATCTTTAGCAGCGCGCCTTGATGCTATAGCCGAGGAAATTTCGCGTCTTGTAAGTGCACGTGATGAAGCACAGAGCCGAGCAGATCTTGCAACCCGTGAGCACTCAACCTATGAATTGGAAATTGCTAGTGCCGACTCAAGTGAGCTCGGTTTTGACTCTCAATTCGAAAACGCACAAAGTCGTCTCAAGAGAGCAAACCAGGCTCTGTCAGTTCTTATCGATCAAGAAAGAGTTGCCGATCGGGAACGAAATGGCATTGAATCTAAGTTAGAGGCACTTCGCCTCACTTCCACGTCGCGCGATGGCGCTGCCGCTTTGCTTGATAATGCACGAGGGGTAGTCGTTTTAGGGTCAATCGCTTCGCTTATTAACGTCGATCCTGGTTGGGAGGCGGCGGTAGCCGCAGCCCTTGGGTCCCTTGCTAGTGCGATTGTGGTTCAAGATCTCTCATCTGCTGTCCTAGCGTTATCGACTTTACGTTCTGAAAATCTTGGGCAGGCAGATCTTTTGGTCCAATCAAGTAATCATAATTCAGACATTTTGCTTCCTTCTGATGTCGCAGGGCTCTCCTCCCACGTCCGCTCAAATCAGATTGCTGGGCTTTTGACCGAGCTCTTAGCGCACACCGTCATTGCTGAATCAAATGAAGAAGCAAAATTCATCATTTCTCGCCATCCCGATCTCACGGCTGTGACGAGGGAGGGCGATCTCTTCACGCGTACACGTGCTCGGGGTGGTTCTACATCTTCAAATTCGCTTATCGAGATCCAAGCCATGATTGATGACCTCACCCAGAAGTCTTTAGATATTTCTCATGTCTGCGAAAGACTTCGCTTTGAAATTTCCGCGGCCGAGGGCGAAGTTGCTGTACGCCAGAGCGAAAACGATCTTGCTTTAAGTAAACTCAATGAATCTGATGCTCGAATTGCCGCCCTCACCGAACAACTTGCAGTGGCTGGCCAACATGCGAAATCAGCGCGAGCCGAAGTCGAGCGGCTAAATATTGCTATAGCAGAGGCCACTTCAGCGAAGATGCGTGACGAATCAGAACTCACCATCGCACAACAACAATTACTGCATCACGGCGATGTGGTGGAACCAAGTCACTCTCGCGCGGAAGAAATACGTGCGCAAGTATCCCTCGCACGAACGACTGAAGTTGAAGCGCGCCTGAGTGTGCGCACAAGCGAAGAGCGCGTTGAATCCCTTAACGTCCGTGCGCGAGCACTAGAGGAAGGTGCACGCGCCGAACGCGAAGCATCCGAAAAAGCAATCCATCGTCGCAGTGCACGTGCACGAGGTGCCATTATTTCTCAAGCAGTTGCTGAATCGGCATACGAAGCGCTCATTCATATAGAAAGATCGATTGCAAAGGCCTCTAGTGAACGCGCGCGACTCGATGAGCTGCGTTCCAACCGCGAAGGTGAAACCTTGACGGTGCGAGCACGAGGTCGCGAACTCACAAGTGAATTGGACCAACTCACCTCTAGCGTCCATCGAGATGAATTGGCGCGTTCAGAACAGAAAATGCGAATCGAACAACTTCAAGGTCGAGCGGTGGAGGAGTTTGGAATTGACCTGCCTACTCTGCTTTCCGAGTATGGCCCAGAGAATGATGTCCCGACCTTTATCGAAACTGATGAGGGAGAGATTATCGCTGGTGACCTTGTGCCATACCGACGAGAACAACAAGAGAGGCGCTTAATTTCGACGGAACGATCCCTAGCACTCCTTGGCAAAATTAATCCTCTGGCACTAGAGGAATTCACCGCTCTTGAAGGGCGCTTGCTCTACCTTGCAGAGCAATTGGAAGATTTAAGGCGCACGAAGAAAGACTTGCTTGACATCATCAAGGAAGTAGACGAGCGGGTGCAGCAGATTTTCATGGATGCATATGAAGAGACTGCAAAGCATTTTGAAGATATCTTCTCGCGGCTCTTCCCAGGGGGAGATGGAAGACTCATCCTGACCAATCCAGACGACTTGTTGAATACAGGTGTGGACGTTGAAGCTCGCCCTCCAGGAAAGCGCGTGAAGCGTCTCTCCTTGCTTTCCGGTGGCGAGAAGGCATTGACGGCAATTGCACTTCTAGTTGCAATATTCAAAGCACGACCAAGTCCCTTCTATGTGCTCGACGAAGTCGAAGCAGCCCTGGATGATGTGAATCTTGGTCGCCTATTGGCAATCTTTGAAGAGCTCCGCGAAAGTTCGCAGTTGATCATCATTACGCACCAGAAGCGCACAATGGAAATTGCAGATGCGCTCTACGGAGTGACGATGAAACGTGATGGCGTTACTGAAGTTATTTCG
>JANYDL010000092.1 GCA_025363635.1 Actinomycetes bacterium
TCGCCTTCTTATGCTCGCGATGGGCTCGGAAAATCTGCAATCGGCGCGGGGTTGGGCTTTTCCATAACAAAACTGCTTGGTACTGGCATGTTTGACTTTTCATGAGTCAATGCCATGTCCGTGGCAAACTCCCCATGAGCAAGCTACAAAGACTCCTCACACTCCAAGGGAGCCCTGAAATGAGTTCAGTTTTTGCGACTATGATTAGCGGACTCTGCCTAATGGCAACTGTGCAATCTAGCGTGAAAACCGCAAATGACTTGGTGACGTTTGCCAGGATGATGAAGGCGGCACAAGGGGAGGAAGGTGCGGCAAGGCAATGCGGCGAGAACGCCGCTCTAGTTGAAAATCTTCACGAGGCGAAAGTGCTACTGAGTTCGTGGCCCAACACTGGTCGAAGTCCAGCGCTCGAAATGTGGGGTTGGCCTTCCGAGGCCCTGGTGACGGGAGACTGCCGCGTATTTGTAGGTGACGGCGAACGGCATTCGGGAACTGAGCACGAATTTTCTTTCCAGCCCCATCATGAACGTAATCCACTCATTGACTTCAGATTGCCCAATTGGCGTCCTCGCTTGCGCCTTGAAGGGGAGGTTCGATGATTTCTTTTGTACAGGTGTGGATTGCGACCGTGGCTGTTTCGTTTTGTTGGGCGGCTATTGGAGTGATCCAAGCCGAAGTCGCTAATTGGGAGCATTCCGTTGATCACAATGAAGCCGCTGCTTTGAGATGGACAGGATCGTTTCGAGCCTACCTTGAAGAGGACGGAGGGCGTGCGATACTCTCCCTGCCCCCGCGAAGCGATCATCAGAGGGGCTCGGATCCCCTTGTCTGTGAAATGGCGCGCGACTTAGGGATCGAGGCAACCAATCCAACCTGGAGTTGCCCGTGAACTCAGTTGCGCAATTTCGGGAGTCAGCCACAAGTCTCTTGCGGTGGGCAGGAATCGAGCAAGTCTCGCCACTGGTGTCTCACTTGACTGCCCTGGGGTTTGGACTGGCTGTCGCATTGATTCTCTTTGGGCAATCGCCGCAATTTGGCATGGGGCTCAAGCCCAGGCAAATGATCACGGCCTATGATCCAGATGTGTTCAAAAATCTTCCCAGTAAGGTACCCATAGATGGATATCTAGTACGCCAGCTCCATGGAGAGGTCGCGTGTCTTCTTGGCGCTACACCGGTGACCATGCTGAAAGTCCGGCCGACTATTCTGATCAAAAGTCCTCTTAGCATGATCGATGTCTTGGCCAGCCTCAGCAACGTCAAGGGAGGTGAGCATGTTCACTTCCCCGATATTTCAATTCGAACCGTGGATGGTGCTCGGGACCTCCCACTATGCATCAGATCGACAAAGGTGAGCTATGGCGGCGCGGATTAACACGAAAGGAATCCCATTCATGACTGCTTGGATCTTGAGCGCCGTCAATGCCCTCTTGCTGGTAATTTTGCTTCTATCGCCAATGGCAGTAGCACAATCGATGCCTGACAGTGAAAAAATGAATGAAGAAACGGAGGGAGGTGGAACACAGCCCTTACTCGACGAGGATAACTCCAGGGTTGAACCCGTCATCAAGAGGGAATCGTGGCGCCTTGCCGTCGGCCAAAGCCGTTCCATCCACATTGAGCCTGGTTCACATCTGCGATTTTCGCGGCGCGGCATCGTCGATCCAATTCAGACCGGCCAACAGGATTGGACGCTCATTGGTTTACAAAAAGGTATAGTTAGCCTGGTCGTGCAAGAGGCACAGCCAGGTGTAACACCTAGAGCTGCCCGGTCTATTCTCATCGAGGTGAGCCAACCCATCCCTCAGCAGGGCGCCCTGCCAATAGCCGAATGGCCCCCGCACCCTTTATGCACCAGCTCAAATGAGATCCGCTGCGACAAAGTGACAAAGACCGTCTCCGGGCAACTTAGCCGCTGGCAAAACTACCTGGACCTGAAACGAGCTTGCACCGCACAGAGTCTCTGTTGGTTTAATGCGACGCTGACCAAAGGTGCCAAAGAGGAATGGGACAAAGTCATTCAGGAGCTTTTGAGACCTGTCACGCGATTTGATTTGCGTTCCGATAACATCCTAGTTCTATGGCATGATTGTCCAGCGGGTCATAGCGATGACCGCGACACTTTCGCAATGTCCTTGGCGGAACGGATTTACCCTCGGCAAGATATCTATCAACGCTGCAACGGAGATGGCCCCAAGGATTCGCTTCTTTTGAAAGCTAAAGTGTACCTCGCCGATGAAAATGCCCTGAGCGAATGGGGGCTTGATCCTCTACTCAATGGACATTCCGTCTCCCAGTTCAGTGATTGGAACCATCTGTCGTCATTGACGCTCCATGATTTGGCGACCGCCAAATCAGCGACACTCATCGCCCAGCCAACCATGCTCATCAATACTCAGACCCAAGTGGCTATTCTAAGCGGTGGAGAGGTCCAGGCAGCGACCCAATTGGCCCAACACACTAGTAGCGATGCCGACCATCTATTCAAGAAGGTCGGCTTGGAGCTCAAGGTTCTTGTCACTCGCTTAACCGCCGGGCTATT